>CAVCDT010000019.1:16597-23404 GCA_963600995.1 Akkermansia muciniphila | reverse complement strand
GACCTTCCTCAACGGCCGCCAGGTCATCGGCCGCTGCCCCGTGCAGGGCTGCAAGTCCGAGAAAGCTTACGCAGACGAGTGCGATCTGGGCCATCAGTTCATGCCCGAGGACTGCATCGCCCCCAAGTCGACGCTCACCGGCCAGACGCCCGAGCTTCGCCCCGTGGTCAACTGGTATTTCAAGCTTCCGGAGATGCGCGAGCTTGTGGCCGAGCACGTCGACAACATCGCGGCAGACCCGCGCACGCGCGAGGTGACGGTCACCACAGAGCGCGAGTTCCTGGTGCCGCCCATCATCTACATCAAAAACGAGCTTGAAGAGGCCTATCGTGCTATCGAGGACAAGCTTCCCGCCCACAAGTTTTTGCCCGCAGAGAAGGGCAAGGCGTCCTTCGGGCTCGAGTTCGCCGATTTCTCCTTGCGCGAGGAGGCGCTGCCCGTGCTCTCTGCTGCGGGCATCCGCTACCGCAGCGGCAAGGCGCTCGTACCCTTTCGCCTGACGGGCAACATCGAGTGGGGCGTCGCCGCGCCCGACCTCGAGGATGTCACGGGCCTCACCACTTGGTGCTGGCCGGAGTCGCTGTGGGCGCCTATCAGCTTCTCGCGCGCCGCGCTCGAGCAGAAGGGCCGCGACGATGCGGAGTGGAAGGACTTCTGGTGCTCGGATGACGCAGAGGTCTACCAGTTCATCGGCCAGGACAACATCTACTTCTACGGCATCGCCCAGCCTGCTCTGTGGGCCGGCTTCAACGCCGCAGATGCCAAGGCAGAGGGTACGGGCGACGACTTGCGCCAGACGGTACTCGTCCCCAACCACCATATTCTCTTCTTGGGTAAGAAGGCTTCGAGCTCCGGTGCGGTCAAGCCGCCTTTGGCAGACGAGCTCTTGGACCATTACACCGTCGAGCAGCTGCGCGCCCACTGGGCGGCGCTGGGCCTGGGCCTCAAGAGCGTGAGCTTCAGCCCCAAGGTGTTCGACCCCAACGCCCAGGAGAAGTCCCCCGATCCCGCTCTCAAGGAGGGCGCGCTGCTCACCAACATCTACAACCGCTTGGCGCGCAGCTGCTTCTACACGTCGCAAAAGCACTTTGGCGGCAAGGCACCTTTGGGCCAGGTGAGCGCAGATGTGCTCGAGAAGTGCCGCAGCACCGTGCTCGAGTACGAGCAGCTCATGAGCAGGTTCGAGTTCCATGCCGTCATGGCCCTTATGGACGGCTTTATCCGCGATGCCAACAAGATGTGGACCACCGTCAGCCGTGAGTGTGCTGCCAAGGAGGAGGAGCTCGGCGCTGATGCTTACCGTCAGCTGCTCATCGATGCGTTCCAGTTGCTGCGCACGGCTACCGTCTTGATGCACCCCATCGTCGCTCAGGGTACCCAGATGATCTTCGAATACCTCGATATCAAGGTGGCAGAGGGCTGCGATACCCTGTTTGCCGGCTTCTTCGATTGGGACCATATCTTCGAGACGCTCGGGTTCTGGGCAGACGATGAGGAGCGTGCTGCAGGCCTGTTCAACCTCAAAGAGCTGCCGCCGCGCTTCGACTTCTTCAAGAAGCATCCGAGCCAGTACTAAGGGTTTGACTGTAGCGGGCGTCTGGGGATGGGCGCCCGCTTCTTTGCATAGGGCAATGCTGTGGAAGGGAATCCCATGAGATCTGTATTCAGGGCCGCCAAAAGCGTCGGTAGGATGACGATAGCGGGGGCAGGGGTGTGTGCCATTGCGCTTTGTACTGCGTCTGTGCTGCTCGTTGGCTTTGGCAGCGGGGCAGCTGGACAGGCTTGCGCTGCCAGTGCATCTGCAGCAAAGGCTGCGGCAGCGGACGAGTTCGTGGGCCCGGTGATCGACAACAGCCTCGTCAAGGTCAAGCAGGTCGTGGTAAGCGCTGCAGGGGATTGCACCCTGGGGACGGATAGCGCCTTCAACTACGCAACGAGTCTCAACGCCAAGTACTCGCAGGAGGGCGCGGCCTACTTCCTCAAAAACGTTAAGAGCGTCTTCGAGCAAGACGACCTCACTATCGTCAACTTGGAGGGCACGCTCACCAAGCGCGGCAGCAAGGCAGACAAGGCCTTTGCCTTCAGGGGTCTTCCCAGCTATACCAAGATACTCACCAAGGGTTCTGTCGAGGCGGTGAGCTTTGCCAACAATCATTGCTATGACTACGGCAGCGTGAGCTACAAGGATACCGTCCGCTACGTCAAGAAGGCGGGTATCAAGCTGGCTTCGTACTCCAAGGTGAGCGTCTACAAGACCGGCGGCGTCAAGATCGGCATGGTAGCCGTCGACGATATCGGGCGCTACGGCGGCCAGGCCAAACCGCTTATCAAGGCAGGTATCGCCAAGCTCAAGAAAAAGAAGGCCGACGTCATCATCGTGAGTATGCATGCCGGCATCGAGAAGGATTATTACCCCAGCGCCACGCAGAAGTCGATCGCCCACTACGCCGTGGATAAAGGGGCGGACCTCGTCTTGGGGCACCACCCGCACGTTCTGCAGGGCATCGAGAAGTACAAGGGCGTCTATATCTGCTATAGCCTGGGCAACTTCTGCTTTGGGGGAAACTCCAACCCTGCAGATAAGAACACGATGATCGTGCAGAAGACCTTCACCATCGAGGACGGCAAGCTGCTCAAGGACAAGGCGCTCAAGGTGATCCCCTGCAGCGTGAGCGGGCATTCCGGCTACAACGACTACCAGCCGGTGGTTTTGTCCGGCGCGAGCAAGAAGTCCGTCATGGCGAAGGTCAACGCCTACAGCAAGCCGTTTGGCGTGTCATTCAATGTCAAGGGTAAGGCCAAGAGGTAAGGCTGCGCATTAGAAGAGGTCGGGCTGCACGTTAGGTCACATACAGCAAAGCATAGGGGCTGCCGCTCATCGAGCGGCAGCCCCTATGCCATCCCCCGCTGGCAAGGATGAACCCACCTAAGTAGGTGGGTGCTCGCACCAAGCCATCCAGCTTCCCCTGCGCAATGAGGGATCCCTTTCAGAACTTGGAATCTGAAGCTCCCTTGCGTTTCGACATCGGTCCATCGCTAAAACCCAGTCGAGGGATGAGCACGGTTCGAATATAAAGCGCGTGCAAGGCAATTGCCAGTCTTGACTTGAGGATCGATATCGTTCAGCATTTTGTATATTGTGCGACACGAAAGTTGTGGCATAATTCCAAAGCACGCGCGAGTGGCGGAACGGCAGACGCGGTGGTCTCAAAAACCTCTGAGGAGACTCGTGTGGGTTCGAATCCCACCTCGCGCACCATAGAGATTAAGGAAGGGCTGCTAGAGATAGCGGCCCTTCTTTCTCGTTGCCTTCACGAAGCCGGCAGCGCGCTTTTTCTCTGCTATCATCGCCGCACGCGGGTCGGCAAGGCTACCCCCTATGTATAGGAGGTGCCTGTATGGTCACTTGGGGCGATCTTTTTCTCTTCGCAAGTTTCTTAGTTGCGTTTGCCACGTTCATCGTGTTTGTGATTAAGGGTTAGACGAGGAAAAGCCGCCCAGCCATCGCTGGCTGAAGCGGCTTCCCTCAACACCGTAAATGTTATGGGGTAGCCGCTGTAGCAGCAGCAGCCGACCCGTACCCTTGCAGTTTAGCTTATTTTCCTGCATTGCTAGCTGTGCCTGACATGTTTTCTATACTTCTGCGCTTGGTGCAGGTGAAGGTGGGGCAGAAGAGGAAAAGCCGCCCAGCCATTGCTGGCTGAAGCAGCCTCCCTCAATCTCTGATAAACCGGAGTAGCCGTTGTAGGAGCAGCAGCTTTCCGCTCCGTGTATCCTAGCGCAACTATCTTGCTTGTGCGGGTGTGCCTTAGGCATCATCGCCGTTGCCTTGATGATGATTAGAGCGGTTGAAAATATCCAAACACGTGTTCGATTTTGGGTACCAGTAGGGCTGTCTTTCCTGTATCATTGCCACTATGAACATGGATGGAATGGATAACCTCTTTACAGAGATCGACAACGAGACGCGCTTTGCAGCGGCGCCCCTTGCCGTGCGTATGCGTCCTCGTACCATGGCAGAGGTCGTGGGCCAGGAGGAGGCCATCGGCAAGGGCACATGGCTGTATCGTGCAATAGAGAGCGACACCTTGTCATCGGTGATTCTCTACGGGCCTGCGGGTACTGGCAAGACCTCTATCGCGCATGTCATCGCTCACAGCACTAATGCCGTCTTCGTTGAGGTAAGCGCTATCACGGGCACCGTTAAGGATCTACGGCGTGAGATCGATGCCGCAAACCAACGCCTGCTCATGAGCAAGAAGCGCACGATCCTCTTCATTGACGAGATCCATCGTTTCTCGCGCAGCCAGCAAGACGCGCTGCTGCACGCGGTGGAGGACCGCGTTGTTATCTTGATAGGCGCCACGACGGAGAACCCCTTCTTCGAGGTGAACTCCGCCCTCATCAGCCGCAGCCGCATCGTCGAGCTCAAGCCTATCGGCAACAACGGCGTGCGCGCCTTGATAGAGCGTGCCCTTGCAGATGACCGCGGCCTCAAGGGCGCCTACACCATCAGCGACGACGCCCTCAACGCCATCGTGCTCACTGCGGGCGGCGACGGGCGCATGGCGCTCACCACGCTCGAGCTCGCCGCCGCCTTGGCCAAAGACGGGCATATCGAGGCGACAGATGTCAACGACGCCATGCCCCACAGGCAGCTGCCGTACGACAAGGACGGCGACAATCACTACGACATCATCAGCGCCTTCATCAAGTCGATACGCGGCAGCGATCCGGATGCGGCGATCTACTGGCTTGCGCGCATGATCGAGGGCGGCGAGGATCCGCGCTTCATCGCGCGGCGCATCATGATATCGGCCAGCGAGGACATAGGCCTGGCAGATCCGCGCGCGCTCCCCATCGCGCATGCGGCTTTCAAGGCGGCAGAGGTCATAGGTTTGCCGGAGTGCCGCATCAACCTGGCGCATGCGGTGATCTACTTGGCGCTCGCGCCTAAGAGCAACTCTGCGGAGTCCGCCATCGACGCCGCTTTGGCAGAGGTTAGAAACGGGCCGGCGCGTCAGGTGCCCAACCATCTGCGCGACCGCCATCGTCCGGGAAGCGACGAGTACGGTGCGTATCTCTATCCGCACAACTATCCGGGCCATTGGGTCGAGCAGCAGTATCTCCCCGATGGTTTGGAGCGCGGCTGCTTCTACCAGCCCAGCGTGGACACGGGTTGGGAGACGCTGCGGTTCCCAAAGCAGGATCTTGCCGGGCAAGACCAAGACGCTGGGAAGGATACGTGAGCGCAAGCGGTGTAAGACAGTTTGCGCAAGGCCCATGCGCGGGATGAAGCGCTTTGGATTCCAGGCAACCCCGCGCTGCGCTTGGAGGCGGGTTTGTCCCGCTTGGTGAGGAGGATGCCATATGCAGAGAACGAGAATCGCTGCCCTCTATGCCGATATGCAGGAGCTTGGCGGTAAGACGGTTACTGTAGCCGGCTGGGTGCGGTCGATACGGGACATGAAGAACTTCGGGTTCGTGACTATCAACGACGGCAGCTGTTTCAAGGACCTGCAGGTTGTCATGAGCTGCGACCTTCTTGAGAACTACGAGGAGATCTCGCATCAGAACGTGGGCGCCTCTGTAGTGGTCCGCGGCGAGCTCAAGCTCACGCCGGACGCCCCGCAGCCTATCGAGGTCGCTGCAGCCTCCATCGAGGTGGCGGGTGCCTCTGCCCCTGATTACCCGCTGCAGAAGAAGCGCGCCAGCGTCGAGTTCCTGCGTACCCAACAGCATCTGCGCCCGCGCACCAATCTCTTCCGCGCGGTATTCCGCGTCAGGTCCACGGCGGCGTTCGCTATCCACAGGTTCTTCCAAGAGCGCGGGTTCGCCTATATCAATACGCCTATCATCACGGCTTCCGATGCCGAAGGTGCCGGCGAGATGTTTCGCGTGACCACTATCGATCCCGCTAACCCGCCCTTGGATGACAAGGGCAACATCGACTACAGCAAGGACTTCTTTGGCACGGCGGCAAGCCTCACCGTGTCAGGGCAGCTCAATGCAGAGAACTTCGCCATGTCGATGGGCGATGTCTATACCTTCGGCCCTACCTTTAGGGCGGAGAACTCCAATACCGCTCGCCATGCTGCGGAGTTCTGGATGGTCGAGCCAGAGATCGCCTTCGCGGATCTCGAAGACGATATGGACTTGGCAGAGGATATGCTCAAATACGTGATCCGCTCTGTGATGGAGCAATGCCAAGACGAGCTCTCCATGTGCGGCAAGTTCGTGGACAAGGGCCTGCTCGAGCGTTTGGAGCATGTGGCCGGTAGCAGCTTCGCGCGCGTGTCCTATACGGATGCCGTCAAGATCCTGCAAGACGCAGCCGCCCAGGGGTGCAAGTTCGAGTACCCCGTCGAATGGGGGGACGACCTGCAGACAGAGCATGAGCGCTTCCTAGCCGAGGAGCATTTTGCCAGGCCCACCTTCGTCTACGACTACCCTGCCCAGATCAAGGCCTTCTACATGCGCCTCAACGATGACGGAAAGACCGTTGCCGCGGCGGACTGTCTTGTCCCCGGCATAGGAGAGATCGTGGGCGGCTCGCAGCGTGAGGAGCGCCTCGATGTGCTCGAGCGCCGCATCGAGGAGCTCGGCATGGATGCATCCCAGTACAAGTACTACTGCGACCTGCGCCGCTACGGCACCTGCAAGCATGCGGGGTTCGGGTTGGGCTTCGAGCGCTTGGTGATGTACCTCACGGGTGTGAGCAACATCCGCGACGTCATCCCTCATCCGCGCACGGTGGGCAACGCGGAGTTCTAAGCTGCCGTCTCTGTTGCCCGTGTTCTATCCGCC
>CAVCDT010000019.1:6125-16587 GCA_963600995.1 Akkermansia muciniphila | reverse complement strand
TGGTGTTCGGGGATTCAGGCGAGAGGTGCGCGTCTGCTAGCGCCTTAGCTTGGAGGTCTCATTTCATGCGCGAGAGAGGGTGGTGTTCGCGCCGTGAGCTGCGAGGTCTTGCTTGCGTTTTGCCGCATGTCAAGCTCCAACGCCCCTCTGTAGAGAATGCCCGGCGCTCCTGTCTGCTCAGGCTCAAATCGAGTAGAATCCCTTAGATATGCGTCTTGATCCCAAATGTGAGGAGAAACGCCCATGAACAACCCCGCATCCGATGCGATGCCCTGGCTGCTCGCCGTGTTGGCGGTGCTGGGTATCGTCGCGCTCGTCGCGCTCATCGTCGTGCTCGTCCGCGCCGCCAAGGCTATGAAGGGCGTCAACGACCTTGTCGAGTCCGCCAACAAAGAGGTGACTCCCGCGCTGGAGAACGTCAACGCCATGGTGAGCGAGATCGCGCCCAGCGTTAAGGCGATCGGCCCTGCTATCGAGAAGGTGGACCCCTTGGTCGACCGCGTTCAGCTCACGGTCGATACCGTCAATTTGGAGCTCTTGCGCGTCGACGGCATCTTGGAAGATGTCGAGCAGGTGACCGATGTCGCAGGAAGCGCCGCCACCACCGTGAACAACCTCGTCGCTGCGCCCAGCGAGGCGGTTGCGGGCTTGCTCGACCACGTCAAGGGTCTCGTGGACGAGAACACGGGCTCTGCGGCATCCGGCGGTAAGAAGCGCTTCGTCTACCCGGTGGGCAAGGGCAAGAAGGAATAACGGCAACCATCCCAGGCTTGCTTGGACATCATCGTTTTCTAAGAAGAGAGAGATAAAGGAGCACCAGTGAAACGTATGACCTCGGCCGAGCTTCGCGCGGCATACATCAAGTTCTTCGAGGAGAAAGGCTGCCAGCATTGGCCGTCTTCGTCTTTGATCCCAGACGACCCCTCCCTGTTGCTCACTGTTGCGGGCATGGTCCAGTTCAAGCCGTACTTCCTCCAGCAAAAGCACATCGATCCCAAGTACATCGGCACCACCACCAGCCAGAAATGCGTGCGCACCAACGACATCGACTGCATCGGCACCGACGGCCGCCACTTGAGCTTCTTCGAGATGATGGGCAACTTCTCCTTTGGCGAGTACTTCAAAGACGAGATGTGCGCCTGGGCCTGGGAGTTCTCCACGCAGGTGATGGAGCTCGACCCCGATAGGATCTACGTCACCATCTTCGAGGAGGACGAGGAGACGGCTGCCATCTGGGAGCGCGTGGGCGTCGACCCTAGCCATATCTCCCGTTTGGGCGAGGATGACAACTTCTGGCGTGCAGGACCCACCGGCCCCTGCGGCCCCTGCTCTGAGCTCTACTACGACCAGGGCGCCGAGGTAGGCTGCGGCGAGCCCGGTTGTGCTCCCGGCTGCGACTGCGACCGCTTCCTGGAGTACTGGAACCTCGTCTTCACCCAGTACGACGGGCAAGAGGACGGCACGCTCGTCCCGCTCGAGAAGAAGAACATCGACACGGGCATGGGCCTCGAGCGCGCGGCAGCTATCCTGCAGGGCGTGACCTCCAACTTCGATAGCGATATCCTGCGCAGCCTGGTGGCTGTGGGCGAGAAGCTCACGGGCAAGACCTACGGCGTCGACTACAAGACGGATCTCTCGCTGCGCATCATGGCAGACCATTCCCGTGCCATCACCTTCATGATCGGCGACGGCATCCTTCCCTCTAACGAGGGCCGCGGCTATGTCCTGCGCCGTTTGCTGCGCCGTGCTGTGCGCCATGGCCATATCCAGGGCATCGACAAGCCCTTCCTGGGCGTCTTCCTCGACGAGGTCGTTGCACAGATGGGCGATGTCTACCCGGAGATCGTCGAGAACAAGGCGCTCATCGCCAGCACCTTGCTCAACGAGGAGGAGAGGTTCCGCGCGACGCTCGCCCACGGCGAGGGCTTCTTGAGCGAGGCGCTCGAGGGGCTCGGCGCCGGCGATACCTTGGACGGCAAGAGCGCCTTCACCCTGCATGACACCTACGGGTTCCCCTTCGAGCTCACCTGCGAGATCTGCGCGGAGGCGGGTATCGAGGTCGACGAGGCCGGCTTCGAGGTCGAGATGGAGGCCCAGCGCAAACGCGCTCGCGACGCACGCAAGGACGATGCATGGGATTTGGGCGGCGACGTTTACGCCAAGGTCGCTGAGGACGCCGGCACTATCGAGTTCACGGGTTATGCAGAGGATGAATCCGAGGCGCACGTGGTGGCTATCGTGGTCGACGGCCAGTGCGTGGAGAGCGCCCAGGCGGGCACGGAGGCCGGCATCGTCTTGGATGCGACGCCGTTTTACGGCGAGATGGGCGGCCAGGTGGGCGACACCGGCACCATCACGGCTGAGGGCCTCGAGATCGAGGTCACCGATACCGTCAAGCCCCAGGCAGGTCTGCCCGTCCACAAGAGCGTTGTCAAGAGCGGCAGCGTGAGCGTGGGCCAAAGCGTCACAGCGGCTATCGACACGCGCCGTCGCGCGCGTATCGCACGCAACCATACGGCTACGCATATCCTGCAAAAGGCGCTGTCCATGGTCTTGGGCGACCATGTCAAGCAGGCGGGTTCCTTGGTGGCTCCCGATCGCCTGCGCTTCGACTTCACGCACTTCGAGGCGCTCACGCATGACCAGATCGTAGAGATCGAGCGCATCGCCAACGACATCATCATGTCCGACCTCTCCGTCGTCACCTATGAGACAAGCCTCAACGCAGCCCGCGAGGCGGGCGTCTTGGCGCTCTTCGGCGAGAAGTACGGCGAGTTCGTTCGCGTGGTCGAGGTCGGCGCGTTCTCCAAGGAGCTGTGCGGCGGCACCCATGTGGGCCATGCGGCGCAGATCGGCCTGCTCAAGATCATCGGCGAGAGCTCTGTCGGCGCCAACACCCGCCGTATCGAGGCGGTGACGAGCTTCGACGCCTTCGCCTACGTGTCCTCCCAGGCTGACGAGCTCCATCGCGCTGCGGCAGAGCTCGGCTGCAAGCCGCTCGAGGTCGCCTCTCGCATCGAGAGCCTCAAGGCGCGCGCCAAGGACGCAGAGGCCCAGCTCAAGAAGATCCAGAAGGCCGCAAGCGAGGGCAGCTTCGCCGATTACCTCGACAGCGCTATCGACTTCGGGGGCTTCAAGGCCGTCGTGGCTGACTTGGGCGCAAGCAACATGGACGCCATGCGCGAGGGCTGGGACGCGATGAAGAAGCGCGTCGAGAAGGCCCCCTTCGCCTGCGTGCTCTTCGCCGTCAACGAGGAGGGCGGCAACCCCCTCATGATGGCTGCCGGCAACGACGCCTCCATTGAGGCTGGCTTCAACGCCGGCAAGCTCATTAAGGCCGTAGCCGGCAACATCAAGGGCGGCGGCGGCGGCAAGCCGGGTATGGCTCAGGCCGGCGGCAAGGACGCATCCGGTATTCCCGCCGCTATCGAGGCGGCCAAGGAGTTCCTGGGCGCTTAAGACAGGTAAGACGCATGGCCTTGTTCCTGTGCGGCGGGGCCATGCAAGTCAACGGCGGGATTCGAAGGCGGGGGCCGCTAAGCAGGAAAGGGGCGCGCATGCATGTGCTTGCGCTTGACATAGGCGAGAAGCGCATCGGCATCGCGCATGGCGCAACGCCGGGCAAGATTGCTACGCCCGTCAAGATCCTGCCCACGGCAGAGGTCATGGCCAATGCGCGCAGCTGGCGCATGGTGCTCGAGGATTACGAGCCTGAGCTGCTCGTCTGCGGGTGTCCTAAGTCTATGAGCGGGTCGCGCGGGCAGCAGGCGCGCCGTGTGATGGATGCGGCCAACAAGATCGCCCAGGCCTGCGACTTGCCCGTGGAGTTCGTCGATGAGCGCCTCAGCAGCAGCGAGGCAAAGCGCTACCTGCGCGAGCAGGGCTTGAGCGAGCGCGACATGCGCGGCAAGGTCGACGCCGTCGCCGCGTCGATATTTCTCTCCACATGGCTCGAGCAGCAGGAGTCCTGATCCGCCGCTTGAGTTCAGCCCCGAGCCGCAACAGGTTGCTGCGATAAGAACAGCACGCAATCGGCCGATATGCGCGTTGCCTGACAGTGCTTAACGCGGCACTCCGGCAGCGCTTGAGATACAGAGCAGGCAACGTACGAGAGGTTTTTGCCAGTGGCAGCAGGTAAGCATTCGGTAAGCAAGACCAAGCGCGACCATAAGGCGGGTCGCACGCAAGATACGCCGGTATCTGCGGGCAAGGCCGTGCCGGCAGCAGGTGCCAAGCCCCGCCACAAGCAGGGCCATCTGGGCATCTTGTTCGCCGTTATCGTCGTCATCGCCGTGGTCGTGGCCGCTTTCGTGGTGCTTCCCAACCTGGGCGAGAAATCTGCCGATGTGCGCGAGGGTGAGCAGATTACGGTCGAGGTTGCCGAGGGCAGCACCTCTTCTGCGATCGCCAAGACACTCAAAGACGACGGCGTGATCGCTCTCGAGAGCGACTTCTTGAACGCCGTGAAGGACAAGGGCGTGGCAGACCAGCTCAAGGCCGGCACCTACATCTTCACCGGCGGCGAGGACGTGAGCTCGATCATCGACGCCATGGTCGCGGGCAATGCGGGCTACACGCTGCTCGTCCCCGAGGGCTACGCGCTCAAGAAGATCGCCAAGACCGTCCAGAAGAGCTGCTCGATTGACGCGGATGATTTCTACAAGCTCGCTACCAGCGCAAGCGACTACCAGGGTGATTACCCCTTCCTCGCGGATGCCTACGACAACTCGATGGAGGGGTTCCTCTTCCCGGACACTTACACGGTGCCCTTCGGGTCGACTGCAGACGATGTTATCCGCATGATGCTCGACAACTACACGACGCAGATCGCGAGCGTTGACATGAGCTATGCGACGTCTAAGAACCTGACAACCTACGACGTGCTCATCTTGGCCTCTATGATCGAGAAGGAGTCGCGCGAGGATTCCGATAAGACGTCTATCTCGAGCGTCTTCTACAACCGCCTGCATGCGAACATGAACTTGGGGAGCGACGTGACCACGTACTATGCTGTGGGCAAGGACCTTACCGAGGATCTCACCAATGAGGACCTGGCAAGCGACAGCCCCTACAATACGCGCAACCCCAACAAGAAGGGCCTGCCCGCAGGGCCCATCTGCTCGCCGGGTTTGGTGTCGCTCAACGCAGCAGCGCACCCTGATGAGACGAGCTACCTCTACTTCTTCTACAGCTCGAAGAAGGACAAGACGATGTTCTACAAAGACCAGGCGTCCTTCGACAAGGCCTGGGCGAAGCTGCAGTAAGCGCGGGCAGGTGTAAGTCGCATGCCTCTCTTCAGACCGCGCGAGTACTATGCGAGCGTACTCGATATCGACCCCAAGGCGCTCCTGGCGCGCGGTATCAAGGGCGTCTTGCTCGATGTGGACAACACGCTCATGCCGCGCACGGATACCCAAGTGCCCGTCAAGATGGCTGCCTGGGTTAAGAGCTGCCAGGAGGCGGGGCTTGCCACGCTCGTGCTCTCCAACAGCTTCCAGGAGCGCGTCACCTGCGCGGTGCGCCAGCTGGGCTGCGAGTTCGTGGGCAAGGCGATGAAGCCCCTGCCTGCAGGCTACAGGCGCGCCCAAGAGCTCTTGGGGCTTGGGCCAGGGGAGCTTTGCATGGTGGGAGACCAGACCTATACGGATATCCTAGGGGCTAACCTCGCGGGGATCCATAGCATCCTCGTGCTACCGCTGGGCAAGGTCGAGCTGTGGCACACCAGGGTTTTCAGGCTGGTCGAGCGCATACTGCTTTTGGGGATGCATCCCAAAGGCGAGTTTCCCAAGGATATCTACACGGCATAGCTGTGGCATAGGCGTCGTGCTCATGGGGCGCGGCTGCTGCCGGGTTGCTGGCGAGGAGTGAGAAGGATGACCAACTACGGAGGCGTCAGGGGCGCAAACGAGAAGACCGGCAGGCGCTTTGCCGTGATCGGGACGCCGGTGGGGCATTCGCTGTCTCCCGCCATCCACAACATCGTCTACCGCGATGCGGGCGTCGACTGGACCTACGAGGCGATCGAGTGCCCTACCAAGGAAGACGCGCTGCATCAGATGGACCTCGTGCGCTTGGGGCATCTGGACGGCATCAACATCACCATGCCCTACAAGCAGCTTGCCATGGAGCAGGCGGATTTCGTGGACGCGAGCGCGGTGGCCGCAGGCGGGGCCAACGTGCTCGTGCGCCGCGGGTACGACTTGTGCGCCTACAACACCGACGGCCTGGGCGCTGTCGACGCCATCGTGCGCGCCGGCAGCCTCGACCCCAAGCGCATATACGCCTGCGTCTGCGGTACCGGCCCTACCTCGAGCGCCATCGCCTGTGCTTTGGCGAGCAAGGGTGCGCGCCAGGTGACGGTTTTCAGCCGCAGCCTGCCCAAGGCCGTCGCCGCCGTGGGCTATATGGGCCGCGTCCTGCCGGAGGAGGCCGCAAGCGTCCTGGAGCCTGCTTCGTACGACGACGTGTTCCGCATCGTGCCCGGCTGCAACGTCTTCGTCGACGCGACGCCGCGCGGCATGAATCCGGGTGACGAGCCCATCATCGACCCCTCCTTCTTCCATAGCGGGCAGGTGGTGATGGACGTGGTCTATGCGCACGGGCTCACACGCATCGTCGAGGGCGCGCGTAAGCGCGGGGCGATCGCCATCGACGGGGGCGAGATGCTCGTGGGTCAAGCTGCGCTCGCGATAGAGATCTGGCAGCGCGAGCTGGGATACAGTTTCCCCATAGACCGCAATGCCATGCGCAAGCCCGTGCTGGCAAAGCAGGAGTAGCCGATAGGCAGCCTGATTGCGCGCGAGCGACTTGAACGCTGTCGCCTAGCCGCGCTTTCTCGCGCTGTCACAGGGCGGCGCTACAATGTCCGGGCAAAGAAAACGATAACCAGGAGCACTACATGGCAGAGCAGTTCGGCTTTCCCACAGATGCAGATATCGCGCGCGTCGAGGAGCTGCGCGCAGCGCTTAATCGCGCGCGCGAGCAGTACTATCTCTACGATGCGCCGGAGCTGTCCGATGCGGCGTACGACTCGCTCGAGCGCGAGCTCAAGGCGCTTGAGGAGCGCTTCCCCATGCTTGCGGATGAGAGCTCTCCTACGCAGACGGTAGGCGGTGCCGTGTCCTCGAGCTTTGCTCCTGCACAGCACGCCGTGCGCATGTACTCGCTCGACAACGCGATGGACCTCGAGGAGCTCGACGCTTGGCTCGAGCGCACGAGGCAGGCGGTGGGGCATCCCATCAGCTATTGCTGCGAGCTCAAGATAGACGGCTCTTCCATCGCCCTCACGTACAGCGACGGGGTCCTGACGCGCGCTGCCACGCGCGGCGATGGTGCCGTGGGGGAGGACGTCACGGCCAATGTGCGCCAGGTGGCAGACGTCCCCGCCGTGCTCGATGCAGCGAGCGGGGCACAGGGCTTTGACGCACCTATCGAGGTTCGCGGTGAGGTCTACATGCCCAAGGGGAGCTTCGAGTCCCTCAACGCCGCCATAGCCAGGGAAAACGACATGATCGTCGAGCACAACGCAGAGGTCGACGCCGGCTGCGGCGGGCGACGCATGGCGCTCAAGAAGCCCTTTGCCAACTGCCGCAACGCAGCCGCCGGCTCCCTGCGCCAAAAGGATGCGGACATCACAGGCCAGCGCGGTTTGGCGACCTTTATCTACGCCTGCGCCGATGCAAGCCAGCTGCCCGTAGCAAGTCAGCATGAGTTCCTGGACTGGCTGCGCCAAGCGGGCTTCAGCGTCAATCCCAACATCAAGACTGTCTCGTCCGAGTGCGAGGTCCGTGCTTTTTGCGAGGAGGCCCTCAAGATGCGCGGCAGCCTGGGCTACGACATCGATGGCGTCGTGGTCAAGGTTGACAGCTTCGCGATACAAGAGCAGCTGGGTTTTACCGCCAAGGCGCCGCGCTGGGCCATCGCCTTCAAGTTCCCCCCAGAGGAGAAGACCACTATCTTGCGCAACGTCGCCGTGCAGGTGGGGCGCACGGGCGCTTGCACCCCTGTTGCGGAGTTCGATCCCACTACCGTCGATGGCAGTGTGGTGTCGCGTGCGACCCTGCACAACTACGACGAGGTCGCGCGCAAGGACGTGCGCGTAGGCGACACCATCATCATCCACAAAGCGGGCGACGTGATCCCGGAGGTCGTGGGCGCTGTCATGTCGCTGCGCCCGCCTACCGCGCAGCCTATCGAGCCTCCGGCGGCCTGCCCCAGCTGCGGCGCACCCCTGCATCGCGACGGTGCCTTCCTGCGCTGTGAGAGCGCGGAGTGCCCGGCACAGGCGGCAGAGCGCCTCGAGCATTGGGTGAGCCGCGGCGCGCTCGATATCGACGGCATGGGCCCCAAGGTGATCGAGGCTTTGGTCGATGCGGGTATGCTCAAAGACGTCGTCGACTACTACGCGCTCACGGCCGAGCAGCTTGCGCAGGTCAAGCGCGGTGAGGACAGCAACAGCGACGGCAGCGACCGCGTCATCGGCGCCAAGAACGCCGCCAAGATCGCCAGCCAGATCGAGGCGAGCAAAGAGCAGCCCTTCTCGAGCGTGCTTTTTGGGCTGGGCATCCGCAACATTGGAAAGACCACGGCCGAGGCGCTCGCTCGTGCCTTCGGCAGCATCGATGCGCTCATGGAGGCCGGCTTGCCGCAGCTCACCCAAGTGGACGGCATCGGCGAGATAGTGGCGCAGAGCATCGTCGACTTCTTCGCCGTAGATGCCAACCGCGACCTCGTGCGACGCCTGCGCGACGCCGGCCTCACCATGGAGGCAGACGCCGCCAACCTCAAGCCGCAGACGCTCGCGGGGTTGACCTTCGTGCTCACCGGCTCCCTCGAGCGCTATGATCGCGCCACCGCAGAGAGTCTTCTCAAGGAGTACGGCGCCAAGTGCTCGTCGAGTGTGAGCAAGAAGACCAGCTACGTGGTCGCCGGCCCCAAGGCGGGAAGCAAGCTCGCCAAGGCGCAGCAGCTGGGCATCCCCGTGCTTGACGAGGATGCGCTGGTCGCGATCATCGAGACGGGCGAGGCTCCGTCCTAAGGGTCTGTCGCGCGGTCGCCCCCTGCAGCAGCTTGCCGCAAGGGGCGCTTCGCAGACTTTGCAAATCCTTGACAATCGCGTTGCAGCATCAACACCTTGGGTCTCTAACTTGTTTCTAGTGCGTTTCTTATGCGCTGGCGTCCGTGCGCCTGTACCGGCGCAGAAGCCAGCGCAGCAGCTAGATAACGAGGATGAGAGCTAAGGAGTCCACAACCTAATGGAAATCGCAACTATGATCGTCGTGGGGATGGTGATCGTCACCGCCTTGACGTTCGACTTCACCAACGGGTTCCACGACACTGCCAACGCGATGGCGACCTCTATCGCGACGGGCGCGCTCAAACCCAAGACCGCCGTCATCGCCGCAGGTACGCTCAACTTGGTGGGAGCGTTCCTCTCTACCGAGGTCGCAAAGACCATATCCGGCGGCATCATCAACGAGCAAGCGGTGACCATAGGCGCAGAGTTCATCTTCGCGGGTCTCGTGGGCGCTATCCTATGGAACCTCATCACCTGGCTGGTGGGGCTTCCCTCGAGCTCGAGCCACGCGCTCTTCGGCGGCCTGGTGGGCGCCGTCATCATCGGTGCGGGCGTCGAGGGCATCAACTTCATGGCCGTCCTCACCAAGGTCCTGATCCCCGCGCTCATCTCTCCCGTGGTTGCCGGCTTGGCGAGCTTCACCGCTGTCAAGCTCATCTTGGCCATCGTCAAGAAGGTCGATGCCAACCGCGTCGAGACGGACTTCCGCCATGGCCAGACCATCACCGCCTGCCTGGTCGCCCTCTCCCATGGTACCAATGATGCCCAAAAGACCATGGGCATCATCACCCTCACGCTCATCAGCGTCGGCGCCCAGGCCAGCGGCACCGGTCCACAGCTGTGGGTTGTCGCCATCTGCGGCCTGGCCATCGCCCTGGGCACCTACATGGGCGGCTGGCGCGTCATCCGCACCTTGGGCAAGGGCCTGACGGAGATCTCCACCCCGCAGGGCTTTGCAGCCGAGGCCGCCAGCGCCACCACTATCCTGGTCTCGAGCCATATGGGCTTCGCCTTGTCCACCACGCAGGTCTGCTCCGGCTCTATCATCGGCAGCGGCCTGGGCAAGGGCACCGCGGTCAACTGGAAGGTCGCCTCGCGTATGCTCATCGCCTGGCTCATCACCTTCCCCTGCGCGGGCCTCATCGGCGCCGGTGCCTGCGTCATCGCCAAAACGGGCATCGCGGGCACCATCGCCGTGGGCGTGCTGCTCGTGGCAGGAGCGCTGTTCATCGTCTATCTCTCCAAGCGCAACCCTGTGAGCGCCAACAACGTCAACGAGTCCGCCGAAGTCAAGATCATGCCCGCTACCGAGCCCGTCTCGATGGCCGCCTAAGAGGAGCAACAGCAAATGAACATCGTCAATTTCCTCATCGTGCTTGTCTGTGC
>CAVCDT010000019.1:0-6115 GCA_963600995.1 Akkermansia muciniphila | reverse complement strand
CGCAGACGAGGAGGGCATTCACCATATGTCCTCGCGCGTGGGAGCCGCCTTCTGCTTCTCCGTCTGCGCCGCCATCGTGCTCTTCGCCTTGTGGCTGATCATTCCCGTGTTCCACTAGGTTTCGAACCTGCTGGCACGCCCGCATAGGCACAGCTTGCTGTATAGCTTGAGCAAGCCGCATCGTAGGGTGTCGGCTTGCCTTTTGCTGTTCGCAAGCCATGCGCTCTTCACGTTGCCGATAAAGGGCACGCGGATACTGGCAGCGGGGGGAGGTCGTTATCTGTGCTGCTGTCTTCAAGCGATTGGCCAGCCGTCACGGTTTCGCCATACGCGCGTTTTACAATCGAAGGATGCACATTGGCTTTTAGGTACGGAGGACGCAACGATGGCAAACGAAGACAGCACCAGGCTGGCATGCAACGCACCCCGCGAGCTTGCGGTCAACGAGTACGCGAAGCGCAACGGCGGCTATTTCGAGTACAAGGTCGTCAAGGTGGGCGATCTGATGGATGGCGCGGCCAACGTCGGCAAGATCGAGGAGCTGCTCAACCTCTACGGCGAGATGGGTTGGAGGCTGTCACAGACCGTCGTCAACGAGCTGGGACGCGGCGCCGTGGTCTCCGACGATGAGCCTTTGCGCCTCAATATCCAAGAGGAGACGCTGCTCATCCTCGAGCGTTGGGTGCCCGTCAGCTAAGGGCGGCCCCGCAGCGTTGCGCGTGCCCGCGCGGATCCTAAGGGAGCTAGAGACAACAAGGGCTCAACGATAATGCCGGCGCCTGCGGAGGTGCCGGCATCTTGCTGTTGGGGAGGGGTCATTCTCGCTAGACGATCGTGCCGATAAGGCAGTGTCTCTCCTGGTCGATGCCTGTGAAGCGCATCTCGACCAGCGAGCCCAGGGGTGCTTGGTCAGCGAAGCGCACCTCATGGAAGCTCTCCGACGTGCCCTGCCCGTAGCGCTCGACGATGACGCTCTCCGTGCTGCCCACGCGCGCCCTCATATCAGCAAGCGCAAGACGTTTGCCCAAGGCGGTGAGTTCCTCGACGCGCTTGGTGCGCACGCGGGGGTCGATCTGGTCCTCGCGCGCGGCGGCGGGTGTGCCCGGGCGCTTGGAGTAGGGGAACACGTGGAGCTTCATGAAGCCGCAGGCCTCGACCATGTCGCAGGTCGCGGCGAAGTCCTCATCCGTCTCTCCGGGGAACCCGACGATGATATCGGTCGATAGCGCGATGCCGGGAACAGCGGCGCGTATGCTGCGCGCGAGCTGCAGGTAAGCGTCCGCGTCGTAGCGGCGCGCCATCTCGCGCAGGACCTTGGAGCTGCCTGATTGCAGCACCAGGTGCAGGTGCCGGCACAGCCGTCCCTCGCTTTGGGCCATGAGCTCGATGAGCTGGGGCGTGACGCTTTGCGGCTCGATGCTGGGGACGCGTATGCGGCCTACGTCGGTCTCGTCCATCAGGCGACGTATCAGGTCGCTCAAACGCATGTCGCCCCAGCGCCATGCGCCCGTGTCGATGCCCACGAGCACGAGCTCGCGGCTGCCTGCCTCTACCAGCTGCCGTGCTTGGGATACGACGGTATCCGGGTCGACGCTTCTCGCGCGTCCGCGCGCCACGTGCACGATGCAGAAGGTACACGCGTTGTCGCAGCCGTCTTGCACCTTGATGCCGCTGCGCGTCCTGAAGCCCTCGCCGTAGGCGACGTTGCCGTCTTGGACAGCGCGGCTCTGGTGCATGAGGTCGAGCGCGCGGTTGGCCACCATCTCCTTGGAGACCTCGCAGACCACGCGCGGGTCGATCTCTTGGTAGGCGTCGGCGGCGATGTTGATGGCGCAGCCCGTCACGAGCACGGGGCCTGCCTGCCTCTTGAGAGCCTGGCGGATCGCCTTGCGGTTCTTGTGGTCTGCCTCGCCTGTCACCGTGCAGGTGTTGAGCAGCGCGATATCGGCCTCCTCCAAAGACGAGGCCTGCCAGCCGGCGGCCATGAGACGCGCGGCGATGTTGTCGGACTCAACGCGGTTGACGCGGCAGCCGTGTGTGGTGATATGGAACTTGGTCATACTCGCTTGGATGTCAGGAGGCGCTGCGTGCTGTAGCGCGTGCGCTCTTGGCGGCAGGTGCCCTTAGGCCTGGGGCTGCTCGTCGTCGAAATGGCAGGCGCCCAAACCGCCCAGGCCGTACATGCACAGCGCGGCCGCCACGGTGCCTGCGGTCTCCGTACGCAGGATGAGGCTTCCCAGCGTGACGACCTTGACCTGGTCGCCGACGGCCTTGAAGGTGTCGACCTCGTGCTTGGTCAGGCCGCCTTCCGGCCCGATGACCAGTGCCACGCGGCTGTTGATGTCGCAGTTGGGTTCTGCACGCAGGGCCTTGTCGACAGAGAGCGCATGGCCCTCGCCGTCGAGGTCTGCCTCCTCCCAGGCGATGATGACGCGGTCGAAGCCCTTGAGCTCCTCGCAGATATCGGCTAGAGCGGTGGGGTCCTCCACCGTGGGGAGTATGGAGCGGCCGGACTGCTTCGCGGCAGAAAGCGCAATGCGGCGCCAGCGGTCGCCCTTGTAGCCGCCCTCGTCCTTGCGCAGGCGCACGATGGAGCGCTCTGCCAGGAAGGGGATGATGCGCTCGATGCCGAGCTCTGTGGTCTGGCGGATGGTCTGGCCCATGCGGTCGCCCTTGGAGATGCCCTGCACCAAGGTGAGGTGCGGCAGGCGCTTGATGGGCAGCGGGGCCAGGATGCGGCCGGTCACGCGCTCATGGTCGATATAGGTGATCTCTACCTCCCATGCCTTGCGCCCTTCGCTGAAGCAGGCGATGTGCTCGCCCACCTCGCAGCGGCGCACGTTGATGTGGCGCAGCTCGTCGGCGTTGAAGGGCAAGGCGACCTCGCCCTCGTCGGGCAGCGGGGTCTCGATAAAGAAGCGGGGGAGGGACATAGAATCTCCTATCACCATGGTAAGAACGCGCATATTGTACCGTTTCGAGCTAAATGTTATAGTGGCAAGCACTTCGAAGGCGCAATGTCTTCGGTATCTGTTCAGGTAAAGCCAATCATCATAAACGCATCGCGCGGGCTTTGGCACCTTTGCGTTTAACGCATCGTTTGGCAGCTTATTTATCCCCCCAACCTAAGGAGCATCCATGAAGTTCTTCCTGGATACCGCGAACCTCGACGAGATCGCCGAGGTCGCCTCTTGGGGCGCCCTCGCAGGCGTCACCACCAACCCCTCTCTCTACGCCAAGACCGGCGGCAAGCTCGAGGATTTCCAGGACCATCTCAAGAAGATCTGCGACATGGTCGACGGCCCCGTGTCCGGCGAGGTCACCGGTGAGACCCGCGAGGAGATGATCGCCGAGGGGCGCGAGCTGGCCGCTCTGGCAGACAACCTCGTCGTCAAGATCCCGATGACCGTCGAGGGCCTGGCCGCCTGCCGCACCTTGAGCGACGACGGCATCCCCGTGAACATGACCTTGGTCTTCTCCGTTGCGCAGGCCCTGCTCGCCGCTCGCGCCGGTGCGCGCTACATCAGCCCCTTCGTCGGCCGTTTCGACGACATCTCTGAGAACGGCGTCGCCCAGCTCGAGGAGGTCGTCGCGGCTATCCACAACTACGAGTTCGAGCAGGAGGTGGAGATCATCGCCGCCTCCATCCGCAGCGCCAACCATGTGCGCGAGGCTGCCCTCATGGGCGCCGATATCGCCACCGTGCCCTATTCCGCCATGAAGAAGTGCGTCATGCATCCGCTGACGGACCAGGGCCTCGCAAAGTTCGCCGCCGATTGGGAAAAGGTCGTTAACGCCTAATGGCTCAAGAAGAAATCAACCAGGAGGCAGCCGGCGCGGCAGAGCAGCCCAAGCCCCGCACTCGTCGAAAGCTGACCGAGGAGCAAAAGGCCGCTGCTGCTGCGAAGCGCCGCGCTACGATAGCCGCAAAGAAGGCCGCTGCCGCCGCTGCAGAGGCCGCGCAGGCCGGCAAGCCCGCAGCCGAGGGCGATGCCGATAAGTCCGCTGTCAAGAAGACCGCTTCCAAGAAGGCAGCCGATAAAGAGCCCGTTGCCGATGATGCCGCAGCTAAGAAGGCGGCGAAACCTGCGGCAAAGAAGAAGGCCGCGAGCACCAAGGCCAAGGTCGGTGAGGCCGATAAGGCCGATAGCGCCGCCAGGGCGGATGCCAAGCCCGCAGAGTCTGCAGGGGACGCCGGTGATGATGCAGCTGCGAGCCCTGCCCCCAAGCGCCGCGGCCGCCCGCGCCGGAGCGACGAGGAGAAGGCCCGCCGCAAGGCGGAGCGCGAGGCCAAGAAGGCCGCCGAGGCTGCCCAAGCCGCGCAGGAAGCCGGCAGCTCTGCCGATAAGGGCGCTGCAGAGGGCGGCAACAAGCCTGCCGCCGACGCTGCCCAGGCCGGCGGCAAGACCGGCGACCAGGGCGACGCTGGCGCGGATGCGCAGGCAGAGGGCTCCAAGGGCCGCCGCCGCAACAACCGCCGCCGCAAGCGCAACGACACAGACCAACAGGCGTCAGGGGATGTGGCAGAGGCCAAGCCCGCAGCAGAGGGCGCCGAGGCGGCAGCTGCCGGCGAGGCTAAGCCCGATGCGGATACAGAGGCCAAGGGCAAGGGCGAGGGCGACAACCAGGACGGCCAGGGCCGTCAGGACCGCTATCGCGACCGCCGCAACAACCGCCGCAAGAACCGCAACCGCAACACCCGCCGCGAGATCGCACCGTCTGCCACGCGCGACGAGCTCGCCAACCTGGCCGACGAGGAGCTCATCGCCAAGGCGGCAGAGCTTGGTGTCGACCATAAGGAGTACGGCGAGCGCGACGATTTGGTGAGCGCCGTCTACGATGCGCTGCTGCAGGCAGAAGGCTTCGTCATGGTCGACGGCATCCTCGACTTGATGCCGGACGGCTACGGCTTCATCCGCACCAACGGCTATCTTGCCGGTGAGCACGACGTCTACGTGGGTGCGAGCATGGTGCGCCGCAATGCCCTGCGCCGTGGCGACTACATCGCCGGCCGCGTGCGCCCTGCGCGCGAGAACGAGAAGTACCCTGCGCTCAACATGATCGTCTCGCTTAACGGCGAGCCCTTCGAAGGTCCCACGCACCGCGTCAAGTTCGCCCAGCTCACGCCCGTCTACCCCGACGAGCGCCTGGTGATGGAGCACGGCCACAACACGTACACGGCCCGTGCCATCGACTTGGTCGCGCCCATCGGCAAGGGCCAGCGCGGCCTTATCGTCAGCCCGCCCAAGGCGGGCAAGACCACCGTTCTCAAGGACATCGCTGCCGCCATCAGCGCCAACAACCCCGAGGTGCACCTCATGTGCCTGCTCGTCGACGAGCGCCCCGAGGAAGTCACGGATATGGAGCGCAGCATCGACGGCGAGGTTATCTCCTCCACCTTCGATATGCCCTGCGAGAATCATATCGCCGTGGCAGAGCTCGTGATCGAGCGCGCCAAGCGCCTGGTCGAGCAAGGCCAAGACGTCGTCATCCTGCTCGACTCCATCACGCGCCTCGCGCGCGCCTACAACCTGGGGACGCCTGCTTCCGGGCGCATCCTCTCCGGTGGTGTGGACTCCGGTGCGCTGTACCCGCCCAAGCGCTTTTTGGGTGCTGCGCGCAACATCGAGAACGGTGGCTCGCTCACGATCCTGGGCACGGCCCTGGTCGAGACGGGCTCCAAGATGGACGAGGTCATCTTCGAGGAGTTCAAGGGCACGGGCAACATGGAGCTCAAGCTCGACCGCCAGCTGGCAGACCGCCGCATCTTCCCTGCGATCGACCCGGTTACCTCCGGCACGCGCAAGGAGGGGCTGCTGCTCGACCCGCAGGAGGCGCCGCTCATCTGGGGCCTGCGCCGTCTGCTCGCCAACATGAACAACACCGAGCGCGCTATGGACATGCTGGTCAAGAGCCTGCGCCAGACAGACGATAACCGCGAGTTTTTGATCAAGAGCGCCAAGAAGGCCCAGAAGACCAACGTCGGGGCCAACCTGTAACGACATCGCGCCGTTGTGAGGTTGCGAGGAAAGGGAACCTTCGCAATGGCATCGAGGCACCGTGTGGTCTCGGCTGTCGTGACGGTGCAGAACCTCGTAGGGGAGAGCGACGCGCA
>CAVCDT010000018.1:0-23668 GCA_963600995.1 Akkermansia muciniphila | reverse complement strand
CTTTTTCTCGTTGCAGTACGCCGTGAAGGTGATGGCCGTCTGCGGGTTGGCGTAGGCGATGGCGTTGCGCAGGATGTTGCCGCAGGCGCGTGCCATCTTCTCCGGGTCGATGAAAACCTGCTCGTCCTCTGGCACCTGCACTTTGATTTCGAGGTTCTTGCCCTGTGCCTGCGGGTAGATCGACTCCGCTATCTGCTGGCAGAAGAAGCGCAGGTCGATTTGCTCTCGTTCGACGGGGATGCTTTGGAGGTTGTAGCGCGTTATCTCGAAGAACTCCTCGATGAGCGTGTCGAGCTGCTCGGCCTTGTCGTAGGCTACGGCGGCGAACTTCTCGCGCTCTTTTGCGGGCATGTCCGGCGTAGAGCGCAGGATGTCCAGGTAGCCGATGACAGAGGTAAGCGGCGTGCGAATGTCGTGGGCGAGGTAGGCGACGAGCTCGTTCTTGCGTTGCTCGGCGACCTTCGCGGTCTGCTCGTTGTGCAGCTCGCGGTTCTGGATATCCAAAAGCTCGCTTCGTGCGTCCTTAAGCGATTTGGGCAGGTTGATGGGGGCGTCCTTATCGGCAAAGAGGCCTTTAATGGCCAAGGCGAGCTTGTCGATCTGGCTTATGAGCCTGGGCGGCAACAGCAAGAGCAGCAACAGCAACCCTACCAGGTAGCATGCGATGAGCGCTGCGGGCTTCGCATTGACGAAGGCGTGGTATGTGGCGAGGTCGCGCCATGCGTAAAGCCCCTTGCCCGACCAAAACGCGATGTCCTCGTAGCTGCTGTCGCTCATGGTGAGCGCCGGCGTGAGCGAAGCGGCGTCCAAGGAGTCCATAGAGCTGTAATCCGCAGAGTCGTCGTAGCCCGAGTTCTTCTCGTTGTCATCGTTTTCTGCGTCGTAGGCGGGGTTCTTAGCGTCGAAGTCTTCGACGTCGAGCTGCATGTTGTAGGTAGCCTCGCTGTAGAGGTTGATGTACTCCTCTTTGGTGACGTAGTTCCAGGGGGCGGTTACAGACGCCACCTTGTAGGCGGCTTTCTGGTAGGCCGTGTCCCAGAACTGCATGGTGGCGAACACGAACATGAGCGTGTAGACCACCAGCACGCAGAACCCGATGAGGAGCGTCTTGTTCCGGATAGACCTCGCCTGCGCGCTTTTGATTCCCATTGTGCTCCCGATGCTTAGCGGTTGCCCGATGTAGGAATCTTATAACCCACGCCCCAAACGTTGATGACGAAATCCTTGGAAGAGTCGATTGCCGCGAGCTTCTCGCGCAGGTGGCGGATATGCACCATGATCGAGTTACCGGCTGCGCTGTCGAAAGGGCTTTCCCAGACGGTCTCGTAGAGCTCCCTGGCAGATACCGTTGCGCCCTTCCTCTTGAGAAGCAGCGCCAAGATGCCGAACTCCTTGGGGGTGAGCTTGAGCGGGGTCCCGTGCAGCGATGCACTGTGCGTCTCGAGGTTGACCTCGATGCCGGCGTTGCTCGACAGCATCTTGCCGTCTTCCTCTGTGCCAGAGCCGTGCTTCCTGCGCAGGCGCGCCTTGACGCGTGCGATGAACTCATGGGTTCTGAAGGGCTTGACGATGTAGTCGTCCGCGCCGATCTCGAGGCCTACAACCTGGTTGATCTCCTCGTCTTTGGCGGAGAGGAAGATGATGGGCACGTCCGAGAACGTGCGGATGAGCCTGCAGGCCTCGTAGCCGTCCATGCCGGGCATCATGATGTCGAGGACGACGAGGTCGTAGGCCTTGGCATGCATGGCCTCGAGCGCTTGCTCGCCGCAATAGCAGCAATCAGCGTTGTAGCCCTCTTTGCGAAGGAGCGTGGCCACGAGCGTGGCGATGCCCTCGTCATCATCTACAACCAATATGTTGAGCTTGTTATCCATGCCCTAGATTATAAAGAGCGGCCGTGTGCACCGCTTGGTACCGCTGTGAAATTAAGGAGGAATTAAGGTAGGTCAACTTTGTAATTTTCGCGCTGCGAAACGACCTTTGTGCGGCGCGTTCGCTTTGGGAGCGGCGGTCTTTTTGATAACCTGTAAGGATGCAGAAACCGCTGCGTTGTTCAAAGGACCCGCGATGCCAGGCAAGAGCGTTCTCCCACATCTCCATATGATTCTCTTGTGCGAGGACTACGGCTCCAAGCTGTGGCCCATCGCCCGCGAGCAAGAGCCCTCTTGCGCAGCGCCCGTCGCCCCCGGTTCCTCCAAGACGCTTCTCGCTAGCACCGTAGAGCGCCTGCTTCCCTTCACGGACCAAAAGCTCAGCGTGGTCACGACCGTCAAGATGGCGAGCGTCATGGACAACCTGCTCTCGCATGGCTGCAAGCTCAAGTCGTCGCAATACGAGCTTCTCGTGCTGCCTACCTACCGCGGTACGGCGACCTCTGTCGCCATGGCCTGCGCGAGGATACGTCGCCTCGATCCCTCTGCTGTGGTCTTTGTCTCGCGCACGGACCAGCACACAGAGCATGACGAGCGTTGGGACAGGACGGTCTACGACGCCTACCAGGTGGCCCAGCAGGATCGCGTGGCCGTTGTGGGCAGCGTGCAGGAGACCAAGTGCGCAGACTGGACCTACATGCGCAAGGGCAAGGAGTTCCCCGGTGTGGACGGCGCCCATCACGTGCGCCTCTTCAGCGCGGACCAGTTGCCTGCTACCGCAAAGCGCATCTGCTCGCAGGGGGCTTACTGGTACAGCGGCTGCGTGGTTGCCCGTGCGGCGGTTCTCATGGGCGAGCTCGCCCATGCAGGCGATAGAGCCCGTACCAAGGACAGCGAGGGCTCCCATCGCATCGCCGAGACCACGAACTTCCTTGCCCAGCTCGAGCCCAAGGACTGGCTGCATGTCGCCGCGCGAGAGCTTTTGGATGCGCTTCCCAATACGAGCCTGGACAAGGCCCTGCTCGAGGTCTGCGACAACCTGGTCTTGGTGGCATCGGGCACGCGATTCGACGCGCTGTCGTCGCTCGAGGACCTCGACGCCACCTGCCTGCCGGATCGCGACGGCAACAGGACCATAGGCAAAGCGCATCAGACGCGCTGCCGCAACACCACGGTCTACTCCCAGGGCACCAAGCGCAAGGTGGTGACGTTGGGGCTCAAGGACACGCTGGTGGTCGAGCTCGACGATATGACGCTCATAGTCGCCAAAGACCAGATCGACAACATCGACGACGCCCAGGGCAGCCTCGACTAGCCGCTCGTATTTTTCTTCGAAATTTGTGGATTTGTGGATACTCGTTCTTTTCTGCTTGTCAGGATGAACCCTTGTTGCACATGCGCCTGTTGCCAGCCCGTCTGTGCCCTCTAAGCCCGCTCTCATGCGCTATCTTGAGCTTGCACCACCGGCAATAGAAAGGCCCGCTATGCCCTCTTACGGCAAACAACCGCGCAACACGTACCAATACCAGAACTCCGTCCAGCTGCCCGATGTCGACAGCTTCGACCGCGTTATGCCCCAGAACATCGACGCAGAGAAAGCGGTTCTCGCCGCGATGATGCTCTCGGGCGAGATAGCAGAGGAAGCCATGATGAAGATCACGGCAGAGGAGTTCTACCGTCCCTCGCATCAGAAGATCTTCGCGGCTATGCAGGACCTTTACAATCGCGGAGACCCTATCGACCAGCTTTCCCTGGCAGACCGCCTCAACTCGCGCGGCGAGCTCGAGGCCGTTGGCGGGCGCCCCTATATCATCGAGCTCGGCAACAACAGCCTCGCCATGTCCAACTGGTCGCACCATGCGGATATCGTGCACCGCGAGTACATGCTGCGCGAGCTGATCGGTGCATCGGTCAAGATCACGGCCTTGGGCTACGATGCCCCCGATGACCTCGACGCCGTTGTCGAGGAGTCGGAGAAGCTACTCTTCAACGTCACCAACAAGCGCGTCTCCACCAACTTCAAGAAGGCGGATACCCTGGTAGTCGAGACCTTCAACGAGCTCCAAGAGCTCGCGCGCAACAAGGACCGCTTCACCGGCGTGCTCACCGGCTTCAAAGACGTGGATGAGATCTTCGGCGGCTTCAACCCCGGCGACCTCATCATCCTCGCCGCGCGTCCTGCCGTGGGCAAGACCTCGTTCGCGCTCAATATCGCAAGCCGCGCAGCCCAGCTGGGCACTTCCATCGCCTTCTTCAGCTTGGAGATGAGCGCCACCCAGCTCATCCAGCGCATCATGTCCACAGAGGCGAAGATCGAGAGCAAGAAGATGCGCACGGGCGGGATGAACGCCCAGGATTGGACGCGCCTCGTGGGTGTGAGCAACACGTTGTCCAAGCTCGATATCTGGATCGACGACACCCCCAGCGCGAGCATTCTGGAGGTAAGGGCCAAGGCGCGCCGCCAGCTCAGGCACGTCGAGCCCGGCCATGGCATGATCATCGTCGACTACCTGCAGCTCATGCAGCCGCAAAACGCGCGCACGGAGAGCCGCCAGGTCGAGGTCGCAGAGATATCCCGAGGCCTCAAGATCCTGGCCAAGGAGATGGGCATGCCCGTCATCGCGTTGTCCCAGCTCTCCCGCGCTGTGGAGTCGAGACAGGGCAAGCGTCCCATGCTCTCCGACCTCCGCGAGTCCGGCTCCATCGAGCAGGATGCCGATATCGTCATGTTCATCGACCGCTCGACCAGCGAGAAAGAAGCAGAGGAGCAAGACCGCCCGCCGCTGGGTACGGCGGATATCATCGTTGCCAAGCACCGCAACGGCGGCACGGGCGTTGCGCACCTCGCCTTCCAGCCGGATTTCACGCGCTTCGACAACCTGGCTTACTCGCACGACGATTACGGCGGGTACTAGACGCTTCGCGTTTCTGGGGGCAGTGCCTTGTTTCGCTTGTCTGGCGATTGAGACAGCCGTTGACCCTAGGGTATATAGCGATTTTGGATAAAACCGCGGGTCTTGCGTCTGACCTGCGGTTTTTCTTGCTATCGAGGCCTTTCGAGTGGGCTTGCGCTTGCAAGAAATGTTCAATGCACGATGCTAATATTCGCCGGATATCCGGATCTCAGTCTGATTTTGGTCTTGGTTTGGTCTGAGAGCGGTATAGATTCGCCTGCCATGATAGCTGCGTCTAAACCTGGGACGGGCGTTGGAGGTGCGCGATGGGCAAGATGGCAAAAGATCGCAGGACGCAAGGCGGTGGCAGGGCGTTAATTACGGGTTCCTCGCGGGGTGTCGCTTGGGCCGCAAGATGCGCTGCCGTTGTTGCTGCAACCTGCCTGATGATATGCCTTCCGCTGCATATGGATATCTCAACCCCCTCGTATAACGCATTTGCCTCGACGTGGCCTGCAGCCTCGTCTCAGGGAGACGTATTGGTGGGCTTTCACCAAAGCTACAAGAGCTCGAAGTCTACTTATACCCATAGCGGAGTCGACATAAAGGCCGCTGCGGGGTCGAAGGTGTGCTCTCCGCTTGCTGGGACCGTGTCCTTCGTGGGGGACGTACCTGCGGGCGACACATCTGCAAGCTCTCAAAGCGGGCTCACTATGAGCGCTGTCTCAGTGCTCCTCGAGAGCGGTAAAACGGTGACCTTGATGCCCTTGGAGGGCATCAAGGTCACCGAGGGCGACGTATTGGCAGAGGGCGAGGCCGTAGGCGTGCTTGCCGCCGCAGGGGATAGATCCTGTGCGACAACGCATCTTCATATGGGTCTTAAAGAAGACGGTGTTTACTGCGACCCCATGAGTTTGTTCGGCATATCGGGTACGAGCGCCTCTTCCAAAGCCCCTGCTGCCGTAGGAGCGGCTCAAGGTGCAGGTAAAGCTAAGGCAAGCTCCCGTGCCAAGGCCCGGCAGAGCAGCGCTTCGGGTGGGGCATCTGCGCAAGTGAGCCCGTCCCTGCAGCCTGGTTCTACGCAGGCGCAAGAAGAGCCAAGCTTTGGGACCATCAGCTCTGAGAGCTCGAGTCCCGTATCCCTTGGCACATCCCAGCAAGAGGATGCCTCGTACTCGTGCCCGGTATTTGTCTCGGACCTGCTGGCTGCATGCCAAAGCCAAGCTGCAGCGTTCGCCGGGGCGTTTGCAGAACTCTGCGTTGCCGCGGGTATACCCGTTGCAGCTGCCATTTTGGTCTGCCTGGCAGCGACCCTCGCTGTTCTTGCCGTTATTGTGAGCCTCGTACTTGCATCCATTAGGCGTAGTGGCTTGCGCTTTGAAAATAAAGAAAATGACTCCTTGTTCGCAAAAAGAGGGGGTGTTAATATATTCAGGTTATTTCCTGCTCCGGGCACATCCTTCATAACCCGGGGCCGTTTAGCCCAGAGGAGGTGACCAATGAAGGCTTACGAACTGCTGTTTTTCGTCGATCCGTCTATCGATGAAGAGACCCGCCTGGCTGCTATGAAGCGTATCGACAACACCATCGTCGAGCAGGGCGGCAAGGTTTCTAACGTTGAGGAGTGGGGCAAGAAGAAGCTTGCCTACGAAATCAACAATCTCACGGACGGTGACTACACTCTCATCGATTTCCAGACTGAGCCCGCGTCCATCGCCGAGCTCGATCGTGTTCTGCACATCATGGACGCTGTCGTGCGTTACATGATCGTCCGTCGCGATGACCTGGACGTTGAGAACGCCTAATGGAACACTGATCCATTCACGTCCATTGGAAGGAACGCACCATGAGCATTAACAAGGTACTTATCAGCGGCAACCTCACCCGCGACGCAGAGCTTCGCAGCACTGCAAGCGGCACTTCGATTCTGGCTTTTGGCGTTGCGGTCAACGACCGTCGCCGCAACCAGAACGGCGAGTGGGAGGATTACGCTAACTTTGTCGATTGCACCATGTTCGGGCGTCGTGCAGACGCACTCGCCCAGTACCTCACCAAGGGTACCAAGGTCGCAATCGAGGGGCGCCTGCATTACAGCTCTTGGGAAGACCGCAACGGCGGCGGCCGACGCTCCAAGCTCGACGTTACAGTCGACGAGCTCGAGTTCATGTCGTCTCGCAACAGCGGTGGCAACGGTGGCGGCCAGTCGTATGGTCAAAACTCCGGTCAGCGCAGCAATGCGGCTTCTAATCAGCGTTCCCAGTATGTTTCGGAGGCGCCGGCACCGGCTGCCTACAACGATGAGGACATCCCCTTCTAAGGGGGCCTCTCTCAAGAGAATTAGTTAGGAGGAAGCAATGGCTGAATACACCCGTCAGCCGCGTCGCAAGCAGTGCCCGTTCTGCAAGGACGATGTCGAGTACATCGACTACAAGGACGCACAGATGCTTCGTCGCTACATCACTGACCGCGGCAAGATCAAGTCCCGCCGCGTCACTGGTGTCTGCACTCAGCACCAGCATCGTCTGGCTGTCGCCGTCAAGCGCGCTCGCGAGATGGCTCTTCTGCCTTACGCCGTTAAGATCGTCAGCGGCAACGGCGGTCGCCGCAACCGCTAAGTTTGCGTTTTCTGAGAGCTGCGGGCATGCGCCCGCAGCTTTTTAGGCGCCTGCATATATGTAAGCAGCCCTGCGCCATAGCAGGGCAATTCGAAAGGTAACAGACATGAAGGTTATTCTGACTCAGGAACTCAAGGGCCGCGGCGGCGAGGGCGACGTCATCGATGTCGCACAGGGCTTTGCCGTTAACTACCTGATCCCCAACCGCATGGCCATCAAGGCTACCAAGGGCGAGCTCAAGCAGCTTGAGCAGCGTCGTCACAACATCGCCAAGCGCGAGCTGGCTCGTACCACGGATGCTAACACCCTCAAGGCAGCTCTCGACGGCAAGACCATCAAGGTCTTCGCCAAGGTTGGCGAGGAGGGCCAGCTCTTCGGCTCCATCACTGCTGCCAAGGTTGCGGAGTCCATCCTGGACCAGATCGGCGTTACCGTCGACCGCAAGCAGATCGAGCTCGGCAAGGCTATCAAGTCCGTTGGCGAGCATGCTGTCGTCATTTCTATCTACCGCGACATCAAGGCTGTCGTTACCGTCAACGTCGTTGACGAGGCCGCAGACATCGAGATCGTCGAGGAGGTCGAGGCTGCCGAGGAGGCAGAGGAGGCCGCTGAGGAGATCGTCGAGGCAACCGAGGAGAGCGCTGAGTAAATCTCGGTGCTAACCGCTTGCGTCTTTTGGGAGGGCTGGCGTTTTGCCAGCCCTCCTCTTTGTTCTCTGCAACGCGTCGGTACCCGTTATCGAGCCGTTGCTCCCTTTGCGTATACGCGGCATCGGTTCGTGGTTGAATAATGCCTTGCAAAGAGGCGTCTCTCAAAGGAGCTTTGATGTTCAAGGGGTTCGAGCCCAAAGCGTTCGTTTTCGACTTCGACGGCACGCTCGCAGATTCGATGTGGGTATGGAGCAACGTCGATAAAGAGTTCGCGCGGCGCAGGGGGCTCGATTTCACCAAGGAGGACTCCGAGATAATCGCCGCCCTGGGTTTCGAGGGTACGGCTAAGTGGCTGCTCGAGCGCTTTGGCTTGGAGGAGTCAGTCGACGACCTTATTGCCGAATGGTACTCGATCGCCGCGGACAGCTATGCGCACGACGTGCCGCTCAAACCGGGCGTGCGCGACTACCTGTCTATGCTCAAGGACAAGGGCTATCCCCTTGCTATTGCATCGTCGCTAGACAGGCGCTTGCTCGAGTCCGCTTTGGAGAACAACGGCGTGCTCGATTGGTTCGATGTCATAGTCGTCTGCGACGAGGTCACCGAGACAGGCAAGTCAACGCCTGTGGTTTATGTGGAGGCAGCAACGAGGCTTGGGTTCGAGCTTTGCGATTGCGTTGTCTTCGAGGACGTCGCCATGGCGGCCCGCAGTGCCAAAGAAGGCGGCGCGTTTGTCGTGGGCGTAAGCGACGAGCATCCCCAACAAGCCCGTGACCAGCTTGAACAGGCGGCGGATTATTTCTGCGAAGGTTTCGCAGCACTCCTTCCCTGAGCCTTCACCGTGCAGCTCGAAGCCCAAAGGGGCAATGCTCCGCTGGGTCGATTGACGAGAATCTGTAATTTTTCCTCGGCTGCTTACGTGGCAGAATAAGCCCGCAAATCCAATCGAACTAAACAGCGCACCTGCGTGATTTGGTCAGATGAGTGGCTGAGTCATGCCGATGCTTTCGCTTATATGCGGCGCCGTTGATATGGCGGCTCTATGTGTGCGCGGTTTTGCGCACGGGAGGGAAAGGTTATGTCAATAGGAATTTCAAGAAAGCAGCTTGTGATGGTCGCGACCTTGCTCGCAGGAACCTTCATCGCAGTTCTCAACGCCACTTTGCTCACACCTGCGCTGCCCACTATCATGCGCGATATGAGCGTCGAGGCGACGACGGTGCAATGGCTAACCAGCGGCTATTCGCTCACCGAGGCCGTCATTATCCCTTTGTCGGCTTATCTCATGGGGCGTTTGTCGACACGCAAGCTCTATATAGGCGGCATGGCGCTTTTTGCGGCCGGCAGCGTCGTCTCGGCCGTGTCGCCGCATTTCGCCTTCCTGTTGCTGGGCCGCATTATGCAGGCTGCGGCGACGGGTGCGGTCATGCCCATGGTGATGAGCACTGTCTTGCTCGTCTTCCCGCGTGAGAAACGCGGTAGCGCCATGGGCATCGTCGGCTTGCTCATCGGGTTCGCGCCTGCAATCGGCCCCTCTCTGTCGGGTCTGCTCATCGACAACATAGGCTGGCGCGCGATCTTCGTCATCGTGGCCGTTCTCTCCTTTGCAGTGACGGCGCTTGCGGTTGCCGTTTTAGAGAACAACGGCAATTTCGAGCGCAGCAGGTTCGACGTGCTCTCCGTGGTGATGTCGTCGGTGGGTTTGGTGAGCTTGCTTTACGGGTTCTCAACCTTCAGCTCTGCTCAAAACCATCTGGTCACCGTCGCGCTCATTGTGGTCGGCCTTGTGTTCGTGGCTTTGTATGGGCGACGCCAGCTCAAGCTCGAGCAGCCCATGCTCAAGGTGGGCATCCTCAAAAGCCGCCAGTACCTGGTCACGGTTGTCATCATCATGATCTTCATGGCGGCGCTTATAGGCATGGAGACCATCATGCCCCTCTATATCCAGGGTGTCCTGGGCTATTCCGCCACGGTATCCGGCGTTACGCTTTTGCCCGGTGCCCTTGTCGGGGCTATCGTCGGCTTCTTTGCGGGGAGGATCTTCGATCGTTTCGGCGTGCGCAAGCCAGTGCTCTTCGGCGCCTGCGCCATCACCCTTGCGGCTGTAGGCTTCACGCAACTCAAGATCGCAAGCCCCATCGTGTTCGTGGCGGTTGTCTATACGGTTATGGCAGTTGGTATTCAGTTCACGATGACGCCGATCAACACCTGGGGTGTGAACTCCCTGGCCAATAAGGATATCCAGCATGCGCCGAGCACTTCCAACACCCTTAACCAGGTGGCAGGCTCCTTTGGCACGGCCTTGCTGGTGTCGCTTGCCTCCGTCGTCACGTCGATGAGCTCTGGCGGCAGCGCGGCAGAGCAGCTCTTTGCCGGGTACCATGCCTCCTTTGGCACGACGGCTGTCCTCGCTCTGCTTGCTGTTGTCTTGGTGGTCGTGTTCGTGCGTGACAGGCAATCCGCCGCCAATGCTGCCAAGGCGGACGAGCCCGTTGCAGAGCTCGTCCTGTCGCCGAGTCTTGCCGTCGTCTCCGATGCTATGAACCGTAACGCCGCGAAGGCATTGGCGAGCGCGAACATGCGCGAGGTCGTGGCTGTCATGTCGGCGACGGATACCACCGGTGTATCCATCGTTGACGAGCAGGGCCAGCTCGTGGGCTATGTCACCGACGGCGACATAGCGCGATACCTGGCTCATCACAACCAGTATTACTCGGCGCCCACTACGGGCTTCATCGGTTTCGTCAACGATGACGACGATATGGGCAAGCGCATGCGCGAGCTGGCCGAGCTCAACGTCATGGAGCTCGCCACCAAGCACGTGATCACCGTGGATGCGGATATGCAGCTCGATAAAGCCTGCACCGTCTTGGGCGAGCGTAAGATCAAGAAGGTCCCCGTGCTCAAGAACGGCGTTCTCGTCGGCGCTCTGAGCCGTCGCAACGTCGTGCGCTATCTCATGGGGGCCTTGGAGCATTAGCTTCTGCGGTGCTGCGCGTATCCCTGCGGAAAGCCGTTTCTCAAGGCGGTTTTGCGCCGTATCGCATCGAGGAAAAATTGGTATTGACACGTTAAAACACGATGGTAATATAGACAAGCTTTCGATTTACGCGGCATTAGCTCAGCTGGATAGAGCGTCTGACTACGAATCAGAAGGTCGGGGGTTCGAATCCCTCATGCCGCACCAAGAGCCATCACACCCCGCGATTAACTCGCGGGGTTTTGTTTTTTCGCAGCTCGGTTCGCAGACTGCGGTCTGCGGCATCTGGGCGGCAGGCTTAGGGACGCCATGCGTGCCGACTATGCCAACGTGGTAGGCTTGAAGCCTGCCAAACCAAGCGAGACCCGAGGTAAGGAGCTCATCTATGTGCACGAACGGCGTTAACACCCAGCAGCTCAAGGACACCGTCGAGATGATCGACGCACAAGTCGCGCTTTCCCGTCGCTGGACCCATAAGATGTACCATCTGGCCGATAACGGCGCTATGGAGCGCTCTGCAAAAAAGCTCGCTGCCATCCAGGCCATGCTCGACGACGTGCGCAGCGAGTTCGAGGAGCTCCAAGACCTCATCGAGCGCGACGACAACGACAACGGTGTGCAGGTAGAGCTCGTCTAGCTCGCTTCTATGCCGCAAGCTGTTCATAAGATGGGGGTGCAAGCGCCGCAGGTAGACCGGGCATCTTTGCTCATCGTAAGTTCCCGGTGCCTCTCGAGTGCTGCGCGCGCGGCGCTCGAGGCTTCGGCTGCGTCATTGGGGCATAGTTCGAGCATAAGCTTTGTGCAATCGGGGCAGATGGATAGCGCAGGGCTCGAGCTTGCGGTTCATGAATGCGACCCATGGGATGTCGTTGCCGTCGACGACGGGGCGATACAGGCGCTCAAAGATGCCTTCTGCGACGAGGCGTCGCAGCTTGCGCCGGACAACCCCGTCGAGGTGCGCGGCTACCTGATGGTGGCTGCTCCGGATTTCGAGGGCTGCCTGCAAGACCAAGCTGCAAAGCGCGTGGCTTGGGGGCGCCTCAAAGCTGCTGCTCATCCGCAGGCCCCTTACTAGCGCCATCTTCTATAATCGCTCTATCTGCCGCTAAAGTCGTTTAGGAAGGACAGGCACCGTGGTCATCTCTACCAAGGGGCGCTACGCGTTGCGCTTGATGCTCGATGTGGCCATGCAAGGCGGCGGGGCACCCGTGCCGCTGCATGATATCGCCGATAGGCAGCAGATCTCTTTCAAGTACCTCGAGCAGATCGTCCCGCCGCTCACGCGCGCCGGGTTTCTCAAGAGCGTTCGCGGGGCCGGGGGCGGCTACCTGCTCGCAAAGGATGCCAGCAAGATAACGACGGGCGATATCCTCCGCGCGGGGGAGGGCAACCTGGCGCCCGTGGCTTGCCTTGCAAGCGATGAGGTCGATTGCCCTCGTGCAGACCTGTGCATCACGCTGCCCTTTTGGAGGGGCTTAGACGATGCCATCACCGCGTATATAGATAGCGTGACCTTGGCAGATTTGGTCAGGGACCGCGCCGTTTAGGAATTGGGAGTGCGCGCAAGCGCATCAGCCAGAAAGGACGTGCCCCTCATGGCGCAGGTATCTCCTCAGCTCGACAAGCTGACATGCGACCTCATCGGCGAGGCGATCAATATCATGGAGCTCGAAGGCAAGATCGGCGTGCTTTTGGCAACTGACTGCAGCGATGAGCTCTATGCTTTCGAAGACGACGAGCCGGATGGCTGCTACAGGGCCGCTTGCCAGCAGGTGGTGGACCTTGGCAGCGAGTGCAACCTCTATGCCATCGCCTACGAGGGGCTGGTCCAAGAGGACGAGTCGTCGCAGGGCGACCCGGCGATCGTCTTCGAGTTCTCCGAGCGCGGTGCAGGCGAGGCTTGGAGCGGCTTCATGTACTATCGTCGCACCAAAGAGGGCTTCGAGGTTTCCGATCCCTATCCGGGTGGGGCAGAGAACTCGCTTTTTGCGTAAAACCCTTGCCATGAGCCTGCACATTGGGTATAGTGACAACGTTTTGTTAAACACCCGCTACCAAAGACAGCCGGTAACCCCCTAGGGGTTCTAAGGGAGCTTGGGCTCCGCCCGCCGAGGTGGTTGATTCGCAGAGCTTTCTTAAGCATGTGCAGATCGGCCTCCGCTGTCAGCGGGGGTCGATTTTTCTATGGAAGGAGGTGCACATGCCTACTCAGAAGAAAGCAGATCAGATCGAGGAGATCGCAGGCAAGATCAAGGAGGCCCATGCCGTCTGGTACGTCGACGCCCGTGGTCTGACCGTCAAGGAGACTCAGCAGCTTCGCCGCAACGTCACCGCCGCTGGCGGTGAGATGAAGGTGTACAAGAACACCCTCGCCGTCCGTGCGCTCGCTCAGCTCGAGCTCCCCACTTGCGAGGATATCCTCGCAGGCCCCACCGCGTTCATTTTCGCCGGTGAGGATGTTGCTGCTCCCGCCAAGGCCGCTAACGACGTTGCCAAGGCCAACAGCAACCTGGAGATCAAGGGTGGTTTGATGGATGGCGCCGTCATGACTGCAGAGGAAGTCACGGTTATCGCTTCCCTGCCCTCTCGCGACCAGCTCATCGGCCAGATCGCTTGCTCCCTCACTGCAGTCGCTTCTCAGCTCGCCATCGCATTCGGCGAGATGTCCGAGAAGGAAGCTGCGTAAGACGATGCCGCTGTATGCCGGCATACCTGTATTGATTGATTTGAAAGCTGCCTGATCAAGAAGGCAGCTGTTGAAAGGAAGAACAACATGGCTCTCACTAACGAAGAGATCATTGCTGCTCTGGGCGAGAAGACCCTGCTCGAGCTGGCTGAGCTCCGCGACATGATCTGCGAGGAGTTTGGCGTTTCCGCTACCGCCGCTGTTGCTGCTGGCCCCGCTGAGGGTGGCGCAGCCGCCGAGGAGAAGACCGACTTCGACGTCGTCCTCGAGGGCTTCGGCGACAACAAGATCGCTGTCATCAAGGTTGTCCGCGAGATCACCGGTCTGGGCCTCAAGGAGGCTAAGGCTGCTGTCGAGGGCGCTCCTGCAACCCTGCTCGAGGCTCAGAAGAAGGACGACGCAGAGGCTGCCAAGGCCAAGCTCGAGGAGGCAGGTGCAGCTGTCACTCTGAAGTAAATCACTTCGGTTTGATGCATCTTTGCGGGGGCGCCTTTAAGGCGCCCCCGTTTTATTCCCGAGCGTTTCTTGCGTCTTTGAGCCTGCCGCAAAGGTACTTAAGGCCGCTGCCGCCGCGATAGAACTGGCGGCAGTAGCTGATGCAAAGGGATATCGCCTCGGTTGCGTTGCCGATGACGGGTGGGTATGTCTCATGGAGATAGTTGGCGAAGTCCAGCGCATGCGGATGGATCGTCACATGGCGCAGGGAAGTCGAAGGAGGCGTTCGCAAGCTCTTCAGCCCCAGCAGGTGCTTACATTTGAGTTCTCTCAACGTGAATATGACTTGCTCGTCGCTGTCGTTGTTGTAAACGCACTCCACCAAAAGAAGCATGCTCTCGATGCACTCGCTGATGCTTATCTCGCATTGCGCGGCTACCGTCTCGACAAAGTCATGCGCTTCGTCTTCCAACCGCAGTTTCTTGGGCAGTTTGGACAAGCCCTTGTCGCAAGGCATATCTCAAGCCTCCTTTTGTTTCGACTAAGACTTTAATAACAGGACTTTGCATTGCGCGCAGCTCATAAAGGCGCCATATGCAGAGTTTGCGGACAGGTGTGTCGTCGCTGCTTGGCGATATACGTTATCTGGTATAGGCCGCAACCCCTCGAAACGATACTCGCGCTCACATAAGGCGGTGGGACGCCTTTGGAAGGGAGAAAACGTGTAACGCAACAAGGGGTGTGGGAACCTCGGAAGGGATTACACTATGCCGTTATATGAGGGCGTGTGCGTGTTAACTACAGAAGAGCGCTCGAGGTGGTACAAGGCCGTGTTCGGTCTCTATGCCCAGTATGTCTACGATCCTGGGCGCACAGATCCGCTGCCTCAGTACCTCTTCAATTTGAAAGCGGCCAAGGCCGACCTCGTTGTTTTGGATGAGGCGCACTTCATGTCGGTCGAGATGCTCGCCGGTGGCATCAAAGAGTACGTGGACAGCGGGAACAGCGCTTCTGGTCCGATGAGGATAATCGTTGTCTGTCCTGATAGGCAGCCGGGCGACGCCCTCCTTGCGTTTCTTGCCGCGTACTGTCATGTCTACGATATCGTCTGCGCTAAAAACCCGATGGACCTCACAGCAGAGCTCGAGCATCTGACGAACAGACCCAATGAGCGCGTCGATGCTTTGGAGTTCATGCAGAGCTACGCTGCGCTGTGCAAGGAGAAGGCGTCGGGGAGCAGCGCCCTTCCAGTGCATGGCGACATGAGAAGGTCGCAGACTATAGAAGTCGATGCGGGAATGAGGATAACCTTCGTCATCGAGCCTCTGAGGTAAGCGATGGAGGATGATTGTCTCAATCTGACATTGGCAAGCAGCGTACGCTATTACCGTTGGCAGAGGAAGCTCACACAGGAGGGGCTGGCCCGGATGCTGGGTTGCACGCGGCAGTGGGTGAGCGCCGTGGAGCAGGGGAGAGTGACGCTTAACGCCAAACACGTCGAGAACCTGATACGAGTGCTCGATGTCCCGGTAAAGGACCTGCTCCTCGAGCATAAGTTCGAGCGGGAGTATTTGAGGGGCGCACAACAGATAAAGGTGAAAATAAATCGAACAAATGTATGAGTTTCGCTCAAATGAGAACAGCTGTTCGCTATAATGCTCGCCATGGATACTATGGCGAAACTCGAGATCTTGTCTGATGCTGCAAAGTACGATACGGCCTGCACTTCGAGCGGGTCGGATCGGGCGGCAAGGCGCGGCATGTTGGGAGGTGCCTCGGCGGCGGGATGCTGCCACAGCTTCACGGCAGACGGCCGGTGCATCAGCTTGCTCAAAGTGCTCTTCACTAACTACTGTGTTTGCGACTGCGCCTATTGCGTGAACAGAAGGTCGAACGACGTGCCTCGCGCTGCGTTTACGCCCAGAGAGCTCGCCCAGCTCACGATAGGCTTCTACAGGAGGAACTACATCGAGGGGCTCTTCCTCTCGAGCGGGGTGATCCGCAACCCGGATTACACGATGGAGCAGCTTGTCGAGACTGTCCGCATCTTGCGAGAGGAAGAGCGTTTCAACGGGTATATCCATGTCAAAGCGATACCGGGCGCCTCTCCAGAGCTCGTCGAGCTGTTGGGGCGTCTGGTAGATCGCATCAGCATCAACATAGAGCTGCCGTCGCAAGGTTCCCTCGAGCTCCTTGCGCCGCAAAAGCGCAAGCTCGACATAGCGAAGCCCATGGGGTTGATCCGCGATGGCATAGAGCAGGCATCGCAGGACAAGCGCCTGGCAAAGAGGAGCTATCTGGGAAAGGCCGCCCCTGTTTTCGCCCCTGCTGGGCAGTCTACGCAGATGATCATAGGGGCGACGCCGGAGACAGATGCGCATATTCTCGGGCTTACGGGGGTGCTCTACAAGCAATTCAAGCTCAAACGCGTGTTCTTCTCTGCGTACGCCCCGGTCAACGATGACCCGCGGCTGCCCTCGCTCCAAACTGAGGTTCCCCTCACGCGTGAGCACAGGCTCTATCAAGCAGATTGGCTGCTGCGCTTCTACGGCTTTGAGGCAAACGAGCTGGTTGAGCCCGGTAAAGACAATCTCGAGCTGGGAATCGACCCTAAGGCCGCATGGGCGCTCAGAAATATGGGACGCTTTCCGGTAGAGGTGAACAAGGCATCCTATGAGGAGCTCTTGCGCGTTCCCGGTATCGGTGTCGAGGGGGCTAAGAAGATAGTCCGCGCAAGAAGGCTCCATCGCCTCGGTTTCGACGATCTCAAGGTGCTCAGGATAAGCCTCAAGCGTGCAGGGTGGTTTCTCACCTGCAACGGGAGGATGGAGAGCAGCTTCGCCTTCGACGTTGTTAAAGCGCGCGTCAGCCTTGAGAACTCCGTTTTGAAAAGCGGCGCGGGCAGAAAGCTCAAGCGCAACCAGGTGCGCGGGCAGATGCAGCTGTTTGAAGCAGGTTTGCAAAACGCAAAGGACGTGTTTGCGGCAGAGGGGCATAGGGACGTCCTGCTTGAGTCCGCGCGCAAGAAGAAGGTCGTAGCGTCTAAGCCCGTGCGTGGCCAGGTGCTGCAGAAGTCCTTGGTGCGTATAGAAGGGAGAGCTTCGTGTGCAAGCTAGTTAAATCGGACCTGTTGGTCTTGTACGACGGCAGCTTCGAAGGGTTTCTCACGGCTGTCTTCAAAGCGTATTCGATGCATGTGCATCCTGCCGGCTTTAGTGGGGATGCTTGTGCGCAGGCATCGTTTTGCCAGGAGCTCGTTCAGGTGGAAACCGATATGGCGCAGGCGGAGCGCGTGAGGATCGGGATATGCAACAAGGCGGGATATGCGTCATTCAGACATATCGAGAAAGCCTTCTATCTGCATGAGCATGAATGCGAGATCTCACTGTTCGCTTATATCGTCTGCTGCATGAGCGGAGGGAGGAAGGCCGTCTCAGACCCGTCTGATCCCATCGTCGCCTCTGTTGAGAGGCAGTCGAAGAGGATGGACAACGAGATGGAGTGTGTGAGGCAGTTCTTGCGTTTCGAGCTTATGGATAACGGCGTCTACGCTGCTGTTATCAACCCTTGCGGTGATGTCCTGCCGCTTGTGACGGGTTATTTTGCCTCTCGATACAACACGCAGCCCTTCGTCATCTACGACGAGGCTCATCATCTCGCCGCGCTCTACGACATGAAGCGCGTCCGGTTTGTGAAAACGAGCGATTTTGCGCTTCCAGCGAAATCGGACGAGGAAGGGCACTTCCAACTGCTGTGGAAGACGTTCTACGACTCTCTCAGCAACGAGCAACGATTCAATCCGGGCCTCAGGACAGCGCAGATGCCCAAGCGTTTCTGGAAAAACATGACGGAGATGAAGGCAGCCGTCCAGGGCAGGTGCCTATGAGCGGCATCTAATCGCTGGAAGTGGGTTTCATGAGACCCATGGGTATTACAAAACCCATAATAAAAATCCCAAATGCCAAGTCAGCGCCTGATATGTCGTCCTAATCTTTCTGTCGCCTGAAGCCTAGATATTTAGGAGGACGAAACAAAATGCCCCAAGAGATTCCAAATGCTCCGAGTGCTCAAGAAGTGCCGGAGTACGCATCGAGACTTCGCGAGGTTCGAAGCATGACCCAAAGCGGCAAGTCCGGAAAGCGTAGCAAGAAGCAGCGTGAGCAAGAAGGAGATTCTCCTCTACGCTCCTCGGGTGAGGTATCGCGTAGCGGCCTCGAGCCGCAATCTTATCTTGAGGCACAAGAGCGCTGTGCGGATGCGGCATTGGAGACTGCAGACGGCACCTTTGTCGAGAGTTGGGACGATTTATTCGGTCTGCAGGAAAACGATGTCGACCAAAACGCTTCCGGTAAGGGTGGGTCGCGTGCTGGGCGCATCATCGGGTTCGGTGAGGCTCTGAGGCGAAAGGCCGGTAGCTTTAGGGAGGCAGCTGGTCGAGACGCGGGCAAGAGACCAACTGTCTCAGATGCCAACGAGGCGGAATGGCTTAAGGACGCGGCAGGTTTCCCCGGTGCGGGCTGTGCGCAAGGCGAGCATGCAGGTCATATGCAGGAAGAATGCGCGGAGAAAGGGCCTTGCGTTGCAGCTGCATGCTCGCAGGAGATGGACCTTGCCAGCGTTCCCAGCCCGTCGGCGCGTGTGAGGCCTCCGCGCAAGAAGCCCCATACGCGCGTTGTCTACCGGGAGGGAGCACCCAAGGTGGCGATGCTTCCCACGGTCGCTGTAGCGGCTTCGACGTCGCTTGTCGTATGCATCGTGGCAATGGCTGCCGGCGGCATGCTTGGCGCAGGCACGGTGCTCGAGGGCATAGCGGGGTGGTTGATGTGAGCGTTTGCGCAGAGCCGATGACAGGGCAGGAGTGGGAGCCGCAGAGCTTCGCGCTTGCGCGCTTTAGCGAGCTTGAGCTCGTAAACAGAGACAGGCTCGTGTCGATGATGATGCAGGATAGGGGCGTGATGAGGATCCTCTCTGCACCCCACGGCTACGGGAAGACGCTTCTCGCCTACGAGTACGCAAGGAGGGTCTTCAATGCCGGGTGCGTAGTTTGGATAGACGGGCAGTCGCCGGAGTTCATCCGCGCGTTGGACAACGGGTACCTCATCCCCGAGGAAAGTGGGAGGGCGGAAGAGGTCGATCTTGTCGTTGTCGATGACCTGCCGATCTTAGACGAGCAGCGCATGGAGGTCCTCGCCAGGTGCGCAGACGCTTGCTTGGCAACAGGGACGGAGATCGTCGTCACCACGCTGCCGTCTTGCGATTACCTGCGTTCGACCCAGCCGGACAGGGTACTTGTCACAGCAAAGGACTTGCTCGTGAGCGAACGCGATTTCAAAGCGTCTTGCACTCGCTTGGACGGCGTGCGCCGCGAGGACGTGCAGGCGGCTTGGTCGCGGGCTGGCAGCGCGTTCATGGGTACGGCCCCTTGCATGGTCTGGGGTCATGACGGGCAAGTTCTTCTACCGTGCCTAAGGGGATTTTTCGAGGAGAGCGTCCCCTTGGAGTTTCTCAGAGCTGCTTTGGCAATCCTCATCTTAGAGCGAGGCTGTGCGGCAGACTTGGGGCGGCTCGGGGCACAGCTTTCGGAGGAGTTCTCCGCTATGGCGGCAAAGGACTACCTGTTCTTGGGTTTTGACAACATCGCCAGGACCTTTGCGGCAGGGCATGTCCCCGCAGCGACCATCAAAGCCGCGGTAGAGGAGGCCGGCGTAGCCCAAGCTCTGTTAGGCGGGAGCTTCCCTGTGCACGAGAAAGCGCTTGGGCTGCTGCTCGAGGAGGGCAACACCGATCGCGTAGAGGAGGTGATGAGCGCCTTTTGCACGGCTGAGCATTGCGCCGCTTGGCTTAAGGACTGCGGCTGGGATCTCATCGACAGCGGCGCCACGAAGCTGGCGGGAACGTTGTTCGAGCGCGCTAACGGCCAAGCCCTCAAGAGGGACCGCATGCTCATGGTGATGCATGCGTGGCTCATGGGCATGCGCGGCGAGAAGAGGGAGGCAGCCTACCATGCCCGCGAGGCTCTCTGCCTTTGCGAGGGGGCGGCCCCGGATATCGAGAGCGCGAAGGTCCGGTTGGGGGCAAACCTCGCCCTGCTCGCGTTCTGCGATGCCAAAGCGGCAGATGTCGTCGGCTCGTTGGACAGCCTGCCAGTCGATGAGGTTCAGATAGGCAACTCGCTGGAGTTCCTCGTTGCTGTAGCTGCGCTGTGCACGCCAGATGAGCTCGAGCGCTGGGCAGCGGCGATACATGGCAACTTCGCCCCTGCCTCTGCGCGCGCTAAGAAGGGGACGCGAGATGACCAGGAACGCCTGGATAAGATGCTCGGGTTGTTCGAGACATACGGGCGCAGGTTTGCGCATACGCTGGCCTTCAGGGTGGCGCTCCATATGCTCGCATGCGTGGAGACCCCCAAGATGCATGGTGTCTTGCACGAGTGTGGGACGGGGGTGCTCGTCGCCATGCGCAAGCGCGGGACCTGCATGTACAGCGATGCGATCGTCGTGGGCGACCTGTGGCGCAGTGGATATTTCGGGGTGAGCAGCAAGACCGTCGACGTCAAGGATGCGAAGGTCTTGTCGATGGCTTCGGCGCTGTTGATGAAGATGAGCCGCGAGGCGGGACGCGAGGCGCCGGCTGTGCCCTGGGAGCAGGCATCGAGCACATACAGGGCGCCGGCATCGGGCAAGCGCAAGGGACGCAAGCCCCAGCACAGCGATGCATCAGAAGTGCCGGTTGCCACCGTTTCCCTCTTTGGCGGGCTCGAGGTCATCGTGGGCGAGAAGTACATCCCGCAAAGCAGATGGAGTAAAAGGGCGCTGCAGCTCTTCGCGATTCTCGTGATGAATCAGGGCAAGGATGTGTCGCGCGAGGTCATATTCCAACAGATGTGGCCCGAGCTGTCGCGCTCGCGTGCGCTCGATAACTTCTATACGGCATGGAGCCGCATGCAGGCGTTGCTGGGCGAGGGGCCGTATCTCTCGCGGAGAGGCGAGTTCTGCAGTATCAACCCGCGCTATGTGGTGTCCGATGTGGCGGAGTTCGAGCAGCTGTCGAGGCGAATCCTCCTCGAAAACGAGGATGCGGCTACGCTTTTGGACGTCTATGCGCGCATGGAGGTTGTCTATCGCGGCGGCCTGCTTCCCAGCGAGAACGACAACGCCTATATAAGGGAGCAGCGCCGGCGCCTGCGCGCTGTCTTCGTAGATGCGATGCTCGCCGGATCGTCCAGAAGCCTCGAGGCGAATGACGCTAGGGTCGCGCTGTGGTTCGCACGCAAGGCCATGGATGAGGATAAGGAGCGCGAGGACGTCTATATGATGCTCATCAAGGCGCAGATGGCGGCAGGCCAGCGTTGCTCGGCGATAAGGACGTATTTCCAATGCAGGAAATACCTGCGCGACGAGCTGGGCTTGGATCCTTCGGCCGAGACCCAGATGCTCTACGACCGCCTTATCGAAAGCGACCCCTCCTTGCTCAAACTCACCTCGCAACCCTGCGCCCAGAAGGCGTCTATGCAGTAGCGGCAGCTCGTTTACGGGGCATTGCATCCAGACCGTGCGTTGACCTCGCTTTGCTACCGAATCGTTATTGCTGCTGTGATAGAGTGAACGCCATCTGTACTCACCAAGAAAGAATGAACTATGGCAAATTTCTTCACTAAGCTTCTTTCCCTTGGCGCAGATCGCCAGCTCAAGGAGTTCTACGCACAGGTAAACATCGTTAACTACCTTGAAGACGAGCTCAAGCTCCTGAGCGATGAGCAGCTGCGCGCCAAGACGGACGAGTTCCGCGAGCGCTACGGCAACGGCGAGACGCTCGACGAGCTCATGCCAGAGGCTTTCGCCGTCGTGCGCGAGGCATCCGTTCGCGTCACGGGCATGCGTCATTTCGATGTCCAGCTCATCGGCGGCATGGTTTTGCACAAGGGCCAGATCGCGGAGATGCGCACTGGCGAGGGCAAGACCCTCGTCTCCACGCTGGCCGTCTACCTCAACGCGCTTCCCGGCAAGGGCGTCCATGTGGTTACCGTCAACGACTACCTCGCAAAGCGCGACTCCGAGTGGATGGGCCGCATCTACACGTTCCTGGGCCTCACCGTCGGCTTGCTCCAAAACGGGACGCCTGCCCCTCAGCGCAAGCTCGCCTACCAGGCAGATGTCACCTACGGTACCAACACGGAGTTCGGCTTCGACTATCTGCGCGACAACATGGTCACCTCTGCGGACAAGAGGGTCCAGCGCGGCCATAACTTCTGCATCATCGACGAGGTCGACTCGATCTTGATCGACGAGGCAAGGACCCCTCTGATCATCTCCGGTCAGGCGTCCAAGGCCAACGACCTCTACAACTCCTTCGCCAAGGCCGTCAGGGGGATGAAGGCTAAAGAGGACTTCGACATCGATGAGGCGAAGCGCACGATATCTGCCAACGAGCAGGGTCTTGCCAAAGTCGAGTCCAGGCTGCATATCGAGGACATCTACGCAGACCTCTCCGGTCAGCTGTCCAACCACCTGCACCAGGCGCTCAAGGCCGAGTACCTCTTCAAGAAGGGCGTCGACTACATCGTCGTCGACGGCGAGGTCAAGATCGTCGACGAGTTCACGGGCCGCATCATGGAGGGCCGCCGCTACAGCGAGGGCTTGCATCAGGCTATCGAGGCAAAAGAGGGCGTGCTCGTCCGCGCAGAGAACCAGACCATGGCGACGATCACCCTGCAGAACTACTTCCGCCTGTACGAGAAGCTCTCCGGTATGACCGGTACCGCCAAGACCGAGGACGCGGAGTTCCGCGACATCTACAAGCTCGAGGTCCAGGTCGTCCCGCCCAATCGCCCCGTTATGCGCGAGGACCTGCCCGACCTGGTCTACCGCACCGTCGATGCCAAGTTCAACGCCGTCGTCGAGGACGTGCTCGAGCGCCACGAGCGCCAGCAGCCCTGCCTCGTCGGCACGGTGTCCATCGAGAACTCCGAGAAGTTGTCCGCCCTGTTCAAGAAACGCGGCATTCCCCACGAGGTCCTCAACGCCAAGCAGCATGAGCGCGAGGCTAAGATCGTCGCCCAGGCAGGCCGAGCCGGCGCTGTCACCATCGCCACCAACATGGCCGGTCGCGGTACGGACATCCTGCTGGGCGGCAACCCGGACTTCCTGGCCGACGACATCCTCCTCGAGAAGGGCGTCGACCCGCAAGAGGCTACCGATCTGCAGCGCCAAGACGCGCTCGAGCAGGCGCGTGCCATCTGCGATCAGGAGGCGGAGATCGTCAGGAAAGCCGGCGGCCTTGCCGTCATCGGCACAGAGCGCCACGAGTCGCGCCGTATCGACAACCAGCTCCGCGGCCGCTCCGCACGTCAGGGCGACCCCGGTTCTGCCCAGTTCTACCTCTCGCTCGAAGACGACCTCATGCGCCTCTTCGGCGGCGACCGCATGGACCGCATCAGCGCGATGATGCTCAAGACGGATCTGGGCGACGATATGCCCATCCAGGCCAAGATGGTCACCAAGGGCATCGAGGGCGCCCAGCGTCAGGTCGAGTCCATGC
>CAVCDT010000017.1:16001-24189 GCA_963600995.1 Akkermansia muciniphila | reverse complement strand
TCCCGCTGCGGCGCTTGGGGACACTCGGCTCCATCAAGCCCGTCTCGAACGCCGTGTCGATGATGTAGCGCTCGTTATCGTTGATGCAGACGGCGCCTCCTACCTTGCCGCAGGAGCAAGCCTTCTCGCACAGGGCGGGGCAGACGTAACCCGTGAACTCTGGCAGGACGTTGGTTGAGAGGAGCCTGCGCAGCGCCTCCTCGACGTTGCCGTTGCACAGCTGGTCGTTGAACTCCGGGATGAGATTGTGCAGGGGGCAGCCCAAGCGGCGCCCCTGGATGACGAGTCCCGCCTGGCAGAAGGGCACGCCGCAGTTCATGCAGCGCGACGCCTGCTCGAAGCGCTCCTCATCCGGCATGGAGCCATGGAAGTAGTCGTAGTTTCCAACACGCTGCGCAGGTGCCTCCAAGCTGTCTGCGCAGCGCTCGTAATCGAGAAATCCCCTGGGGTTGCCCATGGTTATTCGCCCCTCTCCAAAAACGCCTTGGTGGCCGCAGCCTCGGGGTCCATCCCCTGGCGGATGTTGTCGTTGATAAGCGAGGTCATCTTGCGGTAAGCATGGGGGATGACCTTCTTGAAGTCCTTGACGCGCGCCTCGAAGTTATCGAGCATCTCTGCCGCGAGTACGGAACCCGTGAGCTTGGCATGCTCGGCGATCATGTCGTGCAGCTGCGTGATGTCCTCGGTCGAGGAAAGCTCCTCTATGGAGACGAGCTCCTTGTTGGTGCGCAGGTAGAGGTCGTGGTCGGCATCGAACACGTAGGCTACGCCGCCGCTCATACCCGCCGCAAAGTTGCGGCCCGTCGTACCCAGGATGGCCACCACGCCGCCGGTCATGTACTCGCAACCATGGTCGCCCACACCCTCGACGACAGCCGTTGCGCCGGAGTTGCGCACGCAGAAGCGCTCGCCCGCGCGGCCGGAGATAAAGGCCTTGCCGCTCGTCGCACCATAGAGGGCGACGTTGCCGATGATGACGTTGTCTTGCGAGGCCAGCGTGCTCTCCTTGCTGGGATAGGCGATGAGCTGCCCGCCGGAAAGCCCCTTGCCAAAATAGTCGTTGCTGTCGCCTTCGAGCTCGAGAGTGAGGCCCTTGGGAATGAAGGCGCCAAACGACTGGCCGGCACCGCCGTTGAACTTGAAATGGTATGCGTCATCGTCGAGCTTGCCCTTGAAGCGGCGCGTGAGCTCTGCGCCGAAGAGCGTGCCGCAGGCGCGGTCCGTGCTCGATATCTCGAACTCGTAGCTCGACTTGCGCTTGCCCTTCTTATCCAAGATGGGCAGCAGGTTTTTGGCGTCGAGTGTGCTGTCGAGCTTGAAGTCGTAGACGTCTGCCGGGTTGTAGAGGACGTTGTCGCCGTCGCAGGTGGCAAGTATGCGGCTGATGTCAACCGCGCCCACATTGCCCTGCTCCCTGCCGCCGTCGCGCTCGAGCAAGTCGCAGCGGCCCACGAGCTCATCCACGCTGCGCAGGCCCAGGGAGGCCAGAATCTCGCGCAACTCCTCGGCGATGAAGAGCATGAAGTTCATGACATGCTCGGGCTTGCCGGCGAAGTTCTTGCGCAGGCGCGGGTTCTGCGTCGCGATGCCCACCGGGCAGGTGTCAAGGTTGCACACGCGCATCATGTCGCAGCCCATGGCGATGAGCGGCGCTGTGGCGAAGCCGAACTCCTCGGCACCGAGCGCCGCGGCGATCGCGACATCGCGGCCGGTCATGAGCTTGCCGTCTGCCTCGATGCGCACATGCGAGCGCAGGCCGTTCTGTATGAGGGTCTGATGGACCTCGGCCACACCGAGCTCCCAGGGAAGCCCGGCGCCGCTGATGGAGCTGCGGGGCGCGGCACCTGTGCCGCCGTCGTAGCCGGAGACGAGGACAGTCTCTGCTCCGGCCTTAGCGACACCGGCTGCGATAGTGCCCACGCCGGCCTCGCTCACGAGCTTCACGGCGATGGTGGCGTCCTTGTTGGCGTTCTTGAGGTCGTAGATGAGCTCTGCCAGATCCTCGATGGAGTAGATGTCATGGTGCGGCGGGGGAGAGATGAGGCTCACGCCCGGGGTCGAGTAGCGCGTCTTGGCGATCCAGGGCCAGACCTTGCCGCCGGGCAGATGGCCGCCCTCGCCGGGCTTTGCGCCCTGGGCCATCTTGATCTGAATCTCCTTGGCGCTCACCAGGTACTCGCTCGTGACACCAAAGCGGCCGCTTGCAACCTGCTTGATGGCGCTTCCGCGCTCTGTCCCCAGCCTCTCGGGCGTCTCGCCGCCCTCGCCGGAGTTGCTCTTGCCGCCAAGGCGGTTCATGGCCACGGCCAGGCACTCATGTGCCTCCTGCGATATGGACCCGTAGCTCATCGCACCGGTCTTGAAGCGCTTGACGATCTCTTGCGCAGGCTCGACCTCGTCAAGCGGGATGGCATGGGCGCCTTGGTCTGCGAAGCGCATGAGGCCCCTGAGGTTGAAGGGCGACGCGCTGTCGTCCAACTGGGCAGAATACTCCTTGAAGCTCTCGTAGTCGCCCTCGCGCGCGGCCTTCTGCAGCAGGAGGATGGTGCAGGGGTTGATCATGTGCTTGAGCGCACCGGGGGCGCTCGTCATCTTATGGCAGCCCAGGCTGGGAAGCGAGAGGTCGTCGTCGAGCCCCATGGGGTCGAAGGCCGACTGGTGCCTGCGTGCGACCATCTGGGCTATCTCGTCGAGCCCGATACCGCCGATACGGCTCACCGTGTTGGAGAAGTAGTTCTTGACCACGTCTTGAGACAAGCCCAAGATCTCGAAGATCTGCGAGCTCTGGTAGGACTGCAGGGCGGAGATGCCCATCTTGGCGGATATCTTGACCACGCCGTGCAGCACGGCGTCGTTGTAGGCCTTGACGGCGACGTAGCGGTCGGCTTCGAGCGTGCCATCCCACACAAGCGACCTGATGCACTGGTGGGCGAGGTAGGGGCACACGGCACGCGCGCCGTAACCGAGAAGGCAGGCGAAGTGATGCACGCTCACCGGCTCTGCGCTCTCGAGCACGACAGAGACAGCGGTGCGCTTCTTGGTCTTGACCAGGTACTGCTCGACGGCAGACACCGCGAGAAGCGAGGGGATAGGCAGATGGTTCTCGTCCACGCCGCGGTCGGAGAGGACGATGATGTTGGCGCCGTTGTGGTAAGCCTTCTCGATCTTGAGGAACAGCCTGTCCAAGACGACGTCGAGCGGCGTGTTCTTGTAGTAGAGCAAGCTTATGACCTCGGATTTGAGGCTGGGCATGTCGAGCGCCTTGATCTTATTGAGCTCGACCTCCGTGAGGATGGGGGAGTCCACCTGCAGCAGATGGCAGTTATCCGCGCGGTCCTCCAAGAGGTTGCCGTCGCTTCCCATGTAGACGGTCGTATCAGTGACTATCTCCTCGCGGATAGAGTCGATCGGCGGGTTCGTGACCTGCGCAAACATCTGCTTGAAGTAATCAAACAAAGACCTGTTGCCCTGGTCGAGCACGGCCAGGGGCGTGTCGACGCCCATAGCGGCCGTGGGCTCGGAGCCGTTTTTGGCCATAGGCAAGATGACATCATAGAGGTCCTCGTAGGAGTACCCGAAGGCCTTGCGCAGGCGGCGCAGCTCATCATCCTCGTAGTTCTCTGCCGCTTTCTTGGGAGCGGCGAGGCTGTCGAGCTTGACCAGATGGCAGTCGAGCCACTCGCCGTAAGGATGCTCGGCAGCGTAGCTTTCCTTGACCCGCGCGTCATCTTTGAGAACGCCGGCCTTGGTATCGACCACGAGCATGCGGCCGGGCTCGAGGCGCGACTTCTTGACGATATGGGACTCCGGGATATCGAGCACGCCCACCTCGGACGACAAGATCAGCCTGTCGTCATCGGTCACGTAGTAGCGCGCGGGGCGCAGGCCGTTACGGTCGAGTGCCGCGCCCATGACCTCGCCGTCGGTGAAGAGCAGCGCGGCCGGGCCGTCCCACGGCTCCATCATGGTCGCGTAGTAGTGGTACATGTCGCGGCGTGCCATGGAGATGTTGGTGTTCTTGCTCCAGGGCTCCGGCACGAGCATCATGACGGCCTTGGGAAGCTCGATCCCCGAGAACATGAGGAACTCGAGGGTGTTGTCGAGCATGGCGGAGTCTGAGCCGTCGGCGTTAACCACCGGCATGACACAGCCCATGTCCTGCCCGAAGGCATCCGTGCTCATGGTCTCCTCGCGGGCATTCATGCGGTCGAGGTTGCCGCGGATGGTGTTGATCTCGCCGTTGTGCAGGAGGACGCGGTTGGGATGCGCGCGCTCCCAGCTGGGGTTGGTGTTGGTTGAGAAGCGGCTGTGCACCAAGGCGATGGCGCTCACGCAGCGCTCGTCTTGCAGGTCGCGGTAGAACTTGCGCAGCTGCTGTACCAGGAACATGCCCTTGTAGACGATGGTACGGCTCGAGAAGGACGCGACGTAGGACTCCTTGGCGGACTGCTCGAACTCGCGGCGCACGAGATAGAGCAGGCGATCGAATCCGATGCCCGGCTCGGTATCCCGAGGGCGCCTGACGAGAACCTGCCAGATGGCGGGCATACAGTCGAAGGCCTTCTTGCCCAGGACCTCCGGGCAGACGGGAACCTCGCGCCAAGCGATGAGCTCGATGTTACGTTTGGCCAAGATGACCTCGAGGTCGTGCATGAGCTGCATGCGCTTCACGCGGTCTTGCGGGAAGAAGAACATACCGACGCCCAAATCGCCGTCTTGGGCCAAAGCCGGCTTGCCATCGGCCGGAGCGGGGACGAGGCCCTCCTCGACAGCCGCGGCGTTGAGGAACGCGGTGGGAACCTGCAGGATGATGCCCACGCCGTCGCCGGTCTCTCCTGCAGCGTCCTTGCCTGCGCGGTGCTCGAGCTTCTCTACGATGCTCAAAGCGTCTGCGACAGTGGCATGGCTGCGGTTGCCCTTGATGTTGACGACGCCGCCGATACCGCAGGAGTCGTGCTCGAAGCTCGCATCGTAGAGCGTCTGGTTATCTTGAATCTGAGTCATACACTGCTCCTAGTCTCAAAGTAAAAGCCAGTCTATGACACGGGGTTTTACCTAGAGTTAAGGCAGCGTTAACAAACCCCAAGCAACGTTACGACTTGATTAACCGCCACGTCATCGCAATATCTTGGCGCCCTATAAAGAAGAGAGCGCCAAGGCTTGAAAGCCCTGGCGCCGCTCATCAGATGCGCTATCCCAATATATCTAGGCAGTTAGATGCTGATGCTTTGCTCGAAGCGGTTCTTAGAGCCCTCTGCAGGGGGCTCGACCGCGTAGTTGCCGTCGAAGCACGCCGTGCAGTACCCCAAATGCGGCTGGTTGCCCAAAAGCGTCCTCACACCCTCGACGCTCAGGTAACCTAGGGAATCCGCGCCGATGTACTCGGCTATCTCCTCGACGGTGCGCTGGCAGGCGATGAGGTTGTCGCGCGAGTCGATATCGGTGCCGTAGTAGCACGGGTTGACGAAGGGCGGAGCCGATATGCGCATATGGATCTCCTTGGCACCGGCCTCGCGCAGCATGGCAACGATGTACTTGCTCGTCGTGCCGCGGACGATGGAGTCGTCGATGAGGACGATGCGCTTACCACACACGGCATCGATCACGGGGTTGAGCTTGAGGCGGACCTTCTGCTCGCGGTTGGCCTGGCCGGGCGCGATGAAGGTGCGCGCGATGTACTTGTTCTTGATGAAGCCAATCTCGTAGGGGATGCCGGACTCGCGCGCATAACCCAAGGCAGCGTCGAGACCGGAATCCGGCACGCCGATAACGATATCGGCATCGGCGGGATGCTCCTGCGCTAGCAGGGCACCGGCTCGCAAGCGCGCGCTGTGCACCGTGTGCCCGTCCAAGACGGAGTCGGGCCGTGCAAAGTAGACTGCCTCGAAGACGCAGAAATTACGAGGGCGCTCGTTGCAATGGGTAGTGACGTTGCGGCAGCCGTGCTTGTCGAAGACCATGATCTCACCGGGCTCGATCTCGCGCACGAACTTGGCGCCTACCACGTCCAGACCGCAGGTCTCGGAAGAGACGACGTAACCGCCGTCGGGAAGCGTGCCGTAGCACAGGGGGCGGTAGCCGTTCTTGTCCCTGAGGGCCACGAGCTTGGAAGGGGACATGACCACGAGGGAATACGCGCCCTCGAGCTTGTCCATGGCGTTGCTGCAGGCCTCCTCGATGGAGTGGACGGCGAGGCGCTCCTTGGTGATCACATGGCAGATGACCTCCGTGTCAGAGGTGCTCTGGAAGATCGAGCCCTCGAGCTCGAGCGCCTGGCGCAAGGGGCCGGCGTTGGTGAGGTTGCCGTTGTGAGCGAGCGCCATATGCCCCTTGTGGTGGTTGACGACCATGGGCTGCACGTTTGCGACCTGGTTTGCGCCCGTCGTGCCGTAGCGGACATGCCCAACGCCGATGGAGCCCTCACCCAGCTGCGCCAGCTTGCGGTCGTCGAAGACCTCGCTCAGAAGGCCGATGCCCTTGTGCGAGGTAAAGAGACCGCCCTTGTTGATGACTATGCCGCAACCTTCCTGGCCTCGGTGCTGAAGCGCGCACAAACCGGCGTTGACCTGGTAGGCAATGGGGCCCTCGGTGGGAGAGTAGATACCGAAGACGCCGCATTCCTCACGAAGCGAACCCATATGAGTCGTTTCCCTCCTTGTAGAAGACATCGATTGCGCCGCAGGGCAGCGCTTTGAACATGAAAACACAAAAAGAGGCGAAGGCGCTCGTGTCAAGCGCCTTCGCACATACAAACCATAGTATTTCTAAGCGCCCAGCTTGAGGCAGAGCTCCTTGAGGCGCTTGGCAGCCTCTGCGGTGACCTCGGGGGTGTTGAAGCTCGTCAGGCGGAAGTAACCCTCGCCGCAGGCCCCGAAGCCGCTGCCGGGTGTGCCCACGACATGGGCCTCCTCGAGCAGCTTGTCGAAGAACTCCCAGCTGCTAAGACCGCCCGGGCAGCGCATCCAGACATACGGGGCGTTATGACCGCCGCAGTACCAGATACCCGCCTCGTCGAGGGCATCGGTGAGCGTCTTGGCATTGGCTTTGTAGACGGCGATGTTGTCCATGCATTGGGCCATGCCCTCGCTGGAAAGCGCAGCCGCACCCGCGCGCTGCAGGATATAAGAGATGCCGTTGGTCTTGGTGGTCCTTGCACGCACCCACATCGCGTTAATGGATTGGCCGTCGCGCTCGAGGGCGTTGGGGACGATGGTGTAGCCGCAGCGCGTGCCGGTGAAGCCGGCGGTCTTGGACAGCGAGCAGATCTCGATCGCGCAGCCTGCTGCGCCTTCGACCTCGTAGATGCTGTGGGGGATGGACGGATCGCTGATGAAGGCCTCGTAGGCGGCGTCGAAGATGATGACGGCATGCTTGTCCTGGGCCCACTTGACCCAAGCGGCGAGCTTGTCTGCGTTGTAGACGGCGCCCGTGGGGTTGTTGGGGGAGCACAGGTAGACGATGTCCGCGTCGATGGAGTCATCCGGCATGGGGGCGAAGTCGTCGTCCGCGCTCGAGGGCAGATGCACGATCTTGTTGCCGGCCATGACGTTGGCGTCGACGTAGGCGGGGTAGGCCGGCTCGATCACCAAGGCGGTGATGCCGGGCTCGAAGATGTCGAGGATATCGCCCAAGTCGTCGCTCGCGCCGCTCGAGACGAAGATCTCGCCCTGCTCGAGCTCGACGCCGCGGCCGGCATAGCGCGCAGCCACCGCCTCGCGGAAGAAGTCGCAGCCGACCTCGGGCAGGTAGCCGTGGAAGCTCTCCTTGGAGGCCTGCTCGTCGACAGCGGCGTGCATGGCCTCGATGACGGCAGGGGTGAGGGGCAGCGTGACATCGCCGATACCCAGCTTGAGAAGCGTCTCATCCGGGTGGGCCGCGTTGAAGTCCGCCACCTTGGAGTCGATGGTCCTGAAGAGATACGAAGCCTTGAGCTTCTGGTAGTTGGTGTTGATCATATCCTCGTTATCTTTCTTGTCCTGGGCGCGCGGGAGTCCCGGCGCCAAAGCCAACGGCAAAAGAAGGCAACGAGGGCGCAGGCGAAAGGCCCATGCCCCCGTTGCCGCAAGCTACAGCATTCTAGCCGATTGTGACGCCGTCGCACACGAAGGCGGCAGGCCCCGTCATGGTGACGTTGTTGTCGTAGTCGATGCTCACGATGAGGTCGCCGCCGTCGAGGTGCACGGTGACG
>CAVCDT010000017.1:5120-15991 GCA_963600995.1 Akkermansia muciniphila | reverse complement strand
GTGACGTCGCTTGCGCGCATGCACTTGTGCGCCCAGATAGCCGCAGCGACGCTCGCACAGGAGCCGGTGCCGCAGGCCATCGTGACGCCGCTTCCGCGCTCCCAAACGCGCATGCGGATCTCGTTTTTACCGATGACCTGGACGAACTCGACGTTGACGCCGTCGGGGAAGGGGCCGCTGTGCTCGAGCGCGGGGCCGATCTTCTCGATGTCGACGGCTTCTGCGTCCGCACAGAAGATAACGGCATGGGGGTTGCCCATATCCACGGGGATCAAGGGGAAGTCGTCGCTTTCACGCGCAGAGCGCCCGAAGCTCATATCGACTTCGTCGTAGAAGTAGCCGCATGAAGCGGTGGCGATGAGCGGCTCGCCGATGCCCACCTTGCCCATGTCGACGCTCACGAGCGCGACCATGCCCTCGTCGTCAAGCGTGAGCTCGAGGCTCTTGATGCCGCTTTTGGTCTCGACGGTGACGGTGGTCTTATCGGTATGCCCTTTGTCATGCACGTACTTGCCCACGCAGCGGATGCCGTTGCCGCACATCATGGCCTCGGAACCGTCGGCATTGAAGATGCGCATCTGGAAGTCTGCGACGTCGCTGGGCAGTATGCAGATGATGCCGTCGCTGCCGACGCCGAAGTGGCGGTCGGAGTACTTGGTCGAAAGCTCGACGATATCTGAGGGCACCTCGTCTGCGAAGACGTAGAGGTAGTCGTTGCCCAAACCGTGCATCTTGGTAAACGTCAGGCTGGAAGTCTCGTTCATTTGCGTCTCGTTTCTTAACGGGGCAAAGCCGGCAGGGTGCGATATGCTCCCTGCCGGCCGCTATGCCAAAGATCCTCGTCTTTTTTACACGTAGAACAGGATGGAGTTGTAGGAGGGAACGGGCCAATCCGTGTCTGGCACCAAAATCTCGAGCTGGTCGACCTCGTGGCGCACGGCCTCCATCAGCGGGATGAGCTCATGGGCGTTGGCGTTGGCAGCCTCCTGCGCGTCCTCGATATCGACTATCTCGAGGTGCTTTGCGCACAAGGCGTCGAAGGCGGCCTGGAGCTTGGCGAGGCCGTCGTTCATGCGCGTGAGGTGGTTCTCCTGCGCGGTGACGTCTGCCGTGGGCAGCGCGTTTTTGACGGAGACGATATGGTCCGCGATCTTTGCCGCGTAGGCGGAGATTGCGGGCAGGTAGTAGCGGCGTACCATGCGGCGCATCGTGCGGGACTCGATGTTGATGAGCTTATTGTACTTCTCGAGCTCGACCTCGTAGCGGCTCTCGACCTCGGCCTTGGACAAGACGTTGAACTGCTCGAACAGCTCGACGCTCTTATCGGCGACAAAGCAAGGCAGGGCGTCTGCGGTAGTCTTGTTGTTGGCAAGGCCGCGCTTGGCAGCCTCCTGCTCCCACTCTGCAGAATAGCCGTTGCCGTTGAAGATGATGCGCTTGTGGTCGGACAGCGTCTTCTTGATGTACTTGAGCGCCTCGGCCTCGAACTGGTCTGCGGGAACGGTCTCGAGGGCATCGGCGAACTCCTTGAGGCTCTTTGCCATCGCGGTGTTCAAGATCATGTTGGCGTCGGAGAGGTTCATGGCCGAGCCGGGCATGCGGAACTCGAACTTGTTGCCCGTGAAGGCGAAAGGCGAGGTGCGGTTGCGGTCGGTCGTGTCCTTGGTGAAGTTGGGGAGCACGTCCACGCCCAGGTCCATGAGCGTCTTCTTGGAGCCCTCGTAGTCGTGGTCCTCGATCAGGGCATCAACGATGGCGCCCAGCTCGTCGCCTAGGAAGATGGAGATGATTGCAGGGGGTGCCTCGTTCGCACCGAGACGATGATCGTTGCCGGCGGATGCGACGGACATGCGCAAGAGCTCCTGGTAGTCGTCGACCGCCTGGATGACACCGGTCAAAAACACGAGGAAGCGCAGGTTGTCCATGGGGTTCTCGCCTGGGTCGAGCAGGTTCTTGCTACCCGCGGAGATAGACCAGTTGTTGTGCTTGCCGCTGCCGTTGATGCCCTCGAAGGGCTTCTCGTGCTGCAGGCAGACCAAGCCGTGATGGCTTGCCAGAAGGCGCATCTTCTCCATGGTGAGGAGGTTCTCGTCGACACCGCGGTTGGCCTCGGCAAAGATCGGGGCGAGCTCGTGCTGCGCGGGGGCGACCTCGTTGTGCTTGGTCTTGGCGGATACGCCCAAAGCCCAAAGCTCGTCGTCGAGCTCCTTCATGAACTCGTTGACAGAGGGGCGGATGGCGCCGAAGTAATGCTCCTCCATCTCCTGGCCCTTGCAGGGGGAGTACCCGAAGAGCGTGCGGCCGGTGAGGATGAGGTCGAGGCGCTTGGCGTACATCTCCTCGGGGATGAGGAAGTACTCCTGCTCGGCACCCACGGTGGTGACGACGCGCTGCTTGTCCTCGCCGAAGCATGCGAGCACGCGGTTAGCCTGCTCGTCGATGGCCTTCATAGAGCGCAGCAGCGGGGTCTTCTTGTCGAGTGCCTCACCGGTGTAGCTGCAAAACGCGGTGGGGATGCACAGGACCTCGTCCTTGATGAACGCGTAGCTCGTGGGGTCCCAGGCAGTGTAGCCGCGGGCCTCGAAAGTGGCGCGCAGGCCGCCGGAGGGGAAGGAGGACGCGTCGGGCTCGCCCTGGATGAGCTCCTTGCCGGAGAAGGACATGATCGCACGGCCGTCCGGCTGCGGGTCGACGAAGCCGTCGTGCTTCTCGGAGGTGATGCCGGACAGCGGCTGGAACCAATGCGTGTAGTGCGTGGCGCCATGCTCGATCGCCCACTCCTTCATCGCATGGGCGACGACGTTGGCGACGTCGATGTTGAGGGGAGCTCCCTCCTTGACCGTCTTCATCAGCTGCTTGAAGGTATCCTTGGGCAGGCGCTCGCGCATCACATGCTCGTTGAACACCATGGAACCGTAGAGCTCGGGTACGTTGCTCATCGCAAATCCTCCTAAAGTAAGGTTGCACGTCAATCCGCCGCAGGAACGCGAGCCTGGCGCACCATGCAGCGCAGTGGATCATGGCAATGAAGTTAAAACCCCAGTGTTTCGAGTTCTTTTCAAACAGGGGAAGCGTTTGTTACACCGTGTGACATCGCTCTCGCGAACCAAATAGAGGATAGGAGCCGGGAGAGAGGCCGTATCCTGAAAATCGCTCATGCTGTAAGAGATGCGAGAACAGTCCGACACAGCCGTTCGAGATACCCTGAAGGCCCGTCGCAAACCAGCAAGCTCGCTGCACCCGGCAGCTCGCAGGGCAGGGCGTGCAAGTCGCGGCGGATTGGCGGTTGGAAATACCCCTGAAACATACGGCACATATGATTCGTAAGTCCCAAGGGTGTTTTCTTGAGACGTGTACGTCAGCGCGATGGAAAGCAGGTGCTTCATGGCAAAACACATCTTCGTCACCGGCGGTGTCGTCTCCGCCCTTGGCAAGGGCATTACCGCAGCTTCGCTCGGTCAACTGCTCAAGAGTCGTGGTTACAAGGTAACCATGCAGAAGATGGATCCCTACCTCAACGTCGACCCCGGCACCATGAGCCCCTTCCAGCACGGCGAGGTCTTCGTCACCGACGACGGCCTGGAAAGCGACCTGGACCTGGGGCACTACGAGCGCTTCATCGACGAGAGCCTCACGCGCGAGAGCAACGTCACGCAAGGCTCCATCTACCAGGGCCTGATCGCCAAGGAGCGCCGCGGCGATTTCCTCGGCGGCACCGTGCAGGTCATCCCGCACGTCACCAACGCCATCAAGGAGCGCATACGCCGCATCGCCGAACAGACGGCGGCCGACATCGTCATCACCGAGATAGGCGGCACGGTGGGCGACATCGAGTCGCAGCCCTTCCTCGAGGCCGCGCGCCAGTTCCGCAAGGAGGCCGGCTACCAGAACGTCGCCTTCATCCACTGCACGCTCGTGCCCTACATCGCCGCTGCCCACGAGCTCAAGACCAAGCCCACGCAGCACTCCGTCAAAGAGCTCCAATCCATCGGCATCCAGCCTGACTTCCTCGTTCTGCGCAGCGACCACCATATCTCGACCAACCTGCGCGAGAAGATCGCCATGTTCTGCGACCTCAACTGCGACGAGGTGTTCGCCTGCGAGGACGCGGACTCCATCTACTCCATCCCGCCCTACCTGCATTCCCAGGGCTTCGACGTCAAGGTCTGCGACCGTCTAGGCCTCGAGCACGGCGAGCCCGACCTCAGCGATTGGAACCGCTACCTCGACAAGGCGGCGAGCACGCAAGGCGAGGTCAAGGTGGGGATCGTGGGCAAGTACACGGATCTTCCCGATGCCTATCTCTCCGTCATCGAGGCTGTGCGCCATGCCGGTGTGCACGCAGGCGTCAACGCCGAGCCCGTCTTGATCAGCGGCGAGGACCTCGACGAGGAAAACGTCGACAGCGTCTTGGGCGATATGGACGCCGTGCTCGTCCCCGGTGGGTTCGGTCTGCGCGCCTTCGAGGGCAAGATCCTTGCAGCCAAGTACGCACGCGAGAACAAGGTCCCCTTCTTGGGCATCTGCCTGGGCCTGCAGACGGCCGTGTGCGAGTACGCGCGCAACGTCGCCGGCATGGCCGGCGCGAGCTCCGCAGAGTTCAACGACAACCTCGAGTATCCCGTCATCGACATCATGGCCGACCAGGCAGACCTCGATGACCTGGGCGGCACCATGCGCTTGGGAGCCTACCCCTGCAAGCTCACCCCGGGCAGCATGGCCGAGGAGCTCTACGGAGAGCCCGTCATCTACGAGCGCCATCGCCATCGCTACGAGTTCAACAACAGGTTCCGCAACCAGCTCACCGAGGCCGGCCTCGTCATCGGCGGCGTGTCCCCCAACGACCGCCTGGTCGAGATGATCGAGCTGCCGCGCGACGTGCATCCGTACTTCATCGCAAGCCAGGGCCACCCGGAGTTCAAGAGCCGTCCCACCCGCTGTCATCCGCTCTTCAAAGGTCTGGTGGATGCAGCAAAGGTGGCCAAGGGCCTCTAAAGCAGCACCTCGCACACAGCACTGGTAAATGACAAGAGGGGAGCACCCGTCGGGATGCTCCCCTCTGCTTTGTACGGTACCCGATAAAGACTACTCGCACATGGCCGCGCACAACTGCCCGGTATAGCAAGCTACAATGTGCGTTGCCTGCGCCTACTTGCTGTGCTCTGCCTCGATGATATTCGATGCGATATCTGCCGGAGCCTTCTCGAGACCCTCGAGGTAGGCTGCCGTCACCGGTCGCTTGAGCCCGCCCAAGGGACGTGCTCCCGCAGCAGCCGTATAGGGCGTCGCAGGGTGCCTCGTCGCGCTGCCGAACCTGCCGGCATTGGCATAGAGGTAGTGATCTTCCTCGACGAAGACGTCCTCGAAGCCGTCCGAGTACCTGAAAAGCCCCGCCTCCGACTGCTCGACCCTGCGCTGCGGCTTGGGCTGCTCGACAACCGCTTCTTGGGACTTGCCCTCCTGCGCTGCCTGCGCGCACGCCTCCATATCGCGTCTGACGAGCTCTCTCACGTAAGCGGACTTGTTGGGCTGCGCGTCGAGATGGGCGAGTATATCCGCATGCTCCGTCTCGTAGAACTCGATAATGCGCTGCTTGCGCCCTTTTCGCTTGTTGTAGTTCTCCTTGGCGCGCTTCTGCGCATCGCTCACTTTGCCCGCCATCGCAAACCTCCGCTCAACAACAGCATTCGTGCCTTGCTAGGCCTCCATTATACCCAAGGGTATAGCTGTCAAAACGGCATCAAGCGCTTTCGCCTGGCTCGGTTGAGCGCATTGCCGCCTAAATCGAGACCTCTCTGTCGTAGAATCTGTTGCTATGTTGCATTTTTGCGCCAGTTCCTACGAAGCAAAGGGAAAGCGATGGACAACACCATGAGAAAGCTCGCCTCGATCGCCTTGGCTGCGGCTCTTGCGCTATGCTCCCTGCCCGCGTTGGCAGGCTGTGCGGGCAGCAACGTCACCGGTGCGCAAGTCGTGAAGCTCGATCCGGACAACCCCGTCACGCTCACGCTTTGGCACTACTACAACGGCCCGCAACAAGAGCAGTTCGACCAGTTGGTCGACGAGTTCAACGAGACGGAGGGCCTCGAGCAGGGGATACGCATCGAGACCACGTCGCATGGGTCCATCGCAGACCTCGAAAACGACGTCATCGACGCCGCAGAGGGCGAGGTGGGCGCTGCGAGCCTGCCCGACATCTTCTCGACCTACAACGACGTCGCGGCAGAGATCCTCAACTACACAGAGCTCGTCAACATCGCTGACTACTTCTCCGGAGACGAGCTCTCCCAATACGTCGACGCCTATATCCAAGACGGCTATATTGCATCTGACAGCAACCTCTACGTGTTCCCCGTCGCCAAGTCCTCAGAGGTTCTCATGGTCTCGAAGGCAGAATGGAAGAAGTTCTCCAAAGCCTGCGACGTGAGCTTGGAGGACCTGTCGACCGAGGAGGGTATAGCCCAAGTCGCCCAGAAGTACTACGAGTACACGGACGGCCTCACCCCCAAAGTCAAAGACGACGGCAAGTCGCTGTACGGACGCGATTCGCTGGCCAACTACTTCCTGGCGAGCTTCGCACAGATGGGCGCAGACCTCGTGACGGTCAAAAACGGCAGCGCCACCCTCAACACCGATAAAGACCTCTACAAGCGCATCTGGGATACCTACTACGTACCCTACGTCAAGGGCTACTACACCGCGAAGGGCAAGTTCAGATCCGACGACGTGAAGACCGGCGACATCATCTCCTATACGGGCTCCACCGCCTCTGCGAGCTATTTCCCCGCACAGGCAGACGGCAACACAACGAGCACGCATGACTCTGCCGCCCTGGTGAGCATGCCGGCGGTGATGGAAGGCGGCAAGCAAGTCGTCATCCAGCAGGGTGCCGGCATGGCCGTAGTCAAATCGGACGAGACCAAACAGTACGCCGCGAGCGTGTTCCTCAAGTGGTTCACCCAGCCGAGCAACAACCTCCGCTTCGTCGCCGAGGCGGGATACCTTCCCGTGACCAAGGAGGCCAACAACACGGAGGCGCTCGATGCTGTGATCAAGGACAACGACATCCAGATCTCGAGCACCGTGTACGAGACCCTCAAGAACTTCATGGACAACTTCGAGTCGACCTCGTTTTACTCCTACCCGAGCTTCAAGAACGCAACCGAGCTGCGCGATGTGCTCGAGGAGAGCCTGTCTGCTTCCTGCCAAGCAGACAAGAAGGCCGTAGATAAGAAGGTCGCAAAGGGCGTATCCCGCGCAAAGGCGCAAGCCGCCTACATCAGCGACGAGGCCTTCGAGTCCTGGTACACCAAGCTCGTCGAGAGCCTGCAGTCGACGCTTGGTAAGCAATAGCGCGACCTAAAAAGAAGCAAGCCGCCATGAAACGCAAGCCGACCTTGTTCATAGTGATGTTGGTGCCGCTGCTTATAGCGGCCCTGCTCCAGGCATTCCTACCTTACCTGACGCTTTACGTGAGCCAGGTCAAGGAGAGCATGGCGGCAAGCGCCACAGAGCAGAACGCGAGCTTGGTCGAGAACCGCAGCATCGTCCTCGAAAACGCCATGCTCGACCAATGGGCCTCGCTCACCCAGGAGGCAGACAGCTGCGAGGCCTCTTTCGAGTACTTCCTGGCAAGCCACGACATCGACATCGACGAGTTCCTCGCAAAAGACGCCTACCAAGACGAGTACCTGCGCGGGATGTTTCCCACTGCGGTAAGCTCGCTCATGGGCAAAGGCTGCTCGGGGCTTTTCCTGCTCATGGCCAACGACAAGCCTACGGCAAGCGCCGCCACCTACAACGGGTTCTGCCTTCGCGACAGCGACCCCAATCCCAGGGAGAGCTCCAGCTCGAGCTTCCTTTTGCAACGCGGATCGAAGGAGCTTGCCCATGACAGCCAGATAGCCATCGGCAACACCTGGAAGAGCGCCTACAGCCTTGAGGGAGAGGGCGCACGCGAGTGCGACGAGTTCTTCTACCAACCTTATAACGCCGCATCAAGCAACCCCAAGAAAGCCTCGCTCCTAGGGTTCTGGTCGCAACCTTACGCCCTTGACGATCAAGATGGCAGCTCTCCCCAGGTAGTGAGCTACTCGCTGCCCTTGGTAAGCCATGGCAAAGTCTACGCGATCATCGGATGCGAGATATCGCTCAGCCTCATCCAGAGTTACCTTTCCACCCAGGACCTTGGGGATGCCCAAAACAGCGGGATGGTGCTCGCCATCCGCAAAGGCAACGCCTACCAAGCAGTCACCGGCACCGGCAAGCTCGCGCAAAGCCTCGTCGATGCAGAGGGTATCTTCACGCTTGACAGCAGCGAGGGCGATCTCTCGAGCGCACAGGGCAGCTTCGGGACCGACGAGCATATCTGCGCCGTGTCATCCAGCCTCGAGCTCTTCAGCACGAACGTCCCCTATGACTACACGCAGTGGGAGATAGTGGGCTTCGTGCCGGACAGCTCTATCTACGGGCCGGGAAACGCCGTGTACAAGAGGGTGCTTTCCGCCATCGTCATCTGCTTGTTCTTCGCCGTGATCATGCTCATCGCGCTCACCAAGATGGTGGGCCGCCCTGTTGACAGGCTCACCAAGTCCATCAGCGGCGGAATCGAATCGATCAAGTCCTTCAAACCTGCCAACATCCGCGAGGTCAACGAGATACACGACGTCGTCTTGAACCTCGCGCAAAGCCAGGCAGAGGCAACGGCCAAGCTCGCAGAGGAGACGGAGCGCTACCGCATCGCCGTCAAGAGCTCAACTGACCTCTTCTACACCTACCGCAAGAAGAACAAGACGATCGAGATCGTCAACAGCGCGATAGGCATCGATGGCATACACGACCTTGCCGCAAAAGACGCACCCATCAGGAAGTTCATCGACCCAGACGACCTCGCGGCGTTCGTCGACGCGGCAGACAGCGCACGAGGGCCCTTCGACCTACTGATGCATATCAGGCGCAAGCCGGATGCGCCGTACCAGTGGTACAAGATCACGGGTAACGCGACCTGGGGGGACGCGCTGGGCGAGACCGTCGTCGTAGGCAGCATCCGCAACATCCAAGAGAGTAAAGAACTCGAGATGGAGATGGAAAGGCGCCGCTACCTCGACCCCGTCACCAAGTTCCTGCGCTTGGGTTTCGGCATGCACAAGCTCGAGCAGGCCTACGCCTCGAACTGGCAGGGCACGCTCGTCCTCATCGACATCGACAGGTTCCAGCTGCTCAACGAGAGCTATGGCTTCACTCTGGCGGACTTTTTGCTCGAGGAGCTCTCCCGTATGATGAGCGCCGATTGCGAGGCCTTGGATTACGACAAGGCCGTCTTGGTGCGCGCAGGGTCGGATCTCCTTCTGGCCTGGATCCCCGATACAAAAGCCAGCCAGATCGCCGATGATGTCAGAGACATCGCAGCGCGCTTTGCAGGCCTCGTTCACAACGACAGGTTGGCCTTGAGCTTTTCCACGGGCATCGCGCAGGGCAGCGCCAACGTAGATGCGAAGAACATCGTTATGCAGGTGCGCCGAGCCTTGCAGGCAGCCAAGGAGAAAGGGGAGGGCAACATCGCCGTCTACAGCGACGCCATTGCGACTGTAGAGCCCAGCAAGCCCTTCAACGAGTCCGTATCGCTTATGAGCACGCGCGACATGGACCTCACAAGCTTCACCTTGAGCCTCTTTGACAGGAGCGGCTCCGTATCGACGGTCACAGATTTGCTCGTCTTGCGCTTCAAGGGCATCATGCCCTTCGATAACGTCGTCCTCACCGCCTACAACGCAGACACCGCGACCTCGAGCATCGTCTACTCTTACGAGGTGCTGCCTCAGTTCGCAGGGCTCGACGGACTCTGGCCTGTGAGCGCGCAGGAGGAGAGGCTTTTTAACACGGAGGGTCTAAGCGAGCCGCTGCGTCCCTTCGGCGCGCTCGAGCAAACCGGGCACATGCTCGGCCGCCTCACCCACGGCAAGGGCGGCTGCGCGTTCCATATGAGCGACAACAACATCTACAGCGGCTCCATCCTCATCTTCGGCGACAGCATCGAGGAGTACGCCGCCAAACACCAAGCCAAACTCAAGGAGCTGTGCGGCATAGTCCAAAACAGGATCAACTTCGAGTCGCATGACGCCGTGGCGCGCGCCAAATCGGAGTTCCTCGCGCGCATGTCGCATGAGATCCGCACGCCCATGAACGGCATCATCGGCATGACGCAGATGGCGCTCAAAGAGAACCAGAGCGAGCAAAAGCGAATCGAGTGCCTCGAGAAGGTTCAGATGTCGTCCACCTACCTGCTCAGCCTGCTCAACGACATCTTGGACATGAGCAAAATCGAAAGCGGCAAGATGCAGCTGTCTGCGCACAGCTTCAACCTCGAGCAGCTGCTGGACAACCTCGAAGACCTCATGGGCAGCAAGTTCAAAGACAAGTCGCAGACCTTCGAGATAGATGCCGATCTCACCCACTCGAGCTTTGTGGGCGACGAGCTTAGGATCAACCAAGTGCTCGTCAACCTCATAGGAAACGCCAACAAGTTCACCCAGGAAGGCGGCCTGATACGCCTCGAGGTGAGAGAGACGCCCCATGACGGCGAAAGCACGGTGAGCTTCGCCGTCATCGACAACGGCTGCGGTATCAGCGAGCAAGACCGCGCACGCATCTTCAAGAGCTTCGAGCAGGCCTCGGATAATCCCGGCTCCTCGAACCAGGGAACGGGGCTGGGCCTTGCCATCAGCAACAAGATCGCGCATCTCATGGGCACGAGCATAGAGCTTCGAAGCGAGCCGGGACGCGGCAGCACGTTCTCCTTCACGGCAAAGCTGCCCTGGACAAGCGCCAAAGTCGAGCGCAAAGCCCTGCAAAGCGCTGAGACGAGCTTCGCC
>CAVCDT010000017.1:0-5110 GCA_963600995.1 Akkermansia muciniphila | reverse complement strand
CAACGAGCTCAACCTCGAAATCACCTTGTCGATACTCGCAGACTACGGCATCGAAGCACAAGCGGCGCGCAACGGCGCAGAAGCGCTCGACATGGTCGCCAACGCACCTGCCGGCAGCATAGACTTGGTCTTGATGGACATCATGATGCCCGTTATGAACGGCTTGGATGCCGCCAAGGCCATCAGGCGCCTGCCGCGTGCGGACGCGAGTGCCCTGCCCATCGTCGCGATGAGCGCCAACGCCTTCGATGAGGACGAGAAGCGCTCGCTAGCTGCGGGCATGAACGCGCACCTGTCAAAACCCATCGACATCGCGAAGTTCCAAGAGGTCCTCGTGCGCTTCTTGGGCTAGAAAACTTAAGGGGTTACGCAAACGATCGTTATGCGATATGATTAAGCGATTGCTTTTCTATAGCATGTGCCATAGTGAGACGTCCGGGAGCTCGCGGCAGGCAGCGCGCAAGGCGCACAAGTCCTGCCGGATTTAGCGAAAACGCATTAGAAGATGCTGCCGTGCGGTTGGGAGGACCCACACCGCCAACGGCCCCTGAGAGATGAGTCCCCGTATCGTGTGCATCGAAGCGCTATTGCTAAAAGACCAGCTCAAATGTAAGGGACCATTACTCAAAAGGACGTAGAACAACTTATGACCAAGACTTTCAAGGACCTCGGCTTGTCCGAGGACATGCTCAAGGCTGTCCAGAAACTCAAGTACGAGAACCCCACGCCCGTCCAAGAGCAGGCGATACCCGCAGCCCTCGAGGGGCGCGACATCATCGCAGGCGCCCAGACGGGCACGGGCAAGACCGCTGCCTTCTGCCTTCCCAGCATGAACAACCTGCCCCATTGCAAGAAGGGCTGCGGCCCCTACATGCTGGTGGTCACGCCCACCCGCGAGCTTGCCGATCAGATCTGCGAGGTCTGCGACAAGATCGCCAAGGTCACCAAGCACAAGGTCGCCAAGTTCGTGGGCGGCGTCTCCTACAACCCGCAAAAGGACGCCCTCAGGCGCGGCATTGACGTTCTCATCGCAACCCCGGGCCGCCTGGAGGACCTCATCAACCAGGGCGCAGCGCATCTCGACGAGGTCAAGATCCTGGTTTTGGACGAGGCGGACCGCATGCTCGACATGGGCTTTCTGCCCTCTATAACCAAGATCGTCGACAGGATCGAAGGCGAGCACCAGACGCTGCTCTTCTCCGCCACCATCGACCGCAACGTGAAGCGCGTCTCGAGAGACCTCATGAACGACCCCGTCACCATCGAGATCGCCCGCCGCGGAGAAACGGCCGAAAACGTCGACCAGTACGTCATACGCATCAACCACCGCGCAAAGCAGGAGGCTCTCGAAGCCGTCCTGCAAGATCGCGGCGCCAACCGCGTCATCGTCTTCACGAGGACCAAGCACCGCGTCGACACCTGTGCGCGCAACCTCAAGAAGGCCGGCTACAAGGTCGAGACCATCCACTCCGATCGCTCGCAGGCGCAGCGCCGCAAGGCCCTGCAGTTCTTCGACAAGGGCGACGCGAACATCCTCGTGGCAACAGACGTGCTCGCCCGCGGCATCGACGTGAGCAACGTCGACTACGTCGTCAACTTCGACATGCCCATGATGGCCGAGGACTACGTGCACCGCATCGGGCGCACGGGCCGCGCCGGCGAGAAGGGCTTCGCTGTCTCCCTCGTGAGCCCGGAGACCGAGGGCATGCTCAAAGACATCCAGAAGCTCATCAAGATGAAGCTCCCGGAGCTCTCCATCGAGGGCTTCGACCGCGCCCAGGCAGAGGCACATGCCAAAGCGCGCGCGGACAAGTCCGCCAAGGAGGGCAACGTCTCCGATAAAGACGAGCGCAAGCACGGCAAAGGCGGCAAGCGCAGCAAGCACGATGACAAGCGCGAGGATCGCAAAGAGGACAAGAAGCACGGCAAGCGCGACGACCGCAAGCACAAGAAGAGCCACGACGACGACAAGCGCGACGGCTTCAAAGAGAAGAAGGGCAAGAGCCGCCACGACGAGGACTTCAACCCCTCTGCCAAAGAGCACAAAGACGGCGCCAAGAAGAAGCGCAAGGGCGGCAAGGGCAACGACGACACCCCGCGCCCTGGTTCCTTCGAGATGTTCTACAAGGGCAAGACGTCCAAGCGCGACAAGCTCGAGCAGGACTTCGCAGACGAGCGAAACAACTACGACGACGAGCACGAGTTCAAGAAGCGCTCACACAAGAAGGGCTCCAAGGGCGCTGGCAAGAACGGCTCTTACAACAAGGGCGGCAAGCCCTACGGCAAAAGCGGTGCCGGCAAACGCGATGGCGGCTTCAAGAAGCGCGACGGCTTCTCCAAGCCCAAAGGCAAGGGCGGCTACAAGAAGTACGACGATGCGGTGCAGGGCAAGGACGACCGTTTTGCAAACGAGAACGGCGAGCGCAGCTCCTTCAAGGGCGGCAAGGGCAAGCGCGGTGGCTTCAAGGGCCAAGGCCAACGCCGCGGCAGCGGTTCCTACAAAGGCGGCAAAAACGGCTCTTACGACAAAGGTGGTTCCTACAGCAAGGGCCGCAGCGGCAGTGCCAAGAAGGGCACAGGTAACGCCAAGAAAGGCAACTTTCGCCCTGGGCGCTACTCCTCCAACCGCGGCTAAAGCATCCGTGCATCGCAAATAAGTCACTAAAGAGAGGCCGGGGGAGACCCGGTCTCTTTCTTTGCGGCGATTCCAAGGCCAGGGCTCCCTTATGAAACAGCGCATACCGCATGCGCAAAAGCTAAAAAGTGCTTCGGCACAAAGCATATCCATTACGTAAAATATGCGGTTAGTGTGAATTGCCGCAAAACCCTTGACAGGGGTTTTACGGCATACGAAAGCTCGTCGCCTTCACAAGGAGGAACCGTATGTACGATGAACGCGTAAAGATCGTCGACCACCCCATGGTGCAGCACAAGCTCTCCATCCTGCGCAGAACCACCACCTCGTCCAAGCAGTTCAGGGAGCTCATCAGCGAGCTTGCAATGTTCGAGGCATACGAGGCAACGCGTGACTTGCCCCTTGCCGATGTAGAGATCGAGACCCCCATCTGCAAGACCATCGCCAAAGAGATCGCCGGCAAAAAGCTTGCCATCGTACCCATCCTACGTGCGGGCCTGGGCATGGTCGACGGCGTCGAGTCGTTGATCCCCGTCGCCCGTGTTGGGCATTTGGGGATGTACCGCAACGAGGAGACGCGCGAGCCCGTCCCGTACTACGACAAGCTCCCCGCCGACATCGCCAACCGCGAGGTCCTGCTCCTCGACCCGATGCTCGCCACCGGCGGCTCCGCCATGGCTGCAGTGGGCTACCTGCGCAAAGCCGGCGTCACGGGCAACATCAAGTTCCTCAACATCGTCGCCGCCCCGCAGGGCATCGAGGCCTTGCTCGCCTATGACGACAACGTCGACATCTACACCTGCGCCATCGACGAGGGCCTCAATGATGACGCCTATATCGTCCCTGGTCTGGGAGATGCCGGCGACAGGATCTTCGGCACCAAATAAAACAGGCAAAAGCGCCGCTTAGTGCGGCGCTTGTAACGTCGCCCATCCAACACACCACATAGAGAGGAACTCATGGCCAAACAGCAAATCCCCACCATGGGAGCGCAAGACGCCCCCGATGCCATCTACGACGCAACGACCCTGGGCAAGCCAAAGATGCTCGTGTTCGGGCTCCAGCATATGTTCGCGATGTTCGGCGCCACCATCCTCGTCCCCGTGCTTACCGGGCTGCCCGTCTCTGCCACCTTGATCATGGCAGGCCTGGGCACCCTGCTCTTCCATCTGCTCGGCAAGGGCATCGTACCAGCCTTCTTGGGCTCCTCCTTCGCTTTCATCGCAGGGTATACCGCTATCGCACCCAACGGAGAGGCCGAGCTTCTGCCCTACGCCTGCCTGGGCGTGTTCTTCGCAGGAGCCCTCTACCTCGTCTTGTCGGCGTTGTTCAAGGTCTTCGGCGCAGAGCGCGTCATGCGCTTCTTCCCGCCCGTGGTAACCGGCCCCATCGTCATCTGCATCGGCTTGATCTTGGCTAGCTCGGCTATCAACAACTGCTCGACCAACTGGCTCGTCGCCGTCGTCGCCGTCGCTGTGATCGTCGTCTGCAACATCTGGGGCCGCGGGATGATCAAGATCATCCCCATCCTCATTGGCGTCGTCGTCTCCTACGCCTTCGCCGTCGCATGCGGCGAGGTCGACTTCTCGGGCGTGCAGCAGGCCGCCTGGATCGGGCTTCCCATCGAATGGGACCAAACGGTGTTCGGAATCTTGGGCGAGAGCTTCGACTCCGGTCTAGCGATCACCGCCGTCATCACGATCATGCCGCTGGCGCTTGCCACGATGATCGAGCACATCGGCGACATCACCGCTATCTGCTCGACAACCAACCGCAACTACATCGCCAACCCCGGCCTTCACCGCACCCTGCTCGGCGACGGCCTGGCCACCATGCTCGCATCGCTCTTTGGCGCACCCGCGAACACCACCTATGGTGAGAACACCGGCGTCCTGGCGCTCACCAAGGTCTTCGACCCGCGCGTCATCCGCATCGCCGCCGTCTTCGCCATCCTCCTTTCCTTCTGCCCCAAGTTCTCCGCCATCATCGCCGCCATGCCCGCATGCGTGATCGGCGGCGTCTCGCTCGTGCTCTACGGTATGATCTCTGCCGTGGGTATCCGCAACCTGGTCGAGAACCACGTCGATTTCTCCAAGAGCAGGAACGTACTCGTCGCCGCCATCATCTTGGTCTTGGCGCTCGGCATCGCCACGAGCACCGCAGGTGCCGTCACCTTCGAGGTCTCCGGCGTCACCATCAGCCTCTCCGGCCTCGCCATCGGCTCCCTGATCGGCATCATCCTCAACGCAATCCTGCCAGATAAGGACCCCTTCAAGGGCCTTAGCGCAGATGCCAGCCCCCAGCCTCATGAATTCGAGGCGCCCATGCCGCTCGAGAGCAACCTGAGCGACTTCCCAAGCGACTCCGCCCAAGGCGATCTTCACCGCGCCAAAAACTAGGCGACGCGCAAAGAAACAGGGCGTGCCTCCAAGCTTGCCCGATAGGGGAGGGTCGACGCGAGAGCCGTCGGCCCTC
>CAVCDT010000016.1:0-24359 GCA_963600995.1 Akkermansia muciniphila | reverse complement strand
CGGCCTTTGCGCGCGCGCCGAGAACCTTCCCGTCAGATCCCGCCCACTGCATCTGAACCGTGACGGTGGCGAGCTTGTTGCCCTCGGCGTCGGCCAGGGTCGCCTTCGCCATGACGGGCAGGGTGTCGCCCGTCTCGATCGAGGTAAGCGATACGTCGGCTGTCGCCGCAGCGACGGGGTCTGTGGCGGCATCCTTGTAGGTCGCCTCGACGGAGACGTCGCCGTCGGGCATCGTGAAGGAGGTCTCAGGGTCGCCGGCGTCCTTGAGCAGCACCGACTCGCTGCCGGTGGAGACCGTCCACTTGTCGAACACCTTGCCTTCGGCCGACTCGACCGCCGTGAGGTAGACGGTCTGGCCCTCGGCGGCGGTCGCTATCGGCTTCCCGTCCTTGTCGGCGGCGGTGCCGGAGGCAACGGTCACCTTGTGCTCGGCCTTGATGGTGTAGGCGCGACGCACGGTAGACGATTTGCTGTCGCCGCTTTGGGCATACACGAAAAGCGTGCAGCTCTCGGCGATGGCGATAACCGACCCATCGGCGTACTCCGCAAACGCCAACCCGTCGCTGCTCTCTGCATCGGCTGCGCCTATCGCATAGAACATCTTCACGCTGCCCGAGCCCGTCCAAGAGGGGCTCTCCTCGAGCTTGACGTTCTGCGCGCCGATGTACGTGCCGGCCTTGAGGCTCACCTCGGGGGCGGCGAATCTGGCCATCACAAAGCTGCGGCTTGCCGTTTGAAGGCCGCCGAACATATCCCTAAAGGTGCCAACGACCTTGAAGCCACCTGTCTCCTCGTCGTCAAGCAGCTCGCTACCCCACGTGATCTTGGCCGACAACTCCGTGCCGTCGGTGAGCACGTAGCTGATAGTCTCGGGCAGGTAATTCTTGTACTCGTCCTTGCTGTTGAGAATGACCGGGGCAAGATCGTCTTCGCTAACATGGTCATACGTCGCCGCCGACCTTGTCGTTACAAAATAGGTGACCGATGCCTTGTGCTCGGATGCATCGAGCGTAAAGCCTGTGGCCTCGATGCCATTCACATAGGCGAGGGCGCCGTCGCGCCAATCGAACTCGCTGCCGTCATCGGAGTACTTGAAAGTGACCGTCGCCTTGTACGCCGTCCCGGCCTCCACCTTGTCTCCCGCTGCGCTGCCGTCCTCCTTCGTCCAGCTGATGGAGACGTCGCTATCAGCCACAGCAGTGATGTCCTTCTCCTCGTAGGTGGTCACCTTGCACGACGTGAGCGTCGAGGGGAAGCTCTCCCCCGTTTTGAGCGCGGGCACCTCGAGCTCCACCTTGCTGGCCTGGGGCTTGAGGAGCGCGCGGACCTCTACATCACCGTCGGGGTTCGTAACCGTCAGCTTGCCGGTATCGGCATCGAGTTTGGCGCAGCTGGGAAGGCTAGCCGTATCCCATCCGCAGAAAGTCCAACCACTGACCTGCGGTTTGGGGACCTCAACCGTGCCGTCCTCCGATACCTGGTAGCTCTGCGTGGCGACGACCTGCGTGACGTCGTGCACGTTGACGCACTTAGCCGTAACCGACCCAGCTGCCTTCGAGGGCTCGGGGTAGTTGACCACGACCTTGAAATCGATCGAGCTGCCAGCAGAGAAGTCTTCCAAGGCGGTCTCCACGGTTCCTACCTGCGGCAGCGATACGGACACCTTCGCCTTGTCCTCGCTGAACCCAGCATCGGGGTACACGCCGCATGTCTCGAACAGCTCATGGTCTATCAAGATCGAGTAGGTGACCTGCTTGCTCTTGCCGTCGTCGCTGCTGGAGACCTGGCGCAGGTAAACATGGAGCCAGTTTGCCAGGGCAGCGGCGTCGGGCTGGGCCTTCTTGCCATCGACATCCGTCGTCTCGAGCGAGCTCACCGTCACACCGGAGACGTTGCCGCTAAGCGACCAGGCTGCACTCATATTGTCGTACGAGGTGCTGTCGCCGAGAACGAGGGTGAACTCCTCCATGCTGGGAGCGTACTGCGCCTCGAGCTTCGCACCGCGAGAGAACAGGACGAAGGTCGCGTTGTGGGACGCAGGATCAACGGTAATCGTGCTGACATCCCCATGATCATCGGTGTACTTCCATGATGTCGGCAGCTTATCGCCCTTCTTATAGTCCTCGCCTGCGAGCGTCACCGTAGCGCCGAGGATCTTGTACTTGGTCGCCGTTTGGTTGTCGCCGTAGGTGATATCGAGCGCATACGTATCGGCATAAACAGCATAGAGGTCGAGACTGATATCGCTGATATGCAGGCTCACCTTTCCTTCATCATCGGGATAAAAGGTGCGCTCATAATCGTCGGTCCAGCACACGGGGGAATATCCTCTGAATTTATAGGGTGTGCTGTCGAATGAGACATCGCTCAGGATAGAGCACTCGATATCAGCATTCTCTTTATTGCCGTCGCCGTAGTGAAGCCACAAGTGCCTCTCGGGGCTGGCATCCTTGAAGTAGATGCCATCGTCGTCGCCCCCCGACTTCCTCACCTCTATGTTATATGCCTCGTACGTCGAGTAGATGACGCTCTGGTTGCCCGCGCTGTCGATAAGATCGCCCAGCAAGCTGAGGTCGGCGATCTTGCTGCCCTTAGGTTTGGAGTCACAGTACATGCCTACGGAGCTGCCCTCTTTAAGCTCGCCACCGGTGATGTACTGGTTGTTCATAATCTTAAGGCCCGTGAGCTTAACTTTGCCGTAAAGCTCAAGTTTATGCGTATCTCCAAGAGAGCCGTCGATGCAGGAAATATCGGAGCACATGCCCTTGCCTTTGCCATCGTTTTCGCTGCGTCCGACCATCACGTTCTTAAGGGTAAGGTCCGCCTTGCTCAATATGTTGGTGCCAGCGCCGGAGAAGGCGCTGTTGTCGATGATCTTACCCTTGTCCGGCCCTTGGCCTTCGATCGTGAGGCCTATGCAAACATAGGCAGCGCCTCCCTCACAGGAGTTGTTCTGCGTAATGCAGCTGTTGTCGTTGAGCTTGAGCGTCGTCTCCCCGCTCACGAAGAAAGCGCCGCCGTGATACGCGAAATTCTTGTATATCTTCGAGTTGTTGTTGAGGGTGACGGTAGTAGTGTCGTCGATATAGACACCGCCGCCACCGCCGCTCTTGGTGTTGTTGCCGGTGATGGTCGCATTGTCGTTGAGGGTGAGGGTGGCCTTGTCGTTAAGGTACATGCCGCCGCCGCTCATCCTGTTCACATCATTGTCGCAAATCGAGGAATTGCCGTTGAGGGTGAACGTCGTGCCGTCGTAGTTGCTGTAGATACCGCCGCCGTCGCCATTGCCGGTGCTGTTGGCGCGGATCTTGGCGTTGTCGTTGAGGGTGACGCTTCCATTGCTGCCGTTGTGGTAGATGCCCGCTCCGTCGCCCTGCTGGTTGTAGCCCGGGGTGGTCTTGTTCTCCGATATCTCCGAGTCGTCGTTGAGGGTAATAGCAGTATCGCTGTCGTTGACGTACACGCCGCCGCCGTCGCTTTTCGTCGCGTTGGAGCTGATCTTGGCGCCCTTGCTCAGCGTGAGTGCGGCCGCATCCTCGAGGAAGATGCCGCCACCGTCGCCATCTGCGGTGTTGTTGGAAACTACGGCGCCTGCGCCCTCAATCTTGATGGCGGTGCCGTTGTAGCAGTCGAAGATGCCGCCGCCGTCGTTTTTGGCAGTGTTGCCGGAGACCTCGCCGCCGGCCAGGATGTCGATGGAACCGTTCTTGCAGTTGAAGTAGACACCGCCGCCGTCCTTATGGGTGTTGTTGGAGTTGATCTTGGCACCCTCGACGCTCAGCTTGCAGTCGTTGCCGTCGACGTAGATACCGCCACCGCCCAGGATGCCCAGGTTGCTGCTGACCTCCGCGTTGTTCTTGAGCACGAAGTTGCAGTTGTCCTTGCGCACGTACACGCCGCCGCCCGTGCCCTCCGCGTGGTTGTAGCTGATTTTTGCGTTGTCGAGCTCCAGGTAGCTGTCCTTGCCATGCAGCGCCACGCCGGCGCCGTGGCCGTAGCTGTTATCGAACTGATCGGTAAGGTTGCCCGCCACCGTGACGTTCTTGAGATACGCCTTGGAGCTCTCGCCCGCCAGCGATATGCCACCGGCCCCGTGCTCGTCATCGCAGGCGCCGCCGGTGATGAGGCCGCCGTAGAGCAAATCGGTGCCGCTCTCGCTGTAGCTCCAGAAGTTGTCGTTGTCCTCGAGCACGCCCTTGTGCGGGGTCGCGGCCTCGCTGCCCGTGCCGCCGTCGACTATAAGGGTGCCGTTCTTCTTGACGTAGATGACCTCGCCCTTGCCCTCTGCATACCATTTGCTGCCGTAGCTGCCGGCCTTGGCACGGTTGAGCATATGCCCGTGCAGGTCGAGGTAGAAGGTCATGCCCTCGCCCACCTCGATGCGACCGGCACCCTTGGTGTTCCAGTCCGCGCTCAGCTCGAGGCGGATCGACTTGACGAACGATGCGGAGCCGAGCTGGTTGATGGCGTCCACAACCTGGGCCACATCGTAGACGTCCTGCGCACCCGCGCCGTCGAGGGGCTGCGTGCCCTCTGCGTCGAAATAGGCGCAGATCTTGCCGATGGGCTTCACGTCGGCGCTCGCCTGCCAGGGATGCACGGCCACGACAACAGCGAAGGCACATGCGACGACGGCAACCAATATCGCTATCGTCCGGCGCAGGGAGGCGTGCTTGACGTATACAGGGCTCATAGAGGCTCCTCGAGGTTCACAGGTTCGAAACTATCCCTTCATTCTACCGCGCACCTGCGGCTAGCAGCTGTTGCCGTGGCGGCACAGAGTGCGCAACGGCTGCCCGGCTGCAAGCCAGCTGCTACAATCGTCCAACACGAGACACGCAAGCCGGATCCAAAAGGAGCAAGCGAGTGGAGCTCATCAACACGCCTCCCATAGACCCCTACTCCTATGGGGCCAAGCCCATCGTGGCGCTCAAGATCTTCAACTTCGACGCGCCCGTGCGCATCGAACTCGCTCCCAGCGCCGCCCCCATCACCGTGGCGTACTTCCTCAAGCTCGTAAGCGAGGGATTCTACGACGGCTTGAGGTTCCATCGCGTCGTGCCCGGGTTCCTGCTGCAAGGCGGCGACCCCACGGGCACCGGCGACGGAGAAACGGAGTTCTACGTCAAAGGCGAGTTCGCCAACAACGGCATAGACAACCCGCTACCCCACGTGCGCGGCACGATATCGATGGCACGCCAAGAGGGCTACGACTCCGCATCGTGCCAGTTCTTCATCCTGGTCAACGACGTGCCGTCGATGGACGGCGACTACGCGGCCTTCGGGCAGGTAGTCGAAGGCACCGACCTCGTAGAGTCGCTGAGCATGATCCCCACCGGCTCCAACGAGGCACCCGTCTACCCCATCGTCATCCAGCGCGCCTATATCGAGGGATAGCCGCCGTATACGCGCCGGCGGCAGCCTCCCCCGCCGGCTTCCCTACCCGACTACCATCAGCTCGTGCGTGAGCGTGCAGAAGTTCTCGAAGCCCTCCGCCGTCACCTGGCCGCAGTCCTCGATGCGCACGCCGTTTTGCCCGGCGATGTAGATGCCCGGCTCGACGGTGACCACAGCGCCTGCGGGCAGCGGCTCGCTGTTGCGCATGTTAAGGCAGGGTTCCTCGTGGATGTCGAGCCCCACGCCGTGCCCCAGCCCATGCCCCATCATGCCCGCGAAGCCCTCCTCGGCAAGGATGTCCTCGGCCAGCTGGTGCATGGCAACGCCCGCCACGCCCGAGCGCACAGCATGGCGGACCTCCTCGTTGGCGCGCTTGACCGCGTTGTAGATGCGCAGCTGCTCGCTGCTGGGGGCGCCGATGCAGATGGTGCGCGTCGTGTCGCTACGGTAGCCGTCAACGCGCGCGCCGTAGTCGATGACCACCAGGTCGCCCTTGGCGAGCTTGCGGTTACCGGGCTGCGCATGGGGGTTGGCGGAATTGGGGCCGCTTGCCACGATGTTGGCGAAGGCGAGCTCCTGCGCGCCGCGGCTGCGCATGGCGAACTCGAGCATAAGGGAGACCTCGGCCTCGGTCTGCCCGGCATGGATCTTCTCGAGCACCTCCATGAGGGCGTGCTCGGCAACGCGCTGGGCGCGGATCATGCGCTCGATCTCCTCCGGCTCTTTGACCTGGCGCAAGCGCAAGATGTCGCCACTGCGCTCGACGAAGGTGGCGTTGGCGAGCTTACCGCTATAGGCGCGGTAGAGGTCGAGCGGCGTCGCGGCATCGATAGCGATGTTGCCGTTAGCGAGGCCGGCATCATCCAAAACGCGTGCCGCAAAGGCAGCGGCGCCCTCGCGCCCGTCGTCGACCTGCCACAGCCCCTCCTGCTGGGCGGCATTGCGCATGGCGGTGACATAGCGGCTGTCGGTATGGATGATGCAGTCGTCAGCGGTAATGACGGCGGTATGTGCTTGCTCTGTGTCGAAGACCGCCTCGAAACCGGTGAGCCACTGCAGATCGGCAGTCGACCTCACGATAACGGCGTCGAGCCCCTCCCGCGCGAGAAGCTCGCGGGCCTTCTCGATACGACGCGCGGCCCTCATCGCAGATGCTCCAAGAGCATATCGAGCGCGCGCAGGTAACCCTCTGCACCCAGGCCCTTAACCTGGCCGATGCAGGCATCGGCGAGGACGCTGTGATGGCGGAACTCCTCCTTGCGCTTGGAGATGTCCGATATATGGATCTCAACCACCGGGGTGGTGACGCTCGTAATGGCATCGTGGATGGCGTAGCTGTAATGCGTATGCGCGCCGGGATTGTAGACGACGCCGTCGAAGCTGCCCATGGACTCGTGGATCTTGTCGATCAGCGCACCCTCGTGATTGCTCTGGAAGCACTCGACGTCCTCCACGCCGCAGCTGGCGGCGTACTCGCGAAACATCTGCTCGATGTCTGCGAGCGTGGTCGAGCCGTACACATCGGGCTCGCGCACCCCCAGCAAGTTGAGGTTGGGGCCGTTCATCAAAAGGACTCTCATGGAATATACCTCGCATGCTCGTGCGGTCTTGGCAGGCCAGAAGGCCCGTAACGCTAGATTGGCAGGGGCGTTTGTCCCTCCCAGCTCAGTCATCCTAACACGTTGGCGGCTCCGTTAAGAGAGCGCCGGCAAGCAGTCCATTAAAACCAGCCATGTGCTTTGCCATGTGTTTAATGCACTATTGCTGAACTCTGCTTCATGCGCCGATGCGAACACCGGCATCACTGTAAAACCCCAGCTCACGGGTATAGAGGTAGCATCCGAGCGAAACTCAAGGCTTCTTGAATCATCTCTATTGTATTAAGCGCCTTCCCGTTTCCATTAAAAGCAAGCCAAAACTTTTTAATGGAATCGCTTGACGCACTACAAACGACCGATTAAATTGTATGCAAGTTGAAAACTGAGATAAGAATGGCCCCGGTTGCACCCGGGGCCTGTGCGATAGAAACACGATAAGGTCAAATGCCAGACTCGCCAAAGTAAAGCATTGATCCATGTTTCTGCAGGTATTTTACCTGCTCAGGGGCCTTTTCGCAACTCTACCGCGCTCTTTATCGGCAATGCACGGAAGGAGGAAGGCCCGTTTCCCCCTGGTACAACGCAATATGTCTGCCTGCAACGCTAGCAAGCGCTTAGGATTTCATACCCTGCGGCGGGCCGCTCCCTTTAACGCTTCATGTACCAAGCGCGGGCTTGTTATATGCCTGTTTCCGCCGCACAGACCGCCCTTCCCGTAAGCAACGCACCTCTTGCAAGCGAGGCGGCGCAGTTTTATGCGATCCTCTTCCACGACGACCGCAAGAGCAACGCCGTTGTCGCCACGCGCCGCGGCAGCCTGTGGGCCGAGGAGTCCCTCCCCTGCTCTCAGCTCGGCTACCTGCGCAGCACCTTCATCGACACCAACGACCATTACGTGAGCGTCAACAGCTTTGCCGGCAAACGGCGTGATACAGCCAAGTGCCGCCAGGTCAACGCCATCATGTTCGACGTCGATGCCCACAAGGGCTCTCACACGAGCATCGTGCCTGCGCTGCGCCAACGCCTTGACAGCGCGATAGGCGCAGGGACTATCCCCGCGCCCAACATCGTCGTCGATAGCGGCCGCGGCTTGCAGGTCTACTACGTGCTCGAGAAATCCATCCCCTACCGGCTCAAAGACGGGCAGGTCAACAGCAAGGTCCTCGACTTCATGGCCGATGTGCGTCGCAAGCTCGCTGTTTTAATGGAGCGCGAACTGGTAGCCCATGTGCCCGGAAGCGAGCTTGACACCAGCGTGTTCGACATTGCGCGCGTTGCAAGGATCCCCGGATCGTTCAATAGCACGGCCGCACGCCGCGCCAAGCTCATCTCGACATCGCCGAGCTTCCACAACCTTGCAAGCCTCAACGAGTTCTGCAAACAAAACGTAGTGAGCGTTCAAAATGAGAAGCCCCATAAAGGCAAGAGCGCTCGCATCTACAAGTTCGATCGCCTGCAGATGATGCGTATGTCAAAGGTCGAAGAGCTCGTAGCCTACCGTGAGGCCCATGGCGGGTGCCAGGGCACTCGAGACCTGTGCCTCTTTGTCTACTACAACGCAGCCACACAAGTGCTCGGCCCGCAAGAGGCGCTCCGCCGCACGCACCAACTCAACAACAAGCTACGAGAGCCGCTGCCTGCACAAGACATCGAACAGATCGCCAAGACGGTCGACGAGGTAACCATCAAACATGGCGCGCACAAAGGCAAGACCGGCTTCTACCCACTGAGCAAGGAAAGCATCATCGCAAAACTCCAGCTCGAAACCCAGGAGATCACAGCCGTCAACTTCTTTGCATCCAAGCGTCAGACAACACGCCAAGTTGCAAAACTGGCTACAAGAACCAAGAGGGATAACCGCAACAGGCAAATCTGTAAGCTTTACGGCAGTGGCATGACGCAAACACAGATAGCAAAGAAAATTGGCTGCTCTATAGGTACCGTAAACACTGTAATACGAGCAGCCAACATCCAACGCGGCTCAGTCAAGAAAACCATTAAACTGCAGTTCAGAGCAGCACTCAAAACGAAACAAAACAACCTGATTAACCGCCAGGTTTCATTTTCCTGGCATACGAGTTGGGAGTGTGCTGCGCCTGCCCTGGGTTCTCCTTTGCATGCTCAGTTTTACTCTGTTGCTCATCCCTTTATGCTACGGTTTCCCTTGCGTGAGTAGCTTTCTATTTACTCTCCCCTACCGTGCTCTGGATCGAGTTTGTCGAGTAGGTTGCGTAACTCCGCGATGAGCACCCTGTCGGGCGTGCTGTTCTTAACGAGAGCTCGCTTTAGTGCTCGCCTTGCGTCACGGAGGTCTTCGTCAGCTGTCTTGGGAATTCTCGTGCTTGTTGTCTTCTTCCCCTTTGCTGCGTGCTCGACCTCGCTCTTGGGCAGCTCACCGCTTTTGACCTGGGCTATCAGCTCTTCTTGCTCTTTAACGGGGAGCTTCGAGACGGCATCAGCTGCGGTTTTGGTTATCTGACCTGCATCGTATGCATCCATGCCGGCTTGGCCCAGGTTGTGGCCGATATTGGATTCCATGACAGCTGTACGCGCAGACACACCGAACTGCTCTGCGATGATATCCTTGGTCTTGCGTCCGCGCATTGACTCCGGGTCTGCCTCGCGTTGCTTGACCACGCGGTCGATGACCATCGCTACGCCACGTGCCCTCTCAGAGGGCTTCATGTCACGCTGACCGACGTTTTCTGCATGGAGCATGAACTCTGCGTCTTCGTCGGAGAGCGCTCCGATATGGAACACCCTTACCGGTGCCATGTACCAGTGCTCGCCGTGTTTTTGTCCCAGCAGCAGATGGGCGCGATAGCGACGCTCGCCGTCGACGATCTCATAGCCATGGGGGTAGCTCTCGCTCACTGGCACTTCACGGACGATGAGCGGTGTAGTGTTCTTCGACTCGAAGATGAGGCTGGCCAGGCTCTCGACGCTTCCCTCGTCTACCTCGTAGGTGTTCTTGGGGTTGGGTGTTAGCTCGCGGACGTCGAGGTAGTCGAACCCTGCCTTGGAGAGTAGGGATTTACGCGCCTTCTCGCTGACGATGAGCTCACCTGCGCTCATGCCGTCTGCGGCCTTGGAGGCAAGCGCTTCTTTGAGCAGCTCTTCCCCTTCGGTTTGCGCAGCGTTTCCTGCTGCTTGAGCCGCGTAGCTCTCATACGCTTCGTTTGTCTGCGCGCCCGCTGCAGCAGCTTCTTTCTTCGCCTTCTCGGCCGCTTTCTTCTTAGCGGCCATCATCTTGCTAGTCGCCATTTGCAATCGCCTCGATTTCTTGTGCGAGCTCGATGTACTGGCTGCGGCTCTTGGAGTTGGGTGCGTAGTACGCGAGCGGCGTATAGAACTGGGAGCTTTCCATCACAACGACGGCCTTATCGATCTTGGTGTTGAGGAACTTCGCATCGGGGAAGTCCTCTTTGACGGTGTCCTCGAGCAAGCGGGACAGGTTGGTACGCGGCTCGTCGATGGTGCGCAGGAGCATCCAGTTGGCCATGCGCGTTTTCTTGGAGCGGCTAACGGCGGCGATGGCGCTCACCGTGCTCTCCATGCCACGCTTGGAGAAACCGTCGGGGCGTACCGGGACGATGACCATGGAGCTTGCCCTACCTGCACCCAGTGCGGTGATCGCGTTGGTGGTGACCAGGTCTACGCGCGGAGGGCAGTCGATGATGATGAGTTCGTAGGGGTCCTCCCCTGCTTCTTCTACCTCGTCGATGAGGTCTTTGATCGCGTCGCGAAGTCTGGTGTCCACACCGGCCATCGAGGAGTTCTTCATCTTGGAGTCTGCGTTATCGAAGCGCAGGTCGCTGGGGACGACCTCGAGATTATCGATGATATGGGTCTCGCCTTCGTCGTCGATGATCTCTGCCTGGCGCTTGACCTGGGACAGTGTGAGGCTGCTGCCGTCTTGCTGGGTAACCATGACATCGGCGATACAGGGCTTTTCATTGCCCTCATCATAGACGTGCAGGTACTCGCTGATGGATCCTTGACCGTCGAGGTCGATCACCAAGGTTTTCTTGCCCTGGATTGCGTACTCTACGGCGAGGTTTGCAGCGGTGATGGTCTTTGCCACGCCGCCTTTGTGGGAGCTCATGACTAGGATAAGAGGGAAATCGGCCTCTTCTGCGGCTTCACCCGTTGCAAGCTCTGTTAGCTTTTTAGCCAGGTACGGGCTGCGCTTCATGTTGTTCTCTGCTGCATCACGGTCGATTTGCTCGATAACATCGGGCGTGAGGTAAACAGAGTACGTTCTTTTTTCCTTCTTCTCCTCATCGCTCATGGCTGCTCCATTCTCGATAGCGTTAAAAATTGCGTTTTTGTCATTCTAATGGGTTTTCATGCAGTTTGCTGCTTAGATCGCTTATTTTCTATTAAATACACTCCTATTCTCTATTGGGATGTTAGTTTTTATGTTGATCTGTCCCATTAAACTTCGTTTTGTGCTGAGTTAACTGGTTTGGGTGCAACAGTTGCACCCTGTATTTAGAAGCTGCTTTGGTTAGATGCACAATTCAATTTCACCCAATTGGATTGAATATTATTCAATTTTCTAGAATGAGTGAATAACCCTTGGGTGCACTCATTGCACCCAAGGGTTGCCATATTCGAAGTTTGCGTTCTCGATAGGAGCAACTGCTTTGTCCGATGCTTTTGGCTATGAGCCCCTCAGCGCTATGTGTTTAGGGTGCAATTGTTGCACCCTAGGTTAGAGAGTGGCGCATGGAACATTCGTCAGCAAGCGTTTGAGCGAAATTAGTCTGTCGACCTCTTTTAAGAGTTTCAATGTTAGGAAGCTAGCTGATATGCATATGTGTTGCAAATCCAAATGATTTGACGTTGGTGATTGGCTTATGTAGTTACATGCAGCTCTCTATATTTGATTTGCCAGTAAACCTGCAGTTTGCTCAAGTTTGCATATAGCGCGTATTAGCGCTGAATAGATTGCAACCCGATAAAATAGGTAGCGGAATTTGGGGGTTTCGAACAGATTAGCTATGAATGATATTGTTAGAGGGTGCAATTGTTGCACCCAAAACTGGCTGAAGGGCAGATTCATGGTATCGGGGAATAGTTACGAAGTAAATGGAATTTAATGTGCTATACCTAAAAATTATAAGGAGCTCTACTTGTGTAGAGCAAACCCTGCAAAGAACATGATAAATCTGGCATGAAATTATCTTTGACGATAAGTAAACGAGCAGCAAGCTCTATACGGCCGATGGCTGCGAGGCAGCTGATGCGGGTTCATATGAGCCTACCTTTACCCTCAAAGATACTGATTGCTATGAGTGGAGCACGGGAAGTTCTGACGCTGCGGTTAAGGTTCCCTACTTCGTCGATTACCTGGATATGGGATTCGATGATGACGCTATCGTGGTCGCAGACAAGGAGTACTTCGTAGAATGGACGGGTACTAAGAGCACGTATGACGGCACGGCAAAGCGCGCTACGCTCAAAAGCTCTCTGTTTGGCGCGGCCGGCGCTGCAGGCGAGCTGTCCAACTGGATTCTCAATTGGGAAAACGGCAAGCCATCGAGCAGAAGCTCCTCGTCCTATGTGTACCTCTGCGGTACTGATGAGGAGATCGACGAGGAAAACTGCGAGATAGTCGTAGGCTATGACGCCTATGGCAAGAAGGTTGGCCACTTGGAGATCCTCACTTGGATTCTGGGAGCGGAACCCAGCAAAGAGGTTGAGCTTTTCGACGGCACGAAGGTTACAGCCAGAAGCTTTGCCGAGGTTAGGGAGTTTGGCGTGAAGGATACCTCCGTCAAGGAGGTGGCGCTGCTTATCAACACAAGCGGTAATAAGAACGTCTATGCCCATGGCGTTGTCGAGGGCACCTTTACGATTGCGGCGCCTGGCACTGATCCTGCGCCGTCACCAATGGTGATGAAAATCGCCGTACCTGATGCCTATGCTGGCTTTGTTGACAACGGTGACGCGCAAATCGGCGTCGAAGAAGGTGCGGGCTATGTACTGAGCGGCGATTGGAAGGCTGCTGATCCTGGCATATACACGGCTGTCGTTACCCTGGCAGCGGGCTATGCGTGGGCTGATGGCAGTACCGATGCCAAGCAGATCGAATGGAGCCTTGCCCAGGCGGCGGGCGAGCTTGTCTGTAACGGCAAGATGCTCACGGGCGTTGCAGCCGATGCAGGTTATGAGATCGAGGGTACGGACAAGGCGGTGAACGCCAGCAGTTACGAGGCACGCATCACTTTGAAGGACGGCTATAGATGGTCGGATGGCGATGAAGCTAGCTGCAAGGTGGTCAAATGGTCTATCGACAAGGTCAAGAACCCGGTCAAGGTGAAGACCAAGGTGCGCAAGATCGCTTGTAAGAAGCTTGCCAAGGGTAAGTTGACGGTCAGGCCGATTATCATCAAGAACCTCGCCAAGCAGACCAAGGCGACGTTCAAGAAGGTCAAGAAAGGGTCTGCCCGTCAAGCTTATAAGGCCTTGAAGATCAATAAGAAGACCGTGAAAGTGACCGTTAGGAAGGGTGCTAAGAAGGGCGTCTGCAAGCTCGAGGTAAAGGTGCATGTTGCGGCGACAGCCAACTACAAAGCTTTCTCCAAGGTTGTCAGGGTCAAGGTCAGGGTGAAGTAGGGGAGGACTCTATCTGTTTCATGGCCTTTTTGGTGCTTCCACATACGGGGCACTCTCTGAGGCCCGGTTGGAGCGGCTCGCCGCAGTCCTCGCATACAAGCTGCAGCTTGGGAATCGTGCTTCTGCATCTGTCGCATCTGATACAAGGAAAACATGCCATGTGAATCACCGTTCTCTAAACGTTGCTTGGCGCCAGGCCTTGGAGGGTCTGGCGCCAAACGTAAGTGCGTATCAGGCAAGGTTAAGAGGCTGTGTCTTTGCTAGTTTGCCCATTTTGCTTGGACTGTTGCCGCCTTGGGCATCGCGAAGGCGATGAGTGCGGCAACGGCCATGGAAACAGCGACGATAACGAACGCGTAGGCGGTCTGCGCGGTCATGTCGATGACGATGCCTGCGACCCAGGGGCCAAGGTAGCGCCCGACGATGTTGATGGTGCCGATCATGCCCGTGCCGGTAGCGCGGCATTCGTCGTTGTAGTACTCGCCGGCACCAGACATGATGATGGTGATAACGCCAGTGGATGCGCTGATGGTGGCGATGAAGAAGTAGCAAGGTGCGATGCTCGGCGCGGGGGTGTTGAGCAAGTAAGCGGCATAGCCGGCTGACAGCACTGCCGTGCAAGCGACCATGATGCCGATCATCGTCTTGCGCTCGAAGCGGTCGGACAAGGAGCCGACGACGAGCTCGGTGACGATAGTGAGGATGCCGCCGACAGTGAGGGAGAAAGCAGCAGTGGCAAGGTCGAAGCCGTTGCCGGTCATCGAGACGACGTAGTACTGGGTGGCGGCCATGTAGCCGAGCTGGTAGACGGCATAGAACAGGCCGAAGTGCCAGGTGATTCCCATGCGCACGACCTGTGCGAGAGGGGAGCGCTTCTTGCCGGTAGCGACATCGGCCTTCTCCTCAATCTTGGGAGCAGGGGCAGCCTGAGTGCCGATGGGGGCGCCGTAGGGAGTCAGGCCGATATCTTCGGGAGACTCTTTGAAGGTGATCCCCACGAACAAGGTGATCGCCGCGAAGTAGATACCGAACACGACGTAGGTCATGTTCCAGCCGAGGCTGTTGATGATGATGGGGGCGATGACACCCAGGATCAAGGCAGCGAAGTTGGCGCCAGGGGTGCACAAGGACATGCCGAAGCCGCGTTTGTTGGGCGCGAACCAACGGGAGATGACCTTGGGCAAGATGGCCATCAGCAAACCAGCGCAGCCGATGCCGGCAATCGCCCAGGTGACGATCGCAACGGCCAGGCTCGTTCCGCCAAACAGGCCGAAGAGGATAGTGCCCAGCGATGAAAGACCGCAGGCCAGGGTCATGGCCCAGCGGGTGCCAATCTTGTCACCCAGCATGCCCCAGACAAGGGACAAACCGGCATAGAAGATCATGAATACCGAGGTAATCAGGCCGACCTCGGCATAACCGACTCCCAAAGCCTCGCGAACGGAGTCGAGGGCGATAGATGGGAGCCTCTGGGCTGCCAGGACGATGCCCGACAGCAGGAAGCCTGCGATGCAGATAACGAACGCGTAGTGGAGACCACCCGATTTCTGCTGGGTGTCTTCATAGGTTTGCAGCATTGTTCTCTCCTTTGAGAATCGCTTCGCCTAAGAGCCAGCTGTCCTCCCGGCAAACAGGCTTGTAAGGAAAACCTTGCGATGGTTCTTTCGTGCCGTGGCGTTTCGCGCTTTGCTCTCGAGAACAGCTTCTTTGAACAGCTCGGCTTGCTCGCCGGCTATCTCTGCTTCGAGCTGGGCGCATTCGCGGACGTGGTCCTCATCGCACAGAAGGGCGACGGCTCTGCCTTTCATGCCCTGCGGCACGTAGATGTCGACTCCGTAGTTCTTGTCGCGCTGGATGGGGACCCCCATGGCCATGATGGGGTGGTTCATCTTCAGAGTGCCGCGGTCGATGCCCGCGACAGGGATGCCCGCCTCTCTAAAGAGATAGGCCATGCCGTCGTATTCCCAGGTCATCTTGATGTTCTTCAAAAACGACCAGGTGGTCTTCTTGTACTCCTCGATATCGGTGACGGTAGTCCACCAACGTTGCCTTTGTGCCATAGCGAAATTTCCTACTCGAGTCATAGCGAGCCCGTCAGCTCATCTGCTGGTCTTTGGCGTTGCGTGTCTTTGTCTGTGCAAGGGGTGCGCGGCGGGCAGGTGCCCCGCCGCGCGCTGTTGCCTATAGAACGAACAAGGCGGTTTTGTCGCCGAGCTCCTCTGCGCGGCGAGCCATCTCCTCGACCGTGCCGAACTCCATGCAGAACGCCTGGCAGTGCTTGACGCATGCCGGCTTCTCTCCTTCTGCTCGGCGGTTGACGCACTGGTCGCAGAGCTTGGTGGGAACGGGCACGTAATCCCAGTTCCAATCGTATTCTCCGACTTGCATCGGCTTGACCTCGGTCAGCTTGATGCCGAACTTCTCCTTCTCGAGCTGCAAGTGGTTGCGGCATGCGAACTCGCAGCTGTGGCAGCCAAAGCAGTACTGGTAATTCACAAGAAGCGCGTTCTTGCTCATTTTGTGCCTCCAATCGAATATCGAGCGTATCTAGTCTTCGTTAAGCCCGGCAACGCGGCGAACGCTGCACTGATTGGACTTGTAGGGTGCTCCCTTGTTGAGACGGCCGATGTGGTCGTTGGGGAGCAGGGTGTTGATGTTCGACTTGAAGGCGCCAAACAGGTTGGGTTCCTCTGCGTCTTGCTCGGGGAACCACCAGCCGTGGGTGGAGTGCACGGTTCCCTCGGGAATCGTGGGGGAGATCTTGACGTTCAGGCGGCATTTGCCGTAGTCGTTGAAGACCTCTGCCCAGCAGCCCTCTTCCAGGCCGTATTCGGCTGCGGTCTTAGGGTTGACGGTGAGGACGGGCCAGGGGTCGATGTTCCTGAAGCTCTCGACGTGGTGCCACTCCGAGTGGAACTGGGTGAACTTGCGCCCGCCAGTGGTCAGGATCAGCGGGTACTTCGCCGCATACTCGGGGTTGGCCTCGGCGCCGAAAGGCGAGGGCTCGTGGAAGGGCAGCGGGTCGGTCTCCCAGAACTCCATCATAATCGACCTGAGCTCGATCAATCCAGACACCGTCTCGAAGCCGGGCTCGCCGTCGCGGCGCAGAGCACCGGTCTCGTATTTTTTGTAATCCCAACCGTCGATCGTCAGGATGCCCTTGTGGCGCAACTCATCGAAGGTGAGGCCGGTGGGCTTGATCTGATCGTCCATCCAGTCCTCGATGGTCTCCCAATCGGCCCAGCCAGCGGGGTTCAGGCGCTTGCCGAGCTCGAATGCGACCTCGAGGTCGGACTTGGTCTCACCGTATTCCAGGGCCTTGACCTCGGCTCCGAGGTAGGGGGTATGGCGTCCGTAGTGGATCTGGACGATGCCGTCGTGCTCGGGGAAGGTCGCAACGGGGAGGAACAGATCGCACAGGGCCATGGCGGTCGGGGTCATGACCAGGTCCTGGACGACGTTGAAGTCCATCTTCTTGCAGGCCTTGATCCAACGTTGCGGCTCGGCGGGCATGCAGACCAGCGCATTGCAGCTGTTGAACCAGATCATCCTGACATCGCGCTCGTCATCGGGAAGCTCGAGATGGGGCAAGATCATGTCGGACTGGACGTTGGAGAGCGCGTTGCGCTCGATGGGCTCGCGGTCGTTGCCGATGCGCCTTTGGAGGTCCTCGGGTTCGACCCATTTGACCTGCTCATAGCGCCAAGCGCCGGTGAAGGACTCTTTGGGGCCGATGACGTTGCCGCCGGGGACGTCCAGGTTGCCGGTGATGGCGATCAGGTCGAGCACGGCGTAGATGTCAGAGACCGCGTCGACCTGCATCTCCATCGCAACGCCCATGAAGATGGAGCAGTTGCGGCCGGTTCCGTCTGCAGTGGCATACGCACGGGCGACCTTGCGGATGAGGTCGGCGGGAACGGTCGTGATCTCCTCGACGCGCTCGGGGGTGTACTCCTGGACGCGCTCGCTCAGCTCGTCGAAGCCGAAGGTCCACTTCTCGACGAAGTTATGGTTGTAGATGTCCTCGTTGATGATGACGTTGAGCATGCCCAGGGCCAATGCGGCATCAGTGCCGGGTTTGAGTTGGAGGACGGCCTCCGCGCGAGAACCCAGCCAGGTGACCTGGGGGTCGACTACGAAGATCTTGGTGCCCATCTTCATCATGTCGATGATCTGGTAGCCCATGTAGCCGGCCGGGTTGGAGATCAGCGGGTTGGAGCCCCAGATGATGATGTACTCGGGTCGCTCGAAGCGGGGGTCGTCGTACTTGTCGGGGAAGAACATGCCGCTGTCGATCTCTGGGTAACCAGAGCCGTACATGTAGCTTGCCATCATGCAGCGCGGGCCGTAGCAGGAGTCGCCTGATATGGGCGCGGCGACGTTGGCGGACTTGAAGTTGGTGAAAGAGATGACCGGGTAGAACATAGTCGCCTCGCGGCCGGTGCCACCCAGCGTCAAGACGGCGTTGTTCGTGCCGGACTTCTTGCGGACCATCTCGGTCTTCTCGACGATGAGGTCGTAGGCCTCATCCCAGGTGATACGCTCCCATTTGTCCTTGCCGCGGTCTTTGGGGTCGCGCTTCATGGGGTAGATGATGCGGTCCGGATGGTATTGGTACTCGGGGATGTTCAGGCATTTGATGCACAGACGCCCCTGCGTGATGGGGTTGCTCTCGTCGCCCTCGATATCGACGAGCTTTCCGTCCTTGACGTGAAGAATCGCACCGCATGCAGAACCATGGCAGCCAGGCGCAGACCAGACGTTGGTCCTGACGTAGTAATCGTCGTCAGTCCCGACCCTGTACTCTCCTTGTGGGATCTTCATATCGTCTCCTCTCTCGTTCTCTCTCTAAACTGATTCGCGCCATATGGCACGAAGCGCGCATAAAGAGCATATGGAGCTGCCGGGTAATGGGCTAAGCGCCAAAACGGAGACACGGCAACGTGTTTTCGAATGATGCGATTACGTATGCGCCGCAAAGGCAGGGGGCGCCGCTGCATGATGCAGCGGCGCCCTCCAGAGACGTTTTTTGTGCTCGGCTTAGTGCTTGGTGTTGCAGGCAAGGTACTCTGAGAAATCCCCAAGCGCCCGGTTCGACTCGTTTTTCCTGAGGACCACAAACGAGCTGACGGCAAAGGAGGGCTCCGCAAGCTTCCTGACCACCATCTCCTTGCGGGCTTTGAACCTGTTGTCGCCTTGCATCCCCTGTGTGACGAGATACACGCAGTTCTTGGGCTCGCCGTAAAAGAAGCTCGCCGCCGATGTAGGGTCGAAGCGGTGGAAGATGGGGTTGAACCCATGACCCTTGCAAAGTTCCACGATGGAGCTTTGGAGAGGATGGGCTTGGCGCATGCTACACATGATGGGGATACCGGCCAGATCGGTTACATGCACCTCTTCCTTCCTGGCAAGGGGGTGCTCTTTGTTGCACCAGATGATGATCGGCTCGTCGAGCAGCGGGAACAGCTTGATATCGTCTCTCCCGGGGTTGAGGTCAGAGCCGAGGGGAGCATACTCGATAGCCACGTCGACGAAGCCGTCGCATACTGCCTCGAGGGGAGTCGCATATGCTTCGTTTTTGAGCTCGAAGCGCACGTTGTCCTCGTATGTGTCCTCGAAGTTGTGCATGATCCGCTCGAAGATGCTCATGGCGCCCGAGAATACGAACGGGTCCCATACGGATATATGTGCGTACTGCTTCTGGTCGATGTTCTTACAGTGCTCGATGACAGATTCCAATTTGGGCAGGATCTCGGCTAAGCCGTTGTAAAGGCACAGGCCGGCCTCTGTCAGGTGGTTCTTGCGCTCTCTGTTTATGAGCTGCGCGCCGATCTCTGTCTCTAGAGCAAGCAGGTGCTTGCTCATTGCGGATTGCGAGATATGGACTTTGGCTGCGGCTTCCTCGACCGTCTTGCTGTTCGCCCATATCAGGAACTCTTCCAACTGTTCGATTCGCAATGCGTTCGCCTCCCTCTTGGCGATGTATCTAGACTGCTGCCTCGCTTAAAGCGGCGAGCGCCAAGCTGTATCAGCGCAAAGCGCTCCCGTCTGCTTTGTGCGTCAGACCGCTGCGGCAAGCGGCAGGTAGACTCCTTTCCTCTCTTCTGCGCCTTACATGTGCCGGGGTTCCTCCTCCAAAGGCACGGTTGCAAAGCGCTGTAGCAAAATAGGCAGGCCCCACTCTCGCCTTGTTGCCCTCATGTATGAGCCGCACAAACCCGGAGAGCTCGAAGAGCGGCTCTGCCTTCTGGTCAATTGGCTATTGCAGGTCTTGCAGTGTCCTGCTGCCTCGATTTATGCGTCTCTTCTACATGAGAGTTGCTATATGGAACTATATTATCGCTTCATATGATAAATATCTTCCATTCGTATTCGTAATAGCGCGATGACAAAGCGAAGGGAACAGAAGCTGGAGCTTGCCTGCGCTTGAGGCGGGGCGGTATTCCAGCACGGTGGGTTGTCAGCCTGCTTTGTCATGGGAGCATGACAAAGCTGCCGTAGGGTCATTTGGTAAGGCGCGTTTATCCTTGACTTACGGCGAGCCAAGGCGTTCTTCACCTTTCCTCTTCGCATTGGTTTCGCTAGAGACTCCCTCCTTGCCGCCTGGCATTCAATCCCCCTCTTTTTGGATGCTGGATATGGCGGTTTCGCCGATGTTCGAGAAAGCTTCCCCCTTATGTTCTCGAGCATCGGCGGAGGCTTTCTTTGGGCCCTGACACCTTGGGCTAGGCAAAAGCGCGCGAGGCACCGCTGGGATGGCGATGCCTCGCAAGAGGGGAAGCAGCTGCTCCTTGTTAGAGCAACCTTCTGTGTCTCTGCAGCTTAAGAGGGGAAACGCCGCAGAGAGGGGAGGGTTAGATCTCCTTCGCGTGAGGACGGAGCTTCTCGACGCGGGGGAAGCTGAAGGCGATTAGCGCGGAGACCAGGAAGCACACGCCGACGATCGCGAAGGAGTTGCCCACGACGCCGGTCGCGTCGATCAGCATGCCTGCGATCCAGGGGCCCAGGTAGCGGCCGACGAGGTTAACGGTGCCGACGAAGCCCGTGCCGGTTGCGCGGACGTCGTCATCGTAGTACTCGCCCGCACCGGTCATGATGACCGTGATGACGCCGGTAGAAGCGCTTATCAGTGCGACGAAGAAGTAGCAGACGTACAGGGACGGGGTCGCGGTGTGGGTCAGGTAGAACCAGTAGCCGAACCCGAGGACCGCGCCGATCAAGACCACGGCGCCGATGATGTTCTTGCGCTCCATGCGGTCGGACAGCTGGCCGAGAATGAGCTCGACGCAGATGGTGAGCACGCCGCCGATGGTGATGGCGAGCGCTGCCTGCCCAAGCTCGAATCCGACGGACTGGATGGAGGAGACGTAGTACTGGGTCGCTGCCATGTAGGCGATCTGGTAGATGATGTAGAAGATGCCGAAGTGCCAGGAGATGGGCATCTTGAGGACACGCCCGAGCTTGCTCAGCGCGCCTTCCTGATCAGCGCTCTTCTCGATCTTGGCGGCAGGGGCGGCCTGCGTGCCGGCGGGGGCGCCGTAGGGGGCAAGGCCCTTCTCCTCGGGCCCCTCGCGGAACACGATCGCGACGAAGACGGCGATGGCTGCGAAGAGGACGCCGAAGATGATGTAGGTCGCCTGCCAGCCGGTAGCGGCGATGATGAGAGGCGCCACGATGCCGAGGATGATGGCGGAGAAGTTGGCGCCTGGGGTGATCAGCGACATGCCGAAGCCGCGCTTGTTGGGCGCGAACCAGCGTGAGACGATCTTAGGCAGGATCGCCATCAGCAAGCCTGCGGTGCCGATGCCGGCGATCGCCCAGGTCACGATTGCGACAGGCAGACCCAGCGGGGCGAGCAGGCCGAAGCTGATCGCGCCGATGGAAGCCAGGGCGCAGGCGATGGTGATCGCCTTGCGGGTGCCGATCTTATCGCCCAGCATGCCCCAGACGATGGAGAGGCCGGCGTAGAAGATCATGAACACAGAGGTGATCAGGCCTACCTCTGCGTACCCGACGCCAAGGGTGTTGCGGATGGGCTCGAGCGCGATCGAGGGGATGCGCTGGCAGCTCAAGACGATCATCTGGGTTAGAAAGCCGCCCAAGCAGATCGCGAATGCGTAGTGCAAGCCGCCACTCTTCTTGGGGGCTGCGGTGTCTGCAACGGTTTGAAGCATTGTTCCTCCTTTGAGATGGGGATGGGTATGCCGCCTTATGCCCTGGCGGCAAAGGGGAGAAGCGACGCGAGGTGGCTGCGGACGCGCTCTTTGCGCTGGCAACGTTTCTCGGATTCGTAGCGTTCCTTGTTGACACGTGCCTCCTCTTCGAAGCGCTCGTAGTGCTTTTGACCTACCTCGGCTTCGATCTGTGCGCACTCCCTCACGCGGTCCCAGTTGGCGATGAGCTTTTGGGCCATCGCCTTCATCGTGTTGGGGACGTACAGGTCGACTCCGTAGTTCTTGTCCTTGCTCATGGGGATGGCCATTCCCATGACGGGGTGGTTCATCTTGGTGGTGCCCTTGTCGTAGCCGTAGATCGGGATGCCGGCTTCCCTAAAGAGATAGGCGATTCCGTCGTATTCCCAGGTCATCTTGACGTTGACCAGAAACGACCAGGTGATCTGCTCGAACTCTGATAGGTCGGTAAGCGTTGTGAAGCCTTCGCGTCGCTGCATAGCAAGCCACTCCAAAATCGTCAGGGCAGATAGCAGGTGACTTTGGTGCCGATCTGCTCCATGCGGGCGGGAATTTCCTCGAGGGGAAGCACCTCGATGACCTTTGCCAGGCAGTGGTGCTGGCAGGAGGGCAGCTTGCCCTCTGCCATGCGTCCTGCGCACAGGTCGCACAGGCGGGAGGGAACGGGGACGTAGTCCCATTCCCATTTGCCGCCTAGCTTCTTGGGACCTATCTCGTTGACCTTGATGCCCCATTCCTCGAGCGGCAGGTTCTTCTCCTTGCGACAGGCGATCACGCAGGTGCCGCAATTGGTGCAGTTCCCGTAGTCGATGAGCATTCCGTACTTCATGGTTCCTCCTCTCTAGCCTTTGGGGGTATCGACTTTGTAGATCTTGCACATGCCGTTCTTGTAAGGGGCTCCGTAGCCTGTCACGCCCACGCTCTCATGCGGGATGAGGTTGTTCGCGTTGGCATCCCATACGCCGTAGAGGTTGGGGGCTTCGCCGTCTTGCTCGGGGAACCACCAGGCGTGCTCGATGTGTACGAGGTTGGGGCAGACCTTCTCGTTGACATAGGCCTTCTGGATGCAGCGCCCAAGCGGGCTTTCCACAGCGACCCAGTCGCCTTCCTTGATGTCGTATTTATCGGCATCGACGGGGTTGATGGTGACCAGCGGGTCGGGGTGCATGGCGCGCAGGCTCGGGATCTGCCTGTGCTCGGAGTGGAACATCGAGATATTGCGGCCGCCCGTGGTGTAGACCAGCGGGAACTCGTCTGCAAGCTCCGGCTTCGCAGCCTGGCTGTACTCGGGCTCCTCGAAGTAGGGCACAGCCTCCTCGTCAAAGCACGGTAGCAGCATGGATGAAAGCTCGACCAGGCCCGAGGTCGTCTGGAAGCCGGGCTGGCCGTCGGCGCGCAGCTTGCCCGTCTCGTACTTGCGGTACTCGTAGTCGTGCTGGCGGCATACCTCGTCTCGGACCTCGTCGTAGTCCCAGTCGTAGACCTCCTTGAGCTTGCTGCGGAAGAAGTCCTCCGGGGAGTCCATGCTCGCCCAGATCTCCGGGCGCATGCGCTTGCCCATGTCGATGAGGATCTCGAGGTCCGACTTGGTGTCGATGGGCTCGACCGCCTTGTTCATCGCGCCGATGAAGTGCTGGTTGCGCCCAAAATGCGGGGTGACCAGGCCGTCATGCTCGGCGAAGGTGGACAGCGGCAAGACGAGGTCGCACAGGCCCATGACGGTGGGGGTCATGAAGATCTCGTTGGCGACGATGAAGTCCAGCGGCAGCATGGCCTTGTACCAGCGCTGCGGCTGGTCTGCCATGCAGGCGAGCGGGTTGGTGCCGATCATCCAGCACATGCGCAGCTTGTAGGGCACGTTTTGGAACTCCGGCAGCTCGCCTTCGAGGTAGTTGAGCAGCGTGTCGCCCTGCACGCCGCCCATGGCAGCGCCGGTGTTGAACAGCTCGTACTTGCCGGTGGGGTCGACGATGTGCTTTGCCGCCATCTCGGGGGTCAGCACGTTCATCATGTCGTAGCGCCACTGGCCGATGAAGCTCGTGGGAGCGCACAGCGTCACGCCGCCGGGAACGTCGAGGTAGCCGCACAGCGCGAGCAGGTCGAGGAAGCACATCCCGGCCTGAGTCGAGGCCTTGGCCTGGTCGAGAGCAACGCCCCAAAGCGCTGTGGAGGGGGCGTTGGTTGCGAAGGCGCGTGCGGCGCCTACGAGGGCGTCGGGGTCGACCCAGGTGACCTCGTGGACCTTCTCGGGCGTCCACTCCGCCACGGCCTCGCGCAGCTCGTCGAAGCCGTAGCACCATTTCTCGACGAAGTCGTGGTCGTAGAGGTCCTCTTCGATGATGACGCGGACGAGCCCCATGCCCACCGCGGCATCGGTGCCGGGGCGCAGCTGCAGATGGAACTCTGCGCGCGATGCCAGCCAAGTGAGGCGCGGGTCGATGACGATGAACTTCGAGCCGCGCTTCTTGAGGTCGATCAGGCTGTGCCCGAAGAAGCTGTCCGGGCTGGAGTACAGCGGGTCCTTGCCCCAGACCAGGATGTACTTGGG
>CAVCDT010000015.1:13314-24748 GCA_963600995.1 Akkermansia muciniphila | reverse complement strand
GTACTATACCTGCGCCGGCGCGACGGAGACGAGCGCCATGCGCTCTGCCGAGGGTCAGGTCCAGCAGATGAAGTACGAGGCTACAAGCCCGCTTCTGCTCAACATCGCCGACAGGCCCACGTACTTCCTATCGCTCAAGGACAGCGCGGGCTTGGTCAAGATGTACGCCTATATCGATGTGCAGCAGTACCAGATCGTCGGTACCGGCTCTACGGTCGAGCAAGCCCAGGCCAACTACGTCACCGCTTTGGGGAGCGACTCCGATATCGACGTCGACACCTCTAAGATCGAGCAGACCGAGGCGCTCGAGGCATCGGGCACCATCGAGGCGATGGAAAGCGTTGTCAAGGACGGCAACAGCTACTACTACTTCAAGCTCAAGGGCGACAGCTCCATCTACGTGGCGGCTGTGTCTGTGAGCGAGGAGCTTCCCTTTGCCAAGGCCGGCGACAAGATCAAGGTCCGCTATACGCAAAACGGAACGGTGCGCGATGTGAGCGCCGTTGCCGACAAGAGCGGCAAGTTCACCGCGGTGAGCAGCGACGTTTCCGGCGATAGCGCCGATACGGCCAGCGATGCCTCTGCAGAGGGCGGCGATACCGGCAGCAGTTCTGCCGGAAGCCTCGCCAACCCCGATTCCGACGTCAGCGATGTGGAGGCCGTCCCTGTCGACGGGGAGTCCGCCCAGTAAGCTGCAGCTGCCTTGCGCAATCGCGCTTGGTTCTCCAAACGTAAGAGAGCCTGCATCCTGTTGCCGGGATGCAGGCTCTCTGTCTTGCTAGCTGCAGTGGGGTGCTTGCCTTGTTTGCCGCTTGCGCAAGGTAAGTCCCGCCGCAGCGAGGGCGAATAAGGCGCCCAAGAGCAGCGCCGCCACGGTGAAGACGTAGGCTGCCGTATGGATGATGCGGCATGCGGCAAGCGCGAACCCGATGACCCACAAGGCAGCGAAGGCGACTGCTGCGATGCTAGCAGGCCTTTTGGGCTGGCGGACGAGCGCTACGACTGCTGCGATCAGGAGCACGGCGAGCACGACGGCGCATGCCACGAAGAGCGTATCGACGGGTACCGTCTGCTTGATAGCGGCGGAGTTGTAGTTAACCCAGCGGGTCATGCCCAATTTGGCCTTGGTGAAGTGCTCGAGGGCGTAGGCCCCGGCAAGCGATGCCAGGGCCAGAACCTCGAGGCCGATTACGGCGGCCTTTCTCACAGGCGGCCCCTACTCCTTGGAAGCCTTGCCGCTGGGCAGCTTGCCCACGGTGGTGTGCTCGCAGCTGTCGCTTGCGGGGTCGCCCACCTGGACGGGGTAGTCGTCGTGCATGAGCCACTCGTACCAGCCGCCGTCGTAGACGGAGATGTTGTCGTAGCCGTTCTCGTACAGGACCAGGAAGGGCACGCAAGCGCGCCAACCGGTGCCGCAGTAGAAGGCGAGCTCGTTGTCGAGCGTGAAGTCACAGTCAGACCAGACCTCTTTAAGCTCATCGAGGGTCTTGACGGTGCCGTCGTCGTTGGTGAAATCCGCAACGTCGCCTGCGGTCTTGGGACCCTTGCCCCAAACGGCGCCCTCGGGCTCGCCGGCCTTGTCCATGTAGGTGTAACCGCTGGTCTCGCCCAGCCACTCCTCCTCGCTGCGGATGCTCACGAGCTTGAAGTTGTCGTCGCTTTCGAGCTTGGACTTGGCATCCTCGATGCTGGTCCAGTACTCGGGGTGGGCGGGAACGCTGCACCCGAACTCGCTTGCCGCATCGGTCTTGTTCTCGGTTTTCTCGGTCTCGTAACCAGCGGCCTTCCAGGCCTCGATGCCGCCGTTGATGATCTTGACGTCCTCGACGCCGCACCACAGGTAGGCGTAGGCGTTGCGGGCGGTGCCGGAGATATCGGCACCGTAGAGCAAGAGCTTGGTGTCCTTGGTGATGCCCTTCTTGACTAGGTAGCCTGCCACCTCGTCGGCGGAAAGCAGGTTGTAGGCGCCCTCCTCGTTACCGGTGGCGTCTTCGACTTCCTGGTTGCTCACGTAGATGGCGCCGGGGATGTGCTCCTTGTAGGGCTCCGCATCGGCTGCATCCGTGGGATAGGCCACGCAGGCGACGACGACATCCTCGTAGCCGGCGACCTTGCCGTCGATGGCGTCCTTGGCCCAATCCGCGCTCACGTAGACCGTGCGCTGCGAGACCTCGTCGCTAGCGGTCTGCTCGGCAGCGGTGGTAGTAGAGCTGGAGCTCTCCTCGGTCTTGCTCTGGGTCGAGCTGCCGCAGCCGGCGAGCACGAACGCGCTCAGGCAGACGGCGAGGCCTGCGGCGACGATAGCTGCAAGCTTCTTTCTCATGGTTCCTCCTTTGGTCGAACCTTTTCCTTGCAAAGCCAGGTATTTGGCTTTGCCAGACCAGCCCTCGATGCTGGCCTGGGGAAACCAAACAACTGCATGGCGTGCAGCGCTACTCGCGTAGATGCCGTCTGTCGCGTATGGCGCTTTTCATCGCAGGTCGCGGTACTCGGCGGCAAGGAGCTCGGGGTCCTCGCCTTGGCGGTAGCGCTTCCTTAAGACCGCCATCTGGCGCATCACCGCCAGCTGGTGCAGTATCGAGCCCGCATAGCGCCTGTCTGAGGTCTCTATGCGCTTGTCGCACATCCCGTAGGCGATATGGCGCTCTTGCAGGTCAAGCGAAAGTTGGTAGTCCTCCATGAGGGCGATCTCCCTAAAGCCGCCTAGCTCGGCGAAGAGCGCCCGCTCGATGAAGATCCCCTGGTCGCCGAACATCACCTTCCTGAAGCGCGCCCTGAAGTTGGAGAGACGCTGGCAGCAGGCCATGGCGATAGTCGAGTGCGGGAAGCTGATCCCAAAGCAGCCGACGCGATGCCCCTGCATCACGCGGCGGATCTGGCCGAGGGGGTCGGGCGGCAGGATGCTGTCGGCGTGCATGAAGAAGAGGATGTCGCCGTGGCTTGCCTCGGCACCGCGGTTGAGCTGCCTGCCGCGCCCCTTGGGGCAGTCGACGACGCGGAACTCGCCGGCGAGCCTGTCTCGCGTGCCGTCGGTTGAGCCTCCGTCTGCGATGATCACCTCGCATTGGCCGGCAAGGCAGCGCAGCTGGGATGCGAGCGTCTCTGTGCGTGCGAGCTCGTTGTAGGTGCAGACGATGAGCGATACGGGGTGCTCGAGGGTCTGGGCGCCTTGGTCGGCGAATCTGCGCAGCGCCTGCAGCGTATGGCGGGGGAGATAGCCCGTCTTCGCGTTGCGCGCGCGGTGGGCGAGCATCTGCAGGTCGAACAGCGTGTCCATGTCGCCGCATTGGCGCAGCGTGGCCAGGCTGATGCCCCGCTCCTTGGCTGCGTCTCGGACCTGCTCCATGGCGCGCGATGTGCCGTAGGCGCAGATGTCGAAGACCTCGGGGCTTCCCCCGTTGATACCCGCGAGATAGAAGCCTCCGTCGGTGGAGGGGCCGAGCACTATGCCGTGCGTCTCAAGCAGCGCAAACGCGCGGACGAGGGACTCCGGCGAGGTCTCTATGCAGTCGGACCCCAGCAGGACCACCGGGCCCGCGCCAAGGGCCTGGGCGTCTTGGAAGGCCGCAACCAAGCGCTCTTTGAAGCTGTCGCCGCGCTGGGGGATGTAGGCGCAGGCGTCCCCGAAGGCCTGGTGCAACTCGGGCGGCATGGCAGACGCTGTGCTGCAGAGGACGACCTCAACGCCCAGGTCGCGCACGCGCCTATCGGCTGCGAGGGCGGCGAGGTCCGCCAGAAACGCCTTGTGCAGCTCGCGGCGCTGCGCAGGCGTCAGATCATCTGCAAGACGCGACTTGACGTCGCCGCCCTCGAGCGCGCGCGTGAAGACGACGAGCGTCCTGCGCCCTTCTTGTGCTGTATATGCTGTCGTGCGCGTCATCAGGCAAGCTTCGTCTTCACGCGGTTGATGAGGGAGCGGCTCATGGCGGGAGACTCCTCGACGCCCAAGATGTCGCTGAGGAGCATGCGCACGTTGCCGTAGCCTGCCGCAGTGAGATAGCCGCAGCAGGAGGCGCAGGCAGTGAGGATCTCTGTATCGCGGCCTATAGTCCCGCTGAGGTCGTGCCTGCAGCAGCCCAGGGCCTCGCAGCCGCCGCAGCTGTCGCCCTTGCGGCAGCCATGGGGGCCGGCGCAACCCAGCGCGCGCACGTCTGCGGGCAGGTAGCGCATCATATCGGCGAAGATGACGCCCTCTCGCCTGTCGGGGCACGGGGGGAAGTAGACCTTGTCGCGTCTGGTGTCCGGGGCATCCGCTGTTGCTGCAACGGCGCATTGCCCGCCGACGGCGGCAGGGGAGGAGGGGGCAGCGCTCATGATGCCCAGCTGCGCGAGCTTGGCGTAGACGCTCACCACTCGTTGGGGGATGTTGCCGCGCAGGGCATAGAGGCAGTTGGGGCAGGCGCAGACGAGCTCCTCGCAGCCGCGCTTGCTCAGGCGTGCGCCGATCTGCGAGCATATGCGCTTGAAATCCTCCTCGCGCCCCATCATGCGCAAGGGCTTGCCGCAGCAGTCGTAGGCGACGCCTACGCCGCCTTTGCTGGCAAGAAGCTCGACGAGCGCCTTGCAGGTTCTGGGGTACAGCGACGGGAAGTTGCATCCCGCGAAGAGCACGCTCTTTGCGCGGGCGTGGCGATAGTTCTTGAAGGGGTAGTGGGCTTTCTCGAGCGCAATCCCCATGAGCGCGAGCTTGCCCGGGCCGTCTTGGCCCTGGGGTGCGTATCCGCTTGCGGCGATCATCGCGCAGCCTCCTTGCCGCCTTGTCCGTTGTCGATATAGCGGCGGCGCAGCAGGGCAGCTGCGAGCAACGTCGCGGCGAGCAGTACCGCCGCAACAGCTAGGTAGAGTACGCGATGCTGCGCGTCGAGCACGCCCGCGGTCGCGGTCACGTAGAGAGCCGTGCCGGGGATGATGAAAAGCGCGGTACATGCGCTGTAGACGCCCAGGCTCACATCGGTGATGCCGTAGGCGAAGTTCTGCAGGTTGAAGGGGAACAGCGGTACCAGGCGCGTGACGGCAAGGGTCACCACGATGTTCTCCTGCCGCCCGAAGAGCCACTTGGAGAGCAGTTCGTTGGCGCTGATGCGCGGTTTGAGCGCGTCTTTGAGAAAGTAGCGCCCGGCGAGAAACGAGAGCACGGCACCTGCGGTAGAGGAGACGACGCAGGCGATGGTGCCGAGCACGGGCCCGAAGCAGGCCCCTGCGACGACGGCGAAGAGCACGCCCGGCAGCGCGAGCAGGGTGCTTCCCAGCACGACGGCTGCAAAGTACGCACCCAAGGCCAGGGCGAGGTTCTGTGCCATGAGTGTTTGCAGGGTAGATGCCGTCTGCGTTGCGTCAAGCTTGTCCGTCCACCCGAAAGCTGCGTTTGCAGCATACAGCCCTAAGACCACCGCGACGAAGGCGATGGCCTTGATGGCAGAGCCTGTGCTCTTTCTGTCTGCGGGGCTGCTCTTCATGCGCACGTGCCTTTACTGCGCGCTCGCGTCGGTTTTACTGGCGGCTGCAGCTTTGCCGGCAGCGGTCTTCTTCTTGGCGTGCTCCGTGTAGAGCTGGCGTGCCAAGACCACGACGCCTGCCAGGGCGAAGAGTATGAACAGCGCCATCACCAGCATCTTGGCTCCGCCGGTGAGCATGCCGCCCACATAGGAGTAGACGATGGTCGCCGGCAGTTGGCCGATACCCGTGGCGAGCATGAAGCCGCCAAAGGACATGCTCGTAAGACCTGCGGCATAGCTCACGAAGTCAAACGAGACAAAGGGCAGCAGGCGGCAGATGAGGATGGTGAGGTTGCCATGGCGCTCGAAGTAGCCCTCGACGCTCGCCAGGCCGCTTTTGGTGATGAGCTTCTCGACTACATCGCGGCCCAAGAGGCGCGCAATCCAAAAACAGACGGCGGCACCTGCCATCGCACTGGTCCAGGAGAGGATGGCACCTTGCCACCAGCCAAATAGGTTGGCGTTGGCGAAGGTGATCAAGAACGCGGGAAGCGGGGCTGCGACGCTTTGGAACACCATGAGCGCGAAGGATACTGCAGCCGCGTAGGCGCCGTAGGAGGCGACGAACTCCTTGACCACGGTAAAGTCGCCGGTGGCGAACATGGCGATGACGCTGTCAACCCAGTTATGCACGGCGTCGACGGCAAGGTAGCTTACGACAAGCGCGAGGGCGCACGCCACAACGGCAATGCGCCCTGCCCAGCCTGTCTTCTTGACAGGTTCGCTCATATTCCTAAAGCCCGCTTATTTCTCGAGGTCGTCGCTGCCCCAGGCCTCCATGCCGCCCTCGAGGGTCTTGACGGTGGTCATGTCGACGCCCATGGAGTCGAGGGTGTTGGTGCCAGCCTGCGCATAGCTCTTGCCGCTATAGCAGACGAGCACGAGCTCCTTGCCGTCGCCGTCCTCGGAGCCGGTGGCCTCCTTGAGGGCTGCCTTCATGTTAGCGGTACCGGACTCGCTGTCGCCGGCCTTGGCTGCGTCCATATCGGCAGAGACAGCGCCCTTGATGTGACCGGCCTGGTAGTCTGCGGCCTTGCGGACGTCGACCACGACGACATCGCTGCTGCCCAGGTCCGCCTTGAGCTCGTCGACGGTCTTGTAGGACATCGCGACGTCGGCGCTCTGCTCCGCTGCGCTGGAGGAGCTGCTGGAGGAGCTGCTGGAGCCGGAGGTGCTTGCGCCGCAGCCAGAGAGCATGCCTGCGCACAGTGCCGCAGCGGCGGCGATAACCAAGATCTTCTTCATGTGATTCCCTTTCCCTTTTCGCTGCTTGGATGGCAGCTGTATGCCAGCGCGAGACTGCACCTGACGCAGGCTGCTTTCTATGCTGTGTGTTTATGCTTGAGGGCGTCGTGCAGTGAGCCCTCGAATCGCAGAAGGGTCTAGCCGTGCCGTTTTACGGGGCGAGCTAGCGCCCCTATGCAGAAATGTCCGTGCCGCGTGGCAGCACAGGGTGGGGGATTGCAGAATGGCTACGAGAGCCTTACCCCGCCGGCGAATTCTAGCCGCTGTGGGCTGGGGGTTCGTCCTTGTTCGTCGGCCGGCGGTGAGTGGATTATTCTCGTTTTTGATAATGAGGTGCATCAGATAAAGGGTGCGGTGGATGGTCCTTCCAGTGCATGCCCTATAACGCAGCTTCGCCAAGGCAGGCGGCGGGTTGGGCCGCGCTGTGCCTTGGCGAAGACATCTGTGCTTATATGGGAAGGGGAGGAGGAGAAGCCCCATCCCCTTCGCGCCTTGAGGCTGCCTTATTTGACCTTGACGGCTTTGACCTTACTCCAAGAGGAGTAGTAGGTCTTGCCCTTCACGACCTTGTAGGCACGTACCTTGAAGAAGTACTTCTTGCCGCTCTTGAGGCCCTTGACCACGCGCGAGGTCTTGGCAGCGCCTTTGACCTTGACGGCCTTACCCTTGTTCTTGGCGAGCTTGGCCTTGCTCGTGGCGTAGCGTACCGTAAAGCCGCTGGTCTGCGCCTTGTGCTTGCTCCAGGAGACCTTGACCTTCTTCTTACCTGCGGCTTTGGCGCCGATGCCCTTGACCTTGGCCGGGACGACGGTGTAGCTAAAGAGCTTGTAGCCGTTGACGTCGTACGAGGTGCTGTAGACCAGGCCGTATGCCTTGCCTACGCCGGCCTTCGCGTTGTAGTCGACGGTGCAGCCGTCGTCCTTGGTGAACAGCGCGCCGTCGAAGGTCACCGTTGCCTGGGGGGCGCTGCCGTAGGCGACCTTGTTGGAGCTCAGCTTGACATCCGCGACGTCAAGCGAGCGCAGGAAGATGCCCAGCATGCTCTGCTTGACCGTGCCGCCAAAGCTGACGTTCGCATAAGCCAGGAGGAACTGCTTGGACTTGAGCGTCACGGGGCCGGTGTAGTCAGTGAAGTCATCGGGGTCGAGGTCGCTTAGGTCGATCGAATCCGTGTTGCTCATGTCGACGAGCAAGTAGCGGACTTGCCAGGAGCTGGCACCGTCCCAGCCCAGGCCGGCGCTAAAACTTAGCGCCTGGTCCTTGCTGCCGTCGGTTGCGGTTTCGTACTCGGGCTCGGGGGCGCCCAGGTCGCCGAGGCGGACCTTCTGGGTCACCTCGTGGACGTCGCCGGCGTTATCGGCAAAGCTGCCCTTCACCTCGATGGGCTCATTGCTATCTTCGAATGTGACCGCGCCTGCATCCCAGGCGACAGCGGCGCTCAGGATCTCGCCGTTCTTGAGCTTGTAGTAGACCTCGCTGGGCAGCGAACCTTCGATCTGGCTCTCATCGTAAACCGTGATGGTGGGAAGCTCGTTGACCAGGCTGTCGTAGCGCTCGTCTGCTGTGGTGCGCGCATAGAAGCTCAGCGTCTGGGTGGTGGCATCCGGGTCGAGGGCTGCGGCGGCAGCGGGGTCGCCGTTGATGGTGACGCGCACCGAGCTGCTGAACCCGAAGATGTAGTCGCTCTCACCGCCGCCGCTCGTGGTGATGTTGCCCTCGTAGATGGAGTCGCCTTCCACAGTATCGCCGGCGGCGCTTCCGTCGGCCTTGGTCCAGGCGATCTTGACGTTTCCTGCCACGGAGCTGGTGATGTCGCGCTCTGCCGCGCCTGCCACCTTGCAGGACTCGATGGTGGTGGGGAACTCCTTGCCCACCTCGAGATCGGCCACGGTGATGGCGATAGCGCTTGCGAGGGGCTTGTAGGCAGCTGTGACCTTGGCGTTGGCGGCCTCGTCCGCGCGGATGGTGAGCACACCGGTGCTCTCGTCGATGCTGGCGCCGCTGGGCAGGTTCTGCCAGCTGTCGAACTCCCAGCCGGGCTCGGCGGGGGCCAGGATGGCCACCCTCTCGTTGCCTGCCATGGCCTTGACGCCGCTAGCCGTGCTCTCGGTGCTGGTCTCGAGGTCGCTTACCTGCATCGTCACGCTGTCGAAGGGGTCTGCCTGCAGCTTGTTGACGTTCACGGCGTTAAGCGTGACGGCGTCTTGCGGGGTGTCGAAGGTGGCCTTGACGGTGAGGATGAGGTCGCCGTCCTCGTTGAGGGAGGTCTCGACCTTGGCGTCCTGCGTGCTGGCGAAGCTCGTGCTCAAGTTGGCCGTGGCGCCCTTGAAGGCGGATTCGCTATAGAGCAGGCCGATGTCGTCGAGCATGATCTTGCCCAGCCTGACGGTGTAGGTGACCGTCTTGCGCCCGGTGTCGTCGGACTCCGCCTTGCCGCCCGTTACGAGCACGTAGCGGCGTATGTCCTCGCTGGTGGTGATGCCGCAGGACGTGTCTGCCGTGCCGTCGACAGTCACGGCGGAGATATAGGCCCTCTTGGGGTTCTTGCCCAGGTTGTCCCAGGTGGCGGGGTCGCGCAGCGAGATGCTCACGTCGCTGAGGACTTCGGAGCAGCGCACGAGCACGCGCACGTTGTTACTGGGCATGGTGAAGCTCGTGACGCCGTCTGCGGGCTCGAGCCTGTAGGTGTCGCCCAGGCCCTGAACGGTCCAGTACGCCACCTTGTAGCCGCTGGGAGCGTAGTCGGCCGACTTGAGCTCGACCTTGTCGCCTGTGACGACCCTCTTGGTTACGACGTTGTTAGCTGCGTCTGTGATCTCGAGCGCGTACTCGCCGGGCGTTCTCTCGAGGCAGATCTCGCCGCCTTGCTTTACTACGCGGCGGAACTCGTCGTCGGATGTGAAGACGTCCTTGTAGCTGTCGCCGATGCTCTTGATGATGTCGTTGTCATCTGTGACGCAGACGACCTGCGACTCCTTGATGTCCTTGACCCTGACGCCTACGCGGGAGTCCTTTGCCAGCGGGCAGGACGCGTCTCCGCTGACGTCTGCAAACCTGCCGCAGAACTCCAGGTTGCTCTTGGCCGTCTTGACGTTGTTTTGGTCGATGACGACCTTGCCCCCGAGTACGAGTCCCGAGTCGTTGAGCGTGCAGACGCCGCCGGCGTACTCGCTGGCGCTGTTGCCGGTTACCTGGACGTCTATGAGCTTGCCCATGCCGATGCTCAGATAGCAGATGCCGCCTCCGTGCTTGGCGGTGTTGCCCGTAAAGCTGATGCCGCTGACCCTGTTGAAGTCCTCGTTGTACATGTAGGCGCCGCCGCCGTCGCCGCCGGCGCTGTTGTTCTCTACGACACCGCTCTTATCCGATGACATCAGCTTGAAGTCGCCGCCGTCGAAGAAAAACGACGAGGTCGCCTTCACCTTGCTGCTGATGCCGCCGCCGTTGCCCCCGGCGCTGTTGCCGCTGATGGAAGCGCCGTTGGTCAGGTTGAACGTGGAGTTGACCGCATAGCCCAGGCCGTCGTAGCCGATGTAGATGCCGCCGCCGTCCGTGCCCGCGACGTTGTCCTTGATGGAGGAGCGCTCCATGTTGAGGTTGGTGCTGTCTGCGAGCACGAGACCGCCGCCTTTGTAGGTGGCGGTGTTGTTGGCGATGGCAGAGCCGCCCTTGAGGTCGATGGTGGTCGTGTCGTCGTCGACAAAGACGCCGCCGCCGTTGCTCGCCTGGTTGTAGTCGATGGTCGAGCCGCCGCTGAGGGATATGGTTGCGACGTCGTTGAGATAGAGCCCGCCGCCGTTACCGCTTGCCGTGTTGCCGAAGACGGCGCTGCCGGTCTCAAGCGCGAACTGCGTGCCGTTGTAGTAGTCGTAGACGCCGCCGCCGTTGCCATTGGTCACTTTGTTCTCGTTGATCATAGAGCGGTTGCTCAAGACGACCTTGCCGTTTCTGGCATTGTGGTAGATGCCGCCGCCTGCGGCTGTGGCCGTGTTGCTGGCGATCGAGGCGTCGTCGAGGCTCACGGTGGTGCCGTCGTCGTCTATAAAGACGCCGCCGCCGTTTTTGGCGCTGTTCGAGATGACGGACGAGCCGCCCTCGACTTTGAAGGTGCAGTCGTCGTTGAGGTACACGCCGCCACCGTCGTCTTTGGCGCTGTTGTTGCTGACCATGGTCTTGTTGGTGAGCGTGAGGTTGCTGCCGTTGATCCTCTGGTAGATGCCGCCGCCGTCGCTTGAGCTGTAGTTGTGGTCGACGGTGACGCCGTCGAGCCTGAGCTCGCCGCGGGACTTGTCGAACCAGATGCCGCCGCCGTTGCCCTTGGCGGAGTTATAGGAGACGGTCGTGTCCTTGAACTCGACGGTCTCGGACATCGAGTCGTACACCGCGCCACCGTCGCTGGCTGCGTAGTTCCTCTCGAAGGTGCAGCCGGTGAAGCTCATCTTCTTGCCCCAGGCGTCGATCGCGCCGCCGTTTTCCTCTGCATGGTTGTACATGAAGGAGCAGTTGTTAGCCGTCACCACGGATTCATCGCCCTCGATGCTCAAGGCGGCGCCGTCGCCGTGGCTGCCGTTGTGGTTGTCCGCGACGTTACCGGCCATGGTCACGTCGTTGAGGGTGATCGTGCTGCCGTATACGCAGGAGATGGCGCCCGATGCGGATTTGAGCTCGTCCTTGCCGCTGCCGTCTGCTGCGGC
>CAVCDT010000015.1:0-13304 GCA_963600995.1 Akkermansia muciniphila | reverse complement strand
CCGTAGATGATGGCAGTGCCCTTGCCGGCCTTCCAGAAGTACCCTCCATCGGTGAGCGTGCCGGTGTGCGCGACGCTCTTGTTGCCGCCGTTGACGGTGAGCGAGGCGCGGTAGTCGCAGACGATGGCCTGGCCGTTGCTGCTGCCCCACCACGTGTCGCCGCTCTTGGTGCCTGCCACCCCGCGGTTGAGCATGTGCCCGTTGAGGTTGATGGTGACGTTGCAGTTCTCTGCGACGTAGATGTACTTGCTTATAGTCCAGTCCTCATACAGGTCGATCGTGGCGTTGCCCGCCTTCTGGGCATCGGCGATCAAGGCATCGGCATTATCGTAGTCGCCGTTGTAGGAGGCGCTGGTCAAGTGGCCGCAGCTGGCATATGCCATAGCCGGGGCCGCCATGGCGGCTGTGGCAGAAACCGCGAGCGCGGCAGCTGCCAGCGCTGCGGCTTTGCGCAGCGGCTTGGTTGCGAAAGGTAGCTTCATGAGGGAATCCCTGCCCTTCTCTTATCCCTTGATTGCTATCTCCTCAGTTTAGCAGTCGCGTGCGACGCAAGGGCATGGATACGTGTTCCGAATGGGTTGGTTTGCCGCGGCTGGGGAGGGCGGCTGCCTATGCCGCGGCGGCATCCATGGTCGCTTGCAGGGCGTATACTGCGAGATGCCTGTACAACGGATGCGATGTTGCAGCTGCCGTTGCCTGCACGCCGCCTAACGCGCGCAGGCGAACATTTTGAGGCGGGAGCCTGGCATGCATCCCCAGCATAAGGAGACCTTATGATCACCAAAGAGACCATTCAGTCCATCATCGACGGCATCAAGGAGGGCAAGCCCGCGCACATCGACCCGCAGCTCGTCCCTTGTTTTAACGCCGCAGCGCTCGAGAACGCGCCCATCATCCGCCAAGAGCATCTGCAGCAGATCATCGACGGCCTCACCCAAGAGGACATCCCCGCACTCGAGCGCGCCATCACCAGTCTCGAGCTCAACGACCAAGCCTGGATCGGCTTCAAGATCGTCTACGACGCCGACGCCTGCATGCGCCCCGATAACCAGAGCTTCGACATGGGCCCCAGCGAGGACGCCAAGTCGACGCTCTTCTTCGCCAACGAGGGCAAGGACATCGTCGCAAGCCGTCCTTACAACAAGCGCGACCGCAAGCAGATGCTCGATTGCACACGCGGCCCCTCCATGCACGTCGACCAGTTCGCGGGCGTGACCTGGTGCAGCGTGCCGCTGTTCACCACCCAGCGCGTGGTCATCTACGGCGCAGGCGATGTGAGCCGCTGCCTGGAGCGCTATGCGCACGACTGCGGGTTCACCACCCTAGTGGTCGATGACGACGCCTCCTTCATCACCGCGGAGAGGTTCCCTCTCTCAGAGCGCATCGTCGTCAAGCCCGATTGGAGCGACCTTGCCGATAAGCTCACGCTCACCTGCGACGACTACTGCTGCGTGGTCACGCGCGGGCACGTGCACGATATGGATGCCTTGATCCATGCCGTTAAGAGTCCGGCGTTCTACAAGGGCATGATGGGCAACCCCGGCAAGAACGCCGACGTCATGGCCAACGCGGAGGCGCGCGGCTGCACGGCGGCCGATTGGGAGCATGTGAGCGCCCCCATCGGCGTCAAGATCGCCGATAAGACCCCGGCAGAGATCGCGATCTCGATCATCGCAGAGCTCATCGACGTGCGCGGCAAGGCGCGCAAGGAGACAGCGGCCAAGGTCGCGCAGGTCATCGCCTCCCGCTAGGACGTCGCTAAGGGCAAGGAGCATCGCATGAACATCACCGTGTACTTGGCGGCCAACACCGGCACCAACCCTGCGTACAGGCAGGCGGTAGAAGAGCTCGCGGCTTGGATAGGCTCGCAAGGGCACACGCTGGTGTACGGCGGCTCCAAGGTAGGGCTCATGGGCGTCTTGGCGACCACGGCGCTCGATGCCGGCGCCAAGGTGATCGGCGTCGAGCCGCAGTTCTTCATCGACTCGTGCGTCCAAGCGCAAAACCTCACCCAGCTCATCGTCACGCCCAACATGGAGCAGCGCAAAGCCAAGATGATCGAGCTGGGCGAGGCCTTCATCGCCATGCCCGGCGGCAATGGCACGCTCGAGGAGATAAGCGAGATCATGTCCATGGTCTCGCTGGGGCATACCCAGGCGCCCTGCATCGTCTACAACGTCGACGGCTACTACGACTTGCTCGAGCGCTTCTTGCAGCAGATGATCGACGAGGGCTTCTCGACGCCTGCCCGCCAGGAGGGGATCAACTTCGTGACCTCGCTTGAAGAGGTCGCTGCCCTGCTTGCGGGCTAAAGGAGCGCTTCTCTTTCTTTGAGCATGGAGTTTTGGCTTCATCGCAGGTATTATCTAGTCTTGTGACAGAGGTCGAGGAGAGGGGCTTCGATGCTTGATTTCAAAGCCGCGCTGGAGGATTTCTCAAGCGCGTGCATCCGCTGCGGCATGTGCTCGCAGACGGATTGCGGCAACTACGGCGAGGGCTTCACGTTGGGGGAGGTCTGCCAGGGCGTGCTCGACGGCGATGACGCGTACGAGCATTTCCCCTATACCTGCGCGCTGTGCAACCGCTGCACGGTCGACTGCCCCATGCAGCTCAAGGCCATCGACGCCATGAAGCCCGCACGCGCCCTGCTCTTGGGGCAAAAGCCTCAGCTTGCAGCCAACTACCGGCACTTCCGTACGGATCTGCGCTACAACCTCTTCTCTATGACGCAAGGCGTCCAAGAAGGCGATATCGAGCGCTTCGAGCGCGTCTGCGGCGAGCTTTTGGGTGACGCGGCGGCAGACGAGACGGCGTTCTTCCCGGGCTGCTCTCTCGACAGCTACGCCCCTGCGCTCACGCAGGCGGCCTTCGACTGGCTGCGCGAGCATAGGATCGCCAGCCGCAAGCTCAACATCTGCTGCGGCGCGACGTTCTTCGACGTCGGGTTCTTCGACCAGTTCAAGGCCTACAGGCAGGCTGCGGTCGCGTATCTGGAGCAGCTGGGCATAAAAAGGCTCGTCATCGTATGCCCGCACTGCGGCTACGAGCTGCCCCAACTGCTCGAGGGCAGCGATATCGAGCTCGTTCGCCTGCCGGAGCTCATGGTCCAAGCCGGCGTCAAGATCGCCGGCAGCGGCACCTACTCCATCCACGACGCCTGCTACGACAGGCTCGACGGCGCCTACGGCAAGGCCGTGCGCGAGCTCTTCTCCAACTGGGAGCTTCGCCCTCTCGAGCACGACGGGCAGCGCACCATCTGCTGCGGAGGCGGCGGCATGGTGAGCGCCTATGCCCCGGCATTTTGCGAGTACCGCCGCAACCAGCGCCTCGCAGAGATCGACGCCGTACAGTCCGACCTCTTGGTCTCCACCTGCTTTAGCTGCGTGAACTCGATGCAGCGCGGGCAGTCGACCAAGCCCGTTCGCCATTACCTCGAGCTTGTCTTCGACATCGACATCTACTGGCCGGACGTCTACGGCTGCGTGAGCAGAATGTACAAGGACCCTAAGGCAGACGCCTTGCTCGCTACGACGGAAAAGATGCTCTAGGCGCTCACAGAGCGAAGGCATTGCAGAAACGAGAGATGAGTACCCAGATAAAGAAAACCAACTGCCATTACTGCGGCTATCTGTGCGCGTTCGAGGCGACGGTCGAGGATGGCAAGGTGACCGAGCTCGTGCCGGACGCCTCGCGCTACCCCTACGACACTAAGATCGTCGCACGCTGCCGCAGATGGCGCATGAACATCGACAAGCTCTACGACGAGGATCGCGTCAACTGCCCGCTGCGTCGCGTGGGCGAGCGCGGCAGCGGCAAGTTCGAGCGTGTGAGCTGGGACGAGGCCATAGAGGACATCTCCACGCGCCTCAAGGCACTCGTCGCCGAGCACGGCCCCTGGACGGTGGCGAGCGCCATCGGCGGGCCGCATACGGTCTACTGGCCCCTGCATCGCTTCATGAACCTCTTGGGAAGCCCCAACAACATGGGCATAGGCCCCATCTGCTGGAACCCGCGCATCTGGATGGACACGCTCACCTACGGCTGGTCGATCGAGTGCGACTTCAGGCCGGACGAGACCGGCTGCCTCGTCCTGTGGGGCACTAACCCGGCCGAAAGCGACAACTCGCTCTTTTGGAGCAACATCGCCAAGTTCGCCAAAGACGGCGGCTCCCTGATCGTGGTCGACCCGCGGCTGTGCCTGTCTGCGCGCCATGCGACGGTGTGGCTGCATCCGTACCCGGGCACGGACACGGTGCTCGCCTATGCGATGGCGCGCGTCCTGATCGAGGAGGGGCTCGTCGACCAAGAGTTCATCGACGAGTGGTGCTATGGCTTCGAGGACTTCAAAAAGGCCGCCTTCGCACGCACGCTCGAGGAGGCGAGCGCCATAACGAGCGTGAGTGCAGACGACATACGCCGCGCCGCGCGCCTCTTTGGCAAGAACACCCCGAGCGCGCTCATCAGCGGCCGCGGTGTGGACCAGATAGGGCCCAACGTGGCGCCCCTGCATCGCGTGCTCGCCTCGCTTCGCGCGCTGGTGGGCTGCGTTGACAGGCAGGGCGGCTGCCATATCAACAGCTACCCGCGCTTTATGAGCGAGCTCGAGCTCGAGATGAGCGCGGATCTGCCCATGGAGTCGCGCGAGCACGGCCTCAACGAGGACAAGGGCCTGCAGAGCTATACGGGTTACGCGCGCGTGTGGCCGCGTCTGGCAACGCACGGGCGCTACCTGCCCATGCGCTACCTGACGAGCGTCTTGCCCGTGCGCGTCTGGAACGCCGCCATTACCGGCGAGCCCTACCGCGTGACGGCGCTTTTCTGCAACGCGGCAAACCCCATGGTCACCTATGCGGATACCAACCTGGTGCATGAGGCCCTAAGCAAGATGGAGCTGGTGGTCGACCTCAACTACATCATCACGCCCACCGGCCAGATGGCCGACTATATACTCCCTGCCGCAAGCGCGGTCGAGCGCCCGGCGTTCCAGGCGCAAGGCGGCGTGAGCGACTTCTGCTACGGCGGCCCGGCTGCCGTCGAGCCGGGCTTCGAGCGCAAGGAGGACTATCAGATATTCAGGGAGCTCGGCCTTGCCATGGGCCAGGACCCTGGTCTGTGGCCCGCGCAAAACCTCACCGAGGAGCTCGCGCGCGTGGTCGGGCGCGTGGGGATGGACTGGGAGAGCTTCGAGACCATAGGCATGTCCGCTGGCAACGCCGTCTACTACAAGCATCTCTACCCAAACCCCCAGACAGGCGAGCAGATGGGCTTTGCCACCCAGACGGGCAAGATCGAGCTTGCCAACCCCTTGCTCGACAGCATGGGCGCGGGCCTTGTGGCGCAGTGGTTCCCTGTCCCGGGCGTGCATGCCCCCACACAGGGCGCAAGCGGGCACGAGGGCAGCGTTGCGGGCGCATGGAGGCCGGACGGCGATTGCGTGACGCTCATCACCGGCGCGCGCAAGCAGCCGTATTGGGCGAGCTGCTACTTCGAGGTGGAGAGCTTCAGGAAGGCCCATCCGCTGCCCACGGTCGAGATATCGCCTGCCACGGCGCAGCGCCTGGGCCTTGCGGAGGGCGACGCGTGCCTCATCAGCCGCGTGGACGCTCCCGAGGTCGAGATAACTCAGTACGTGCATGTGATCGACATGGTCGACGGCGTGGCATCGGCCGAGTACGGATGGTGGTACCCTGAGAGGACTATGGGCGAGCCGGGGCTTTCCGGCTGCTATGACAACAACGTCAACCTGCTGACGAGGGGCGAGGTCGACATGGAGCCCGAGCCGTTGATCGGGACATGGATCTACAACGGCATCCCGTGCCGTATGAGGAAGAAAGGATAGATCGGTGGAGAAGAAGTACGCGATCCTAATTTTCAGCAAGCCGCCTATTCCCGGCTTGGTCAAGACGCGCCTCACGCGCGAGCGCGGCGGCGTCTTCACGCAAGAGCAGGCGGCCGCCTTCTTCAAGCGCAGCCTGTGGGACGTGACAGAGCTCGCCATGTGGTGCATGGACGACCTCGAGGCGCTCAACGCGCAGGAGATCGCCGCCAACCCCGGCGCTCCCAAGCGCAGCTACGACCTCTTCATCTCCACCACGCCGGAGAAAAACGTCGAGCTCATGAAGGAGACCATCAACACCGTCCCCGGCTGGCCGCGCGAGATCCACTACATGGCAGACCGCGGCGCCACCTTCGACGACCACTTCGATATGGCCTTCCAGGAGATCTTCGACCAGGGCTACGAGGCCATCGTCTCCATCGGCGCAGATATCCCCACCTTGCCGCGCGCCCATGTGACCCAGGCGTTCCAGTGGCTGCAGTACTTTGCCGAGACCGTGGGGACGCCGGGCTTCGTGTGCGCCCCGTGCCAGGAGTGCGGCACCTCGCTGGTCGGCTTCAACTTCGACACGCCCATCGACCACCAGGGTATCTACTACAACATGAGCGGGCGACCGGCGCTCGACGGCTACTACGAGAAGCTCCAGGCCGCCGATATACCCAGCGCCTACTTGGCGCCCGTGGCCGATGTGGATGAGATCGAGGACCTCGCCCATTGCCTGAGCTGTGCGCGTGCCCTGCGAGAGTCCGCCAAGTACCAGACGGGCATCTACGTCCCGCGCCGCGTGCTCGAGTGGGCAGACGCCATCGGCATCAAGCCGGTGTCTCCCCCCAACGAGAACCACGACCCGCGCCAGTACTTCGACGACGATGACAACACGGGCGATCAGGCCGAGGCCCTTGCGGCAGAGGAGACCGAGGGCCATATCAGATAGCCGGGCAAAAGCCGGCTGCGAGAAAAGACCGATGGGGCATGCTGGCGCTTGCAAAGCCACCTGCCCCATCTCACGCTCTACGAGGAAAGACGCATACCCTATGACCCGAGAACTCTTGCACAAGGTACACGCGCTGTGCCCGCACTGCCTTAAGACCCTGCCCGCCGAGGTCTACGCAGATGCCGACGGCAAGGTGTGGATGGAGCGCACCTGCCCTGCCCATGGCGACATCGTCACCTATGTCTGGCCCGACAAGGATCACTACCAGTGGCTGCGGAGCATGCACACCAAGCCCACACCGCCCAAATGGCGCGGCCATTCCATCACGGGCGCGTGCTGCAAGAGCTGCGGCTTGTGCGGCAGGCACCTGCGCCGCGGCACGCTGGTCGAGATAGAGGTCACGCGCCGCTGCAACGCCAAGTGCCCCGTCTGCTTCATGAGCGCGGACTTCCCCACAGACGGCATCACCTTCGAGGAGATAGAGGGGCTCATCGCCACCTTGGCAACCAAGGTGGGCCCCGAGACCGGCCTGCAGATCACCGGCGGCGAGCCCACCGTCCGCAAGGACCTGCCCCAGATAGTGGAGGCCGCGCGCGCCCATGGCTTCACGGGCATCGAGGTCAACACCAACGGCATCGTCATCGGGCGCAGCCAGGACTACCTGCTGCGCTTGGTCGAGGCGGGCATCACGGGCGTGTACCTGAGCTTCGACGGTATCGACGAGATGCCCTACGAGTCCATCTGCGGCCGCGCGATGCTGGCCGATAAGATGGCCTGCATCGAGAACTGCCGCGAGGTGGGCGTTCAGGTGGTCTTGTGCATGACCATCGTCAAGGGCGTCAACGACGACCGCGTGGGCGAGGTCATCGACTTCGCATGGAAGAATTCCGACGTCGTGATAGGCGTCGCGCTGCAGCCTGCCTTCACCAGCGGCAGGTTCGAGCCGAGCGAGTACGCGCCCTATACCGCAGGCGACACCATCTTCTGTCTGCCGGAGCAAACGGGCGGGCGCATCCAGATCGAGGACATCATGCCCTTGGGTTGCAGCGACCCGCTGTGCGACACGGGCACCTTCCTCATGCCCGATCCGCAGGACCCCCAAAGCTACCTACCCGCCACGCGCGAGCTCTCGCGTGACGAGTACATGGAGCTCTTCGACCCGACCAGCCCCCAAGGGTCCGTGCTGCCGGACATCCTCTACAAGAAGGGCGTCAACCTCAACCGCGGCGTGAGCGTCATCATCATGAACTATATGGATGCGATGAGCACGACCATCGAGCGCATGGCGGAGTGCTCGATGACCGTGGCGATGAAGGACGGGCGCGTCATCCCGTTTTGCAGCTACCAGATGACCAATACTGCCGGCGAGCGCATCTACGATATGTGGGGCATTGGCCCTACGGAGTAGCTTCGCAGCTGCCGGTTGCATGCGCGCTTGCGCGCAGGAGAGAGTAAGGAAGCGAGGAGACAGATGGCAGATTACAGGTTCGTCCACGACGACAGCCGCTGCAAGCACTGCGGGCTGTGCGTCGCGTTTTGCCCGTGCTACGTGCTCGAGGATAAGGATGGCGTGCCCTATGCGGCAGACCCGGACAAATGCGTGGGCTGCACCACCTGCGCGGGCAACTGCCCTACGCGCTCGATCCGCATCGAGCCTCTGGGTGACAGCTGCTTCGACACGACGCTCGCAGACGAGCAGCGCGCACAGCCCATCTCCAAGGAGAAGCAGGCGGAGTACGCCAACTACCAGCGCATCATCATGGAGAAGCTCGGCTTGCGCTGGCAGCCGGTGGCGGTGAGCCTCATCGAGAAGGACGAGCCCCTGCCCGACTGCCCCATTCCCGCGCAGAACCTGCGCTTTTGCCAGGCGATGATGGCGGCGCGCCGCGGTGCGAGCATCCTGCAGCCGCCCTTCAGGCACTCCTGCCCGGACGGCACCTCGATCTTCGGGATGGCCGGCGTGCCCGAGAAGCTCGCCACGGGCGAGATCTACGTGCTCTTCCACAAGGTGGTCAACGCCCAGGCTGCAGCCAAGATGGTGGCCGAGCGCCCGGTGTTCCCGCCTAACTCGCGCCGCGCGACCATGGTCACGCCCCTTGCCAAGACCCCGCGCGACCCGGAGGTCGTCGTCTTCACGGGCACGCCCGAGCAGATGATGTGGCTGTCCATGTCGATGAGCTACTACGACGGGCACCGCCACGAGTTCGCGGCGAGCGGGTTCAACTCGATGTGCGTCGAGGCCGTCCTCATGCCCCTGCGCGACGACCGCCCCAACATCACCTTCGGGTGCTACGGCTGCCGTGCGGCAACGGATGTGGGCGAGGACATGATGTGGATGGGCGTTCCCACCAACAGGCTTGCGACCATCGCCGCCGGCGCGACGGAGCTCGCCAAGAAGACCATCCCGGATTCGCGCAACAAGATCTACGTCGAACCCATCATGTAGGCAGCGCTTGCGATTCGCATCGCGGGAAGGACGCGCGTTATGGAGCTTGCAACTTTCGAGGGAAACCAGGTGGCCACCCTGCTCACGCCCACGACGATTACCTTGGTGACGTCGCGCGATGCGCAAGGCGACTGCGTAGCCACCTGTGCATGGGTCAATCCATTGAGCCATGAGCCGAGTCTCATCGGCGTGAGCCTGCGCCCCGGCGGTCGCACGGCCCGAGCCATCGCGGCAAGCGGCTGCTTTTGCGTGAACGTCCTGCCTGCCCAAGCCTCGGGCCTTGCCGTGGCCTGCGGCAGGAAGGGCGCAGGCCAGCCAGACCGCTTCGAGGCGGCAGGTCTTGCTAAGACGCCGGCAAGCAAGGTCGACGCAGCTCGCATAGGACAGGCGATAAGCTGGATCGAGTGCGAGCTCGTCTCGCATGTGCTCTTCGGCGACCACGAGCTCTACGTGGGGCGCACGCTCATTGCGCAGTCTGTTGGCGGCGAGCAGCTGCTCATGCAAGGGCGCAGCAGTTTTGGGGCCTTCAAGGCGCAGTAGCGCGCAGTTAGCACGGCCCCTGCCAAGCGTTGCAGCTGCAGGGTGAGAGGCGGGTTTGCGGCCCTAGGGCAGGGCGCGGTATCGCAGAGGACGGGCGCAGGCCCGCGAGGGGATAGGAGCAACCATGATCACACCGGCTTGGAGAATCAGGGACGCCGTCGACGCGGACCTCGACCTGATACGCCAGCTTTTCGCAGAGCAGGGCTTCGGCGATGTCAAGCGCGTGGACGGCATACGCGTGGCTGTGACGCCCGACAATGTCATGTACGGCGCGATACGCCTCGAGCAGCTCTCCGATGATGTCTGGTACGTGCGCCCGGTGGTGGTTTTCGGCGCCGTGCGCGGCATGGGCGTGGGGCGCACGCTCATCGCCGATGCCCTCAAGCTGCACCCGGATCTGCGCTTGGTGTCGGAGGGCTATGCGGCCGGCTTCTACGACTCGTGCGGCTTCATTCGCTGCGATTGGGATGACATAGCCGATGAGCAGCGCTTCGAGTGCGATATGTGCCCGGGGCGCGCGGATTGCGGCGCGCAGCCCTTCCGCAGCGCGCCCGTGAGGCACACGCTCACCTTCCTGGGGACTACCAGCGGCTGCGGCGTCCCGGCGTTCTTCTGCCATTGCAAGGCCTGCGAGGCGGCGCGCAAGGACCCCTCGCTCAGGCGCGGCTGCACGGGCGTCATCATCCGCGGCCACAGCAACGTGCTCATCGACACCCCGCCCGATATCCGCCATCAGCTCATACGCGAGGGCGTAAGCGACATCGACGAGATGTTCCTCACCCATGCGCACTTCGACCACCTGGGTGGCTTGGGGGAGCTCGAGTACCTCGTGCGCCTCTACCGCGACACGCCGCTGCCCTTCCATGCGAGTTCTCATGCGGCGCTCGAGGCCTTCACGGAGTTCAAGTACATGGACGACTGCTTCACGATCGATCAGATGGACGATGGCGAGACCCGTGAGGTCGACGGGCTGAGCATCAAGGCGGTGGCCGTCGAGCACTGCCCCGGCTGCTTTGGCTACCTGATTACGGCCCCCAGCGGTTCGAGGACCTTCTACGCACCGGATACCGCTGCGCTTACGCCCCAGGTCAAAGAGCTCTTGCGCGATTGCGACAACCTCATCATGGACGCGACGTTTTGGGGCGAGGGCGGCAACCACAAGACGCACCACAGCGCGCAGCAGACCGTGGCCGAGGGCCTCGAGGTGGGCGCCAAGAAGATCTACCTCACGCATTTCGCCCCGCATATCTGCAAGCCCGAGGAAAACGCAGAGGAGCTCTTGGCAGGCTACGTCAAGCAGTTTGACGGGCGCGTCGTCATCGCGCGCGACGGCATGCAGATAGAGCTGTAGACACTCAAGGCGCAGCAAGCCCCGCGTATCTCTTGTCATCGCGGGGTCTGCGCGCTGCGGATAAAGGCGCTTTGCATCCTGCCGGTCAGGCTCCGGGTCTCTCCTTGCTTTTCTGCCTGTCGGCCCGTTTGCCCACCTGCGGCTGGCCCGCTGCCTGCCCATCGCGCGCCTTTGCCGCTTTGGCGATGCGCGCCGCTGGCCAAGGGGTGGTCTTATCGGCTGCCCTGCGCGATAATGCGTAGCTATGAATACAGATAACAGCAACTCCAAGGTCACCCCGCTCCAGATCCTTACGCGCACGATCTGCGTCGTCGTGTGCGCCATAGGGGCGAGCGCCTGCGTTTACTCGCTCACGCTCCAAGTGGAGGAGATCGGCACGACGATGTCGTCTGTCGTGTGGTTCTCCGGGCTCTTCGCCGTGGTCGCCGCATGCGGCGGCTATGCGGCTGCCTGCAACCCGCGCCAGGGCAACAGCTGGATAGTCCCGGCTGTCATCGGCGTGGTGGGCGGCGCAGGTGTCGCCTTGCAGTACGAGCTCATGTACCTGCGCTCTTACAACGTCGTGGTGCTTGCCGCCGTGGCGTTTGCCATCTGCGTGATCTGGCTTCTCATCTACCGCCAGATACTCAAGCGCCAAGACCCCGATGCCCTCTAGGGGCTTGTCTTTCGCCACCTAAAATCCCGCGAATCTACTCGTTTCGCGTCGCAGCTGCGTAGTAGCATTGAGCTGTTTTCACAAGCACAGCCCAAGGCACGGCGCCGCTGCTTTTTTCTTGCGCAACAAAGGAGTGTGACCAATGGATCAGGACAAGATCAGGACTGCGGAAGTCGATGCGATGCTTCGCACCTTCGCAGCTCTTGACGACCCTGATGACATCTTCGCCCTGCTCATGGACATGTGCACCATCCGCGAGATATCAGAGATGTCCCAGCGGCTCCAGGTAGCCCATCTGCTCGCCAAGAAGGTCCCCTACACAGAGATCCAAAAGCAGACGGGTGTCTCGACCACCACCATCAGCCGCGTGAGCAAGTGCCTCAACTACGGTGCAGGCGGTTATGCGCGCGCAGTAGAGCTTTCGATCGACCAAGAAGGGGAGGATGCATAGCCTATGGGCAACGAAGTCCCCCAGTTCGACCTCATCAAGGCGGCGAGCGAGGGCCAAGGGCCCATCCCCACCTCGTGCCGCGACAACGGCAGTTTCGTGCACCTGCATGTCCATACGGAGTATTCCATGCTCGACGGCGCCACGCGCCTCAAGGCCATGTGCAAGTACGCTAAGGAGCTGGGCATGCCGGCAGTGGCCATCACGGACCACGGCTACATGTACGGCTGCGCGGAGTTCTACAAAGCCGCTATCGCCGAGGGCATCAAGCCCATCCTGGGTTGCGAGGTCTACTTCACGCCGGACAACGAGCTGCGTCGCGACCGCAAGCCTGAGCTCTACCATATGATCTTGCTCGCCAAGACCAACCAGGGCTACCGCAACCTCATGCGCATCGTGTCGGATGCCGCAGTAGACGGGTACTACTACAAGCCGCGCGTTACGCTCGACTCCCTCAAGAAGTTCCACGAGGGCATCCTGGCCACCAGCGCGTGCATCGCGGGCATCATCCCCAAGTCCATCGACCGTGGCGAGTACGAGGTCGCCAAGGAGTGGTGCCAGACCTTCATCGACGTCTTCGGCAAAGAGGACTTCTACATCGAGCTCCAAAACCAGGGCCCGGAGATCGTCACGGATAACGGCATCAGCCAGCCGCGCCTCAACGACGTCCTCACCAAGCTCGCGCGCGAGATGGGCCTCAAGACGGTGGGTACCAACGACCTCCACTACCTCAAGCGCGAGGACGCCTACACGCAAGACCTCATGCTCTGCATCGGCATGGGCAAGCACGTGGCAGATACAGACCGCATGAAGTTCTCCAACGACCAGTTCTATATGAAGAGCCCGGAGGAGATGGCCGAGGCCCTCAAGGAGCACCCGGAGTGCCTCGAGACCACGCTCGAGATCGCGGATAAATGCAACGTGACCTTGGAGTTCGGCAAGATCATCCTGCCGCGCTTCCCGCTGCCGCCGGGAGAGACCAACGAGACCATGCTGCGCAAGGAGGCCATTGCCGGCCTCAAGGAGCGCTACGGCGATCCCTTGCCTGACAAGGTTATGGAGCGCTTCGAGCACGAGTACGACATCATCTGCGG
>CAVCDT010000014.1:23865-26444 GCA_963600995.1 Akkermansia muciniphila | reverse complement strand
TACTCGAGCAGCGTCGTACGCGTGTATGCAAGCGGCAGCGGCTACGGTGACACCAGCGGCGGCATAGCCGGCAAGGCGAGCAGCGCCACCATTGCGGACTCCTATGCCCTCAAGGGCGCGGGCAGCACCACCGATACCCTGGTGGGCAGCGGTGCTACGGGCTCCTCCATCGCCAACAGCGCGCTGTGCAGCGATGGCGAGATGTATCGCAGCGAGAGCTTCCTATCGCAGCTCAACACGAGTCATACCGCTGACGGCGATGTCGTGGGCAGCGAGTTTGTCTTGGGTAACGACTATCCCATGCTCGCATGGCAGGTGGGAGCCGATGCCTTGCTCGCCCAGACCCCGCGCATAGCAAGCCAGCCGCAGGGTAACAGCGCGAGCAAGCCCTACAAGGTTGGCGATACTGCCACGGCGCTCACGGCCAGCGTGCAGGAGCCGGGCGATCTGGGGACGATCAGCTGGCAGTGGTACGCTGCCAGCGCAAGCGATCTTGCGGACGCTGCTGCCATCCGAGGCGCAAGCGGTACGGGTACAACGGCAACGCTTGTACCCGACACATCCAAGGCCGGCGTCAAGTACTACTTCGCCGTCTTCACCAACACGCTCGTCCAGGGCACGCGGCAAAATACCGCGTCCAAGGCCAGTGCCGCTGCGACGGTCTACGTGCGCAGCGTGGCGGATGCCCAAGCGCCCGTTATCGGTAAGCTCAACCCGTCACAGGATAAGGACGAGGTGACGTCGTTTACCGTCAAGCTGGGCTCTGACCTCGAGCTGAGCGTGAAGGCGAGCGTGGACGACGGCGGGCAGCTGAGCTACCAGTGGTACAAGTCCGCATCCCCCAGCGGGACGGGCATCGCAGTGGGTAACGCCACGGGCAGCGTCTTCAATCCGAGCACGGGCAAGATGGGGACCTTGTACTACTACGTCAAGGTCACCAACACGCTCGATGCGGGCAACAGCGCGTCGACTAACTCCAAGTGGATCGCCGTCACGGTGAGCGAGTACACCATCGCCAGCTACGAGGAGCTCGCGGCGTTCAGGTCCGCCGTCAACTCCGGCACGAGCTTCACGGGCGTGACGGTCACGCTCACAAGCGACATCGCCATCCCCGCGGGCACTGATTGGGAGCCCATCGGCACCAAGGACAACCCCTTCACCGGCACCTTCATGGGCGGGCAGGGTTACGACGCTGCAAACGGCACGGTGACGGTGCATACCATCAGCAACCTGAGCGTCGACGGCGACGCGCATGACAACGAGTATCTGGGCTTGTTTGGCCTCACGAGCAACGCGAGCATCTACGACCTGCAGGTGCAGGGCACTGTCACCGGCAAGACCAACCGCTATGCGGGCCTGCTGGTGGGCTATGCGTCTGCATCGGGTAGCACGACGTGCACTATCGGCAACTGCGCCGCGCTCGCGGGGTCGAGCGTCGAGGGCAAGTACGGCATAGGCGGCGTTGTGGGTTACGGCAACTGCGCGCTCTCCGCTGTGGCCAACCATGCGGCGGTGACGGGCGTGGCCTTTATCGCTACTTCTCAGGACTCAGCGCTCGACCGCTACAACGGCGCCAAGGCCGTGGGAGGCGTCGTGGGGCGCCAGTACGACGGCGTGATCGCCAACTGCTACAACGACGGTGCGGTGACGGTGGAGGTGCCCGGCAGCACGCAGAGGACCGCTACCAACGCAGGCGGCGTGGCGGGTTACGTTGGGTCGAGCATATCCTCGAGCTACAACGCGGGCGCCTTGAGCATAGGCGTTACCACTACCAGCCAATACGGCACCGGCGTGCGCTATGCGGGCTCTGTGGCCGGCTACGTTGTCGACGGCTATGCCGATAACATCCACTACCAAGACGCGACCTACGATGCGGGCACGAGCAGCTCGACTTCTGCCGATTATGCGGAGTGCCATAGCGCTGCCTTCATGAGGACGTCCTACTTTACGACGTTGATCAACGCGGGCGCGGACAAGGGGCAGTTCGCGTGCTCCGTCTTCGGGCCGCCACATCTTGCCTGGGAGGCGGATACATCCGTCGACTGCGGCGTCGTCGAGACGGCAGAGCCCTATATCACCGATGTCACCTCCAACGACGAGCCCTCGCTCACCTCTAAGTGGCGCCTGTCCTACTACCAGGGAGAGGCTGCGGCTCCCATCTGCGTCACAGCGTATTCTGCCGATGAGGGCGCTCTTACGTATCGCTGGCAGAGGCGCGATGCGGGTCAGGACAATGAGGGCGCTTGGGCCGATATCGACGGCGCGAGCGGTTCCATCACCGCAGAAGGCGACGGGGCGAACGTCTGCTCGTGGGTCCCTGCGACCAGCGTACAGGGCACGGCCGAGTACCGCTGCGTAGTCGCCAACACGCGCGCGGACGCCAACCAGGGCGACAAGACGGTCGAGCTTGCGACCCCGGCCATCACCATCGAGGTCAAAGACGGGTCGGCGCTCATCAAGCTCAAGGATCCGTCCAAGCCCAATGCGGCGGATAACCCCTGGCTCATCCAGAGCGCGCAGCAGATGGAGACGTTCTCTGCCGTGGTAGCGGGCAGCCAGAAGCCCGCGTCGGTGAGCGA
>CAVCDT010000014.1:7402-23855 GCA_963600995.1 Akkermansia muciniphila | reverse complement strand
GCGACGCGACCTTCAAGGGCCAATACGTCGAGCTCGCCTGCGACATCGACCTTTCCTCGCTGGGCAGCTGGACGCCCATCGGGACATCGGAGTCCAAGTACTTTGCGGGTATCTTCGACGGGTGCAACCATACGATAAGCGGGCTTTCTCTGGCGCGTAGCGGCTCTGATGCCGATTACTTGGGTCTCTTTGGCAACGCCATGGGTGCGACCCTGCACAACTTCGAGGTGAGCGGCACCTGCGACGCGCAGGGCAGCGGGGCCTGGGCTTGCGCCGGCGTGGTGGGAAGCTCGTACGGCTGCCTGATCGAGAACGTGGTCAACCGCGTGGACGTGACCGGCTACGACTGCGTGGGCGGTATCGCCGGCTACACGGGCAGCACGCGCATCGTCGACTGCGAGAACCTGGGGAACATCAACGTCAACGCAGCCGCCAAGGCGGATTCCTGGCACGGCTACGACGTGGGCGGCATCGCGGGCTATGCCTACAACGCCATCGGGGCCGATGGCGCCGGTATCTTCAACTGCCTCAACAGCGGCAGCGTGACAGGCAAGGACAACGACGGGACCGTGCGCGCCGGCGCTGTCTTGGGGTCGCGAGCAAGCAAGCAGGTCGAGCTCGCCAACAACTACTACCATGCGGGTTCTATCACCATCGAGGGCATCGAGCAGGCCCCCACGGGCGTGGGCGCCAAGGCCGTCGACCCAGAGGCAGATGCCGCGGGCGTGTGCGAGGCCCTTGCCAGCATGGATAGCGCGGCGACTGCCTGGAAGCTCAACACGAGCGGCGGCGCAGACGTCAACAGCGCCCGCTGGGGCAACTATGCGCGACCTGACCTGGGAGACAGCGCAAACTGCGTGCACTTGGTCGCAGCCGATAGCTCCAAGGCCGTCTATCGCATCGACGCGAGCGATAAGGCTGCTAAGGTCACGGTGAGCAGCGAGTACGCTTGCGCTGGCCAACCAATCGACGTGAGCTGGGAGCCCAAGGCGGGCTTCACGGTGAGCAAGCTGGGCTACAAGCCTGTGACGGGCGGGGATACGGTATGGCTTGACGGTGCGAGCACGCAGATTGTCATGCCGGCAGCCGATATCTCCTTTACCAGCGAGTACACGCAGGACACATCCCATAGGTACGTTTTCTCCTCGAGCATCGTCTACAAGGGCGTGGCGGCTCCCAGCGGGACTGCCCAGGTGAGCTTTACGCCCCAAGGCCCCCTTGCAAGCGGCAGCGCCGTCACGGCGACGATTGCCATCGCAAGCGGCTACCAGCTCAAATCCGTCACAGCCGTGGGAGCCTACGGCACTGCCGTCGAGCTTGCCGATGCAGGTGCTTTGTCTTACAGCTTCACCATGCCTGCCGAGGATGTGAGCTTCGAGGTCGTGCTCGAGGACGAGGGTTCGAGTGCGGATGCACAGGCTGCGAGCCTGCCTGTCACCAAGACGGCGATGCACTCCTATAGCGATGATGCGGCCTGCCGCACGGGCAACCTGCTCTGCCGCACGATCGCGTTCTCTGGCAGCTACTTTGGGCAGGAAAAGCCCGTCTCCTGTGCATTGTTGCAGGGTACGGGCGGCCTGACGGTCGACCTCTACGAGCAGGACTACTCCGTCAAGGGCAACAGTCAGATGGTGCGCTACACGGGCGTCGACCTCGCCAAGCTCATCAAGCGCTTGGGCGGCAAGCAGATCGCAGCGGATACCCCCGTGAGCATCGAGACCTCAAGCGGCAGCATCTACAGCTACACCTTTGCCGACCTCGATGCCACCAAGTACAGCTCTTACAACGTCGTTGGGCAGCCGGTGACGCGGGGCCTGCCTGTGCTTTTGGCCTTTGGCGCGGATGGCACGCCCTTCACCGACGGCATGGCCCATGCAATCTTTGGGCAGACGAGTAAATCGGACGACAATGTGTCGCGTGAGGCGGTCGATGTCACGCGCGTGTGCGTGGGTGACGACATCAATTACAGCCAGCATGTGTACGCGCCCTACAACGACATGGATAAGATCTGCGGTGGCAAGGCCAACGCTAGCGCAGGCAAGAGCGAGTTCCGCATCCGCGTCTATGCAAGCGACGGCAGCCTGGCGGGCGTGAGCAGCTTCACGCTCGCGCAGATCGAGGCCATGGCCAATGCAGACCGCGGCGGCATCCAGCGCGGCACGTACGCGACCAAGATGTACACGGACGACGCCAACCCGTATGCGGATAGCGAGGGTCAGACGCTCTTTAGCGACTTCTACGAGGGCTACGACCTCTATAAGGTCCTCAAAGCCGCGGGCATAGGCTACGACAAGGGCGCCAAGGTGAAGTTCTACCAGTCCGGCCAGGGCACGATCGACAACGCTTGGAAGACGGTCGACGTGAGCCTGGGGTATCTGGCGGGCAACGGCGCGGCTGGCGAGGGCGACTACAGCTCCAACAAGAACGTCGTGAGTGACGGGTTCGAGATCACGGGCCTGCATCCCATGATCGTCTACGGCAAGAACCATTACCCGCTCGTGTGGTCGAGCGGCTCGACGGGTGTTGTGAGCCTGGCCTACAACTACCGCGGGCCCCTTATGGCGATGCTTCCTCAGAACGCGGACGAGGGCGGCTTCGTCAAAGACTCGACGGCGACTACCTGCTTCCTGGGTCAAATCGACGTCTATCTCACCGACGACAGCAAGTACGTTAAGCCCGCGTCGGCAGCTAAAGCCCAGCTCGAGCAGACGATAAGCAGCGCTCAGAGCGCCCTCGACTCCTGCGTGACTTCTGCAGACGGCAGCGATGTGCCGCAGAGCTCCAAGTGGGTGACGGCGGCGCAGAAGCAGGCTTTGGCGCAGGCGATCGCGAGTGCGCAGAACATGGCAGCCGATGATACCCAAAGCGCTGCAGCCTATGACGACGCGCGTGCGGTTCTTGAGCAAGCGCTCGAGAGCTTCACCGCAGCGCAGAAGCCTGGAACCAAGAAGGACGGCGGTTCCGGGGGCGGCTCTGGTGGTGGCAGCGGTGGTGGTAGCGGCGGAGGCTCCGGCGGGGGAGGCCCTGCCCCTGCGCCTACGGGGCAGGAGGTCTCGATCGGCACGGCAGACGAGCTTGCGGCCTTTGCCGCAGCCGTCAACAGCGGCGACAGTTACGCCGGCAAGACGGTCAAGCTAACGGGCAACATCGATATCTCCGGCATCGCCAACTGGACTGCCATCGGCAACGAGGTCAATCCCTTTGCGGGAAGCTTTGACGGTGCGGGCTTTGCAGTCAGCGGGCTGTCGATCAAAGCGGATACCAGCGGTGACGTAGGCCTCTTCGGTTGCAGTACGGGCTCTATTGCCAACCTCGAGGTGCGCGGGACGATCGGGCCTGTCACAGGTAGCGCATCGGATACGTCGCTCGACAACATCGGCGGCGTGTGCGCGCGCAACAAGGGCACGGTGAGCGATTGCACGAGCTTTGTGGGTATCACGGTGCAAAGCGAGAGCATCTACGCCGTGGGCGGCATCGTGGGCCAGAACGCCCCGGGCGCGACTATCGCCCGCTGTGCCAACAAGGGAGCCGTGACGGGCACCAAATGTGTAGGCGGCATCTGCGGGCGCAGCTACGGCAGCATCTCGCAGTGCTACAACACGGCTGCGGTGACGGGCAACAGCGTCGCCATCGGCGCGAGCAAGCACAAGGATTCCATCGGCGGCATATGCGGCCAGCTTGGGGACAAGAACTCCACGTATGCCGCAAGCGTCGTCTCCTGCTACAACACGGGTGCGGTGAGCAACCCGGACGGGCAGTGGTTCGGCGGCATCTGCGGCAGCGCGGACAACGCGTCTGCCGTCAAGGGCTGCTACAACACGGGAAGCATCGGCCAGGGCTATGCCACAAGCTGGGAGTTCAACCCCGTCATCGGCAAGGTCGACGCGGGCTTTAACGGTGCATCCAACAACTACTCGCTCGCGGGCCTCGTGGCGGGGAGCACGAGCGAGGCCACCTACATGTCTGCGACGGTGGGCACGGTCTTGGATGCGACTAGCCTCAAAGCCGCGGCGTCGAAGCTCAACGCCACGGGCGCGGCTTTTGCCGACGACGCAAGCGGCATCAACGGCGGCTACCCAGTGCTCGCCTGGCAGACGGGCGCTGCGCCCGCGCCGGCCAAGAAGGGCGACGGCAAGACGTACCAGATCGTCTACCAGCTCGACGGCGGTGTGAACGCGGCCGGCAACCCCGCAAGCTATGTGAGCGGTACGGCGGTCGTGCTCGCGGTGCCGGCCAAGGAGGGCTTCGACTTCAAGGGCTGGTTTGCGGATGCCGCGATGTCGCAAGCTGTCGCGCAGATCGGCGAGGATTCTACGGGCGACATCATGCTCTATGCCAAGTGGGAGTCCAGCAAGAAGGACGATAGCGGCGACGGCGGTGGCGATGACGGCGAGCTCGTCTCGATAGAGGCAGCCAAGGTCACGTTTGCTAAGGCAAGCTATGCCTACAACGGCAAGAGGTTTACCCCTGCTGTCACGGTGACCTTGGATGGCGTTGTGCTCGCGCAGGGTACGGATTACACCGTGAGCTACAGCGGTAATAAGAGCGTTGGCAAGGCTCAGGTCACGGTGAGCGGCATGGGCAAGTACACCGGTGCGGTGCAGGCTTCCTTCAAGATCGTGCCCAAGGCCGTCAAGCTCAAGAAGCTCAAAGCCGGCAAACGACAGATCGTTGTCATGTGGCGTAAGGCTGCAAGCCAAGCCGATAGCTATCAGCTGCGCTACAGCGTTAAGAAGAACATGAAGGGCGCCAAGGCCGTCACGGTCAAGGGCATCAAGGCGCATGGCAAGACCATCAAGAAGCTTAAAGCCGGCAAACGCTACTACGTGCAGGTAAGGGCCTGCAAGAAGGTCGACGGCGTGCGCTATTGCTCGGCTTGGAGTGCCAAGAAGAGCTGCAAAGCCAAGAAGAGATAGGCAAATCGCTGCGCTGCCTGCGTGTCGTTTGCTGCGATGCGCGGGTGGCGCAGCTGCGCAAGGGATGGATGCAGCCGGGCATGAGCCAGCGGCTGCTCAAGGGAAAGGACGGGAGAATCTATGAGAACCAGATTCAAGGCCAAGCCGATAAGCGGGAGGGGGAAGCTCGGGCGCGTGCTGTTGGCTGGCATGTTGGCCTCGGTCTTCTGCTGGCCCGCCGGTGCCCAGATCGCTTGGGCAGGCAGTGCTAGTGACACCCCGCAGAACACGTTTGCCGACGGCACCGCCGTCGCAGGCACGGAAGAGGATCCTTATCTGATCTCAACCGAAGCTGATCTCAAGGCTTTTGCCGAGTCAGTTAACGGGAAAAAGGTTGATAACGGTGCCTGGGTTGATACTGACAGTGCTGCGAATGCCTATGAGGGCAAGTATGTTAAGTTGGCCAACGATATAGAAATGACCGCGGCGGCAACGCCGATTGGCCTAGGGTCAGCCAATAGCTCTAAGGGTGCCCTAGCAGCTTTTAAGGGAACATTCGACGGAGCAGAGCACAGTATTAGCAGGCTTTATTATACGGTTGAATCAAATCCTGCATATCCTGCGGATAAAACAGGTTCGATGCAAACCCAACATGTCGCAAATGGCTTTTCGGCTCTTTTCGGATATGTAGAAGGTGCCACTATTAGGAATGTTGATGTTGTAATAGCCGATGAAGCAGAGTTCGACCAAAATTCAGCAGGGCTTGTTGCAATGGTGGGACCGGGAGCGACTGTGATTCAGCGCTGCTCTGTTAGTGGTGATATTTCTTTTACTAGTTCGCCTAAAGGTACTATAACTTTTCGGCGTTTAGGGGGATTGGTTGCTTGCTATGATCCCGGTACGGTTTCTTCTACTCTTTCAATCTCCCATTGCTTTCATAAAGGCGATGTTTCGAACACTCAGACAAGTGGAGGGATAATAGCGAACTCAACGCAGGCGGGCGTTTCAGTTGAGTCGTGTTATCAGTATGGCAATGTAAGTGGGAAATCGTCTTCTGGCACTACCTTTTATGGCGCTTTGTCAGGCGTAGCGGGCAACAATATAAAGCCGGTGTTTTCGAAATGCGTCGCGAGCCAATCAGACCTATTCGGCACCAATTTAAGTAAATTAATTAGTGACGAAGAAACTACTAAGACTTGCATTTCTGGTGTTACAGATCAATGGAATTCAGAAGAGGTTATGAATGCGCTGGGTACCGATTACTTTCAATCGGTTGACTCTGAAACTCCGCCAGTCTTTAAGAAGAATACGCCGTCTCAAATTTTGTATGACATCAGTTTTGAGAGCGATATTGCAGACAGTAAGACTGTAATGCCTTCTGCCGCGAAACTGTCCGAAGGCGATAAGTATGTCTTTGGAGCCGATCTTGCTGCTAGTGGCTTTGAGTTTGCAGGTTGGAAGGTCAAGGGCGAAACAGACGGCAAGCTATATAAAGCTGATGATGAATTCACCATGCCTAATAAAAGTGTCGAGTTCGAAGCGCAGTGGGAGCTCAAGAAGTCTGTTATCAGTGCGGATAATACGAGCCTTGAATATGGGACAGGCAAAATTAATCTGACATGCAATAACCCCACTTTTCTCCAAGGCCGTACTTATCAATGGTATACGGATGGGCAAATAGTCGAGGGAGCAACGAGCTTTGCTTTGGAGCTCTCCAACGCTGCCGATAGCGGCAGTTATACGGTGGTTGTCTCCTATAAGGGCTACAGCGCGACGAGCGCTGCCTGCGAGATAAGCATCAGCAAAGCGCAGCCCAGCTTGAATATCACCCCCTCCGCTACGGCGCTTGACGGCGGTGGTAAGGTGACCTTCGACGTCACGGCAAGCAACGTGCCCGAGGGAGCACAGATCGGCGTCAGCTGCGATGACACGAACCTGGCCGTGAGCAAGGTTGATGACGGCAAGTTCGAGGCCACGCTGCCCGATGCGACCAAGACGTACACGTTTACGGCAGCCTACGACGGCGACGACAATTACGAAGCCGCAAGCGCGCAGTGCTCCGTTGCCGTGACGGCAACGCCTTCTCCCGCCCCGGCGCCTACCCCCAAGCCTGAGCACAAGCACACGGCTGTCGCGGTGGCAGGCAAGGCGGCGACGTGTACTCAAGTTGGCTTGAGCGACGGCTCCAAGTGCTCCGAGTGCGGCGAGGTCATCGAGGCCCAAAAGAGCATCCCCGCCTTGGGTCATGCTTGGGGCGAATGGGTTGTCACAACGCCTGCAACGGTCTTTGCTGCAGGCATCGAGACCTCGACATGCACGCGCCCTGGCTGCGGTGCCATCCAGACGCGCTCTATCGCCAAGCTTAGCTCTGTGACGGTGACCAGCGGCTCTGTTACCTGCAGCTTTGACGGCAAGACCGTTACCGTCACCAAGGCTGCCAAGGGCAAGAAGGTCATCGTGATCCCGGCCAAGATTAAGGTTGCAGGCAAATGGTACAAGGTCACCAAGATCAAGGCCTCTGCCTTCAAGGGTTCCAAGGCCACGACGATGATCGTCAAGAGCAAGAGTCTTACCAAGAAGGGCGTCAAGAATTGCCTCAAGGGTTCCAAGGTGAGCACGATCAAGATCAAGGTGGCGAAGTCCAAGAAGGTCAATGCCAAGTACCTGGCCAAGTACAAGAGGTTCTTCGCTAAGAAGAACAGCGGCAAGAAAGCCGCAATCCGATAAAGGCCCGATGCGGCTGCTGCGGCGCGCTTTGCCGCAGCAGCCGTTGCGTTATGGCTGGCAGCAAGCGATGGCAACCTAGCGGGCGAGCTGCGAGACGCGCTGCGCGCGCCTCGCGTCCGCTTGCCCCTACACGGCTCCGCATCGTTGCGACCCTCGAAGCCGCACGGTGCCAGCTGCGCTCCGCACCGTCGCGGCCCTCGAAACCGTGCGGTGTCTCAGAGCCGTTGCCGCAAAACCTCGCGCGTGTGGCATTGCCTTGCGGCTGTGCTTCTCAAGAAAAGAAACCCGGCTGGGATCTGCATCCAACCGGGTCTTCTTTGCCGCCTATACGTTTGCATCCGAGCTCATGTTCGCGGCGCTTTGCGCTTGCAGTGCGTTTCGTGACATAGACCTATGTCGTCGAGCCGCCTCAACTGCTGCCCGCGCCGGCTGTGCACGCGTAGCAGTGGTTGCCAAAGCAGATGCGTCGCCGCAGCGGCTGGTCCATGTCGAGCAAGTCGCCGATCATGCGCCCGTCTGCGCAGGGCAGGGCCACGGCTTGATTGAAGTCGCAGTCGTAGAGATGGCCGTCGGGCGCGACGGAGAACTCCATGCGGCACATCATCCCCTCGACGGTATCCGGGTTGAACGCGTCGATGAGCTTGTTCATATAGAGGTCGAGCTTGCCGGCCTTCATGAGCGCCATGGCAAAGCGGCCGCCCGGTGCGTTGGTGAACGCGAAGAGGTTGTCGAAGTCGATGTCGAAATCGGCCTTGAGGCGACGCTTGTACTCGGCCTCCATGGTTGCCTGGTCAGGCGGCATGTTGATGCCTGACGGGTTGAAGACCAAATCGAGCTGGAGCTTTTGCCCAGCCGCGTTGGCGCCGTCTTGCCCTTTGCCGTAGCCTAGTGCGTTGAGGCGCTGCAGGCCACGGATGACGGGCATGAAGGTGCCGCTACCGCGTTGCTTCTCCATGTTGCGCTCGCGGTAGTGGGGAAGCGACGCCACGACGTTGATGCCCAGCTCTGCAAAGAGCGCCGGGTAGTGCTCGTAGCCGGGTTCCTCGTGGATCACCAGGTTGCTGCGCACGATCATGGGGATGTTGCGCTTGCCCGCCTCGCGGATGAACCACTCGAAGTCCGGGTTCATCTCCGGAGCGCCGCCGGTGATGTCGAGCGTCTTGAAGCCGCGCTTGGAAAAGACGTCGAGGCATTGCTCGAGGTGCTCGCGCGACATGTGCTCCGTGCGGTTGGGGCGGCAGTCCAGATGACAGTGCTTGCAGACGATGTTGCACTGCCTGGTGATGTTGACCTGCAGCACGTCGAGCGTGTCGAGGCCGTAGCGGTACTCTTGCGGCACGCGCTCGATAAACGGCGGGAAGCCCGCCATGGCCTCCTTGAGCGCGGGGTCGTTTGCGATCTTGTCTATCAGCTGGGTCATTGTCCCTCCATCAGCCAAGGAGGGGCGCGCCTCAAGTATGGCAGCGCGCCCCCTAGGCTAGCAATGACGTCTAAAGGTGCTCAAGCGCACCCCGTTTGCGATGTGCTCGAGCCTACAGCTCGTTTTTCTCGATGATGTTGACGGCCTGGACGCCATGGACCAGCGATGCGCCGCCGCGGATGGCGTTGGCGACATGGATGGCCTCCATGATCTCATCCGCATCGCAGCCGTCCTGTAGCAGGGTGTTGGTGTAGGCGTCGATGCAGTAGGGGCACTGGACGGCCGCGGCCACGGCAACGGCGATGAGGGCCTTCTCGCGGGCGGTGAGAGCGCCGTCGGCAAAGACGGAGCCGTAGTAGCCCATGTACTTCTCCCAAAGCTCCGGTGCGGCGCTTCCGACGCCTTCGGCCGAGAACTTGGCGAGGTCTGCGGGGTTGTAATAGGTTTCCATAGCGCTTCCTTTCGCTTGTTAATCCCACTCTTGCGGTGGGAATTTGACCCTAATACACAAAACGCCGCTTGAGCGGCTCTAGAGAAGTTTACCTTGTCCCAAAAAGATTTTTGGCTCGGGCGGGGGCCTGATCCCGCTCGAGCCAAACAATCTCAAAGGAGTTTGCTCGAAGGTAGCTGCAACTACCTTCTTGCTAAGCCAGCTTGGTAACGCTTTGAGGGAGGACTGACTTGCTGAAACCAATATAAGACACAGTCCATTAGTTGTGCAAGTCAAAATCGAAAGTTTTTTACAGAATCTAGTATTGGATGATGTCGAATACGTATGAACGGCGCTTTTTCGTACTGGGAGGGGCAGATGTCGCGGCGCTTGCTGTGACGGGGCCGCTTTGCTGATTTGCGTTAACAGCCTCTGGCAGATTATGAACATTTGTTCTATAATGAGGTGCAACACAGACGTTGCGAGTGGAGGGCGAGCAATGGGAGAGAGTGCGGGCATGGATATGGATGCGAGTGCAAGCGCAAACGCGGTAACCCTCGCAGGTGAGGGCGCGGACGCAGGCAAGGCTGCGGATGAGGAGACGGTTGTGGAGGCAGACGCAGGCGTGGATTCAAATGTAGACGCAGGCGCTGGTTCGGGTCAATGCATCGTGCGTTTGGGCTATCGAGAGCCGTACTGCTTCGATCAGCTTCTGGCGTTCTTTAGGTCGCGCGCGATCGTGGGCGTGGAGAGCGTGACGAGTGACGCCTACCTGCGTACGGTTCGCATCCCTGCTGTAGAGGGAGAGGCCTGCGGCTGGATCAAGGTGCAAGACGACGCGCCCAACAGCTGCCTTGTCCTTACGATGAGCGGCACGCTGGAACCTGTGTCGCCGCAGGTTGTCGCACGCGTGCGCAGGCAGTTCGACGTCGACTGCGACCCGGCGGCTGTCTACCAAGGCATCAAGAACATGGACGACGTCGTGAGCGGTGCGGCGGTTATGGGCACGCGCCTGCCCGGGGCGTTTGACCCGTTCGAGACATCGGTGCGCGCCGTGCTCGGCCAGCAGATATCGGTAAGCGCGGCCAACAAGCTTGCTTATCGCATCGCCCAAGCCTACGGCAAGCCCATCGAGACCGGCATCGAGGGTCTCGAGCGCCTCTTCGTTAGCAAAGAGGATGTGCTGGGCTTTGGGGACATCGAGTCTGCGTTGGGCGAGCTGGGCGTCATCAAGACGCGTTCGAGGACCATCCGCTCTATCGCGCAGCTGCTCGTCGTCGGCGAGCTGAGCTTCGAGCCGGACGCGGATGCAGCGCAGCAGATCGAGACCCTGCTCGCCATCAAGGGCATAGGGCCGTGGTCGGCCAACTACATCGCCATGCGCTGCATGTCGTATGCGGACGCCTTCCTCGAAAGCGATGTGGGCATCAAGCACGCCCTGCCGGATTACACGCCCAAAGAGCGCCTTGCGCTTGCAGAGCAATGGCGCCCTTGGCGCAGCTACGCCAACATCTGCCTCTGGAACTCTCTGGCCGGGTAGGCCGCCGGCATCGGGTGGAGGGAGGCTCTAATTTGCGGTGCCTCGCAGGCTGGCGCTTATTTTGCCTGGTGGTAGAGGCGCTTTTCCTCGTACATCTTCTCGTCCATGCGGCGCAGGAACGTCTCTGCATCGTCATCGCGCCCGTACTTCGCGTACCCCATGGCCGCATAGAGGTCGAAAGGCTCCTCGTTGGAGCTGTTGACCTTTGCCAGTGCGCTGCGGATCTCATCCATGGTTGCAGCCGCCTGCTCTTTGTTGGAGTTTGGCAGCAGGATGATGAACTCGTCGCCAGCGTAGCGGATCGCCTTCGCGCTATCGGGAATCGACCTGAAGAGCACGTCGCCCAAGACGCAGATGGCGCGGTCCCCCACGCTGTGCCCAAAGGTGTCGTTGATCGCCTTGAAGTCGTTTATGTCGAGCATGATGCCGTAGAGATGACCCTTGCTCTCCTTGGCGCTCTTCTCGAGCGTACGATCGAGGAACCTGCGGTTGAAGAGCCCGGAGAGCTCGTCTTTGTAGAGGTTCTCTGCGTAGGTCTGCATCTGCACGAATATCAGCGCCACGGAGACGGATATCCACGCCGTCGTTATCCCATAGAAGAAGAACTGGACGAGGACGCCCACAAGGCAGGGTCCCACGAAGTACTGGATGGGAAAGAAGCTCAAGTCGCTGCCGCTTCTTTGGGAGCGCAGCGCCACGACTACGCTGTAGGCGAAGTAGATCATGAGCGATAGGTAGCCGATGGCCGCGACTGGCCCTCGCTGGTAGACGTTGTCACTCGAGATCGCAAAGAGCAGCCCGGTCCCAAAGAGGTTGACGAGTATGGCGACGATCTCGATCACCCAGGGGATGCACAGGAATCTCGCATGCCGCATCATGCGCTTGTAGTTGCCGTGGATATGCAGCTCTGTATAGAGGGTCCATGCGAAGCCGATGCTCACCGTCCCCAAGAAGCAGAGGCTGTTGGCCAGGTAGTTGATCTGCCGTCCGCCAAAGACGCTCGTGCCGTCGACGAGAAACGATATCGTCTCGAACAGGGCGCCTACCAGGTTGACTGCGCACATCGCATCGTAGACCTTGTCCTCCGCATGGGTGCTCTCGCGGTTCTTCCTGCGGCAGTAGAGCAGATACCACATCATCAGAATAGTCAGGCCGTTTGCGACCAGTACTTCCTTGAGATCAATCAAATTATGGCTCCTATGCCGCGTTTGGCGGCGACGGTTTGCTTAAAAAATATAATGATAGTCGCCTCGCAGCGGCTCTGCAAACTGCTAGGCGTCCGGGTGCGACTATGCGGCAGTCAAGAGGCTGCGTGTCATGAGCGAGGAGGTGGCGATGCTGCTTGCTGTGAGCGGATGGCGGCATTCTAGCCAAGCTCGCGACGTGTGCTCTGCGCTTTTTAGCAGGCGCAGGATGATAGTATTGGCGCATTGCCAATAGCCTCATGAGGAGGGGAGCCACAGATGGAGAAGATCGAGTTCTTGGTGGTAAGCGGGTTTCTAGGCGCCGGCAAGACCACTACGATGATCGCCTTGGCAGAGTACATGGACAAAAACGTCGAGAAGGTGGGCATCATCGCCAACGACCTGGGCGCCCAGCTGGTCGACACCAACCTCACGCGCGAGAGCGGCTGCACTGTGGAGGAGATCGCATCCGGCTGCATCTGCTATCAGATGGACAACACCGTCGACCGCATTCGCCGTATGCGCGACAGCGCTGGTTGCAAGCTGGTGATGAGCGACATCCCCGGCTGCGGGGTGGGGACGGTCGAGCACGTCTACAAGCAGATTCTGCGCGACAACTCCGACGAGTTCGAGCTGGGACCGCTTACCGTCATCGTCGACCCGGAGCGCCTGCGCATGATCATGCCGGAGAAGGCCGATATCAACCTCCCCGTAGAGCTCAAGTACCTGCTCGAGACGCAGGTCGAAGAGGCGGACCTCGTGGTCCTCAACAAAATCGACACCTTGAGCGATGCCGATCTCGCGCGCTACATGGGCTTTTTGGAGGAGGCTTGCGAGGTGCCGGTGCTCGCTATATCTGCGCGCGAGGGTACGGGCATCCCGCAGCTCGCCCAGCATCTGATAAGCCACGGCAGCTCCCTGCGCGAGGTCGAGATCGACTACGCCGGTCCCGACTACTTGCAGGCAGAATCCGTGCTCACTTGGTACAACCGTCGCCTGTACCTCAAAACGCGCGACGGCAGTGCCGTCGATATGAACGAGATAGTCGAGGAGCTGGTGGAGAACATCCGCATGGGACTCATCGAGAAGAAGGCCAACGCGCCGCATCTCAAGGTCTACGGCTTGGCGGGCGATGACTTTGTCAAAGGCTCGCTTATCGGCGTGGACTATGACATAGAGTACGAGCGCAAGCTGGAGTGCGAGCACGAGAATCTGCGCGTCATCCTCAACGCCCGCGTCACCTGCCCCGCACGTCCCTTCAGCCGCCTGGCCGACGATGCGCTCGACGACCTCTGCGACGCACATGACCTCGACTGCCAGGTGTTCTTCACGGAGTGCTTTGGCATGAGCGATGAGGGCCGCAGGTAGATACGCACTCGTGTGCGGTGGCGCAGGCAGCTCGCAACAGGGGACCGTCGAGCCCCTTTTCCTGTCGAGTTGCCTTGGCGTTGTGCCGGATATGAATGATTTGGGGGTGCGGACGAAAAGTTGGACCGTCCAGGTCCGGAGAGGAGTCCGCATGCCCGGCAAGGAGGTCATCGAATCCCCTGACTGCCTTGTCGCCGTCTCTTAGCTCCAATCAAACTTTGCGCAGAAAATGCGCAAAACAGTCTCTCTCGATTCATTTAGTTTGACAAACTAAATAGAAGGCATCAAGGTTATCTGCGTTACGCATCGACCCCAGAACGCAGAAAGGATGCCTATGAGTTTTGCGATCGTTGTAGATTCCACGTGCGATTTGAGCGCGCAAGAGCTCGAGGAGATGGACGTAACCATGATCCCGCTCACAATCGACGTCGACGGGGGATCGTATCTGGACCAAGTGGAGATCTCTTCGGCGGATTTCTACAAGCGCATGGCCACCTCTCAGGAGCTACCGCGCACTGCCTGCCCCAAGCCCTTCGACTTCATGGAGCTTTTCAAGGCAAAGCAGGCGGAGGGCTACGACGGCGTTCTCGTGCTCGACATCGCCGAGACCTTGTCCGGCACCGTAGGCAGTGCACGATTGGCTGCCAAGGACGTTGAGGTTCCCGTGCAGGTTGTCGATACGATGGGAGCGACCATGCAGTCCGCCTTGGTCGTGCAGAAGGCGGTTGCATGCCGCGACGCGGGTCTCGGGCTCGAGGCCACGGCGGATGCGGCCAGGGGCCTTATCGGCGACACGATGTTCCTCATCGCCTGCGATACGCTCGACAACCTGCTCAAGGGCGGGCGCCTGGCGCAGGAGGACGCTCTCGCTGCGACCAAGCTCAACGTCAAGCCCGTATTCACCTTCGATGCGTCCGGGCGCATCAAGCCCTTCGATAAGGCGCGCGGCATGAGCGGCGCGCGCAAGAGCATCGTGGCCGCCTTGCAGCAGCAACAGGCCGAGAAGGGCCGGTTGCGCATCCGATTTGGCCATGCCAACGCGAAAAGGGAGGTGGAAAAGCTCAAGCAAGCAGTCATCGAGGCGGGAATCGACTTCATCGACTGCGGCACCTGCTTATGCGGCGCTACCATCGGCACGCATCTCGGGGCGGGAGCTGTGGGCTTAGCTTGCGCCAGTGCGTAGTAAAGTACTTGCTTGGATATCACGCCCAAGCAGGTGCTTCGCCAGCCGATGCGCCGCAAATCGCTCGAAGGGACAAGCATGGAAGACGCACGCACGCCTCAACCGGATGCGCAGGAGCACGAGGAGTTCAGCAAGGAAGAGAAAGAGCTCGTCAACGAGCTTCTCACCAGCACCTTCAACTCCATCACGCGCATCGAGGAGCGCTCGCTCAAAAACCGCCTGACCCGCGACCTCTCCATCGCAGAGATCCACACCATCGAGGCCATCGGTATGTACGACCAAAAACCGATGAAGGACGTCGCAAACCAGTTGGGCGTGACTTTGGCGACCGTCAACGCGGCGGTCAACAAGCTCGAGCGCAAGGGCTATGTGGAGCGCAAGCGTGGCGAGCAGGACCGCAGGCAGATGCTCGCGAGCCTTACGAGCAGTGGCCGCAAGGCGCTTCGCGTGCACGACATGTTCCACAAGCGCATGATCGACAGCGCTTTATCGGGCCTCACGCACGAGGAGTCGCGCGCGTTCGCCAGGGCGGTGGCCGGGATCAAGCAGTTCTTCGACCAGGAGTACGAGGCCGTGCAAGCGCAGGAGGCCAAGGTCGATTAGACCTGCGGGCGGTAGTTGCCCGCTTCTAGATTCTTCGACTACGGCCCCTTCGGGGCCTCCGCTCAGAATGACGGGTGGGGGACGGCCCCTGCCGGGGTTTTCGCTCAGAATAAGTCGCGTCAAGGCCAAGCCGCTTCGCGGCGGCCTGCGGCCGGCCTTGACCCTCCTTGTTGCGGTTGTCCGCAAAGCGTACAGCCGCAATGACGGGCGGGGATCGGTCCTTGGCGGGGCGATGGGTTAGGTGTGCTGGCTCCTCGCGACATCTGAGCAGTGTGGTTCGCGACGCGCAGCGCTGGCAAGCGACAACTAAACATCAACAACAGCTATGAAGCCTGGGGCGCGATGCCGCAGGTCTTGGGAAAGGACACCATCATGGAAGCAATCGACACCATCAAAGAGATTCTCAACAGCAACCTGGGCATCGACCCGGAGACCATTGACGAGGACACCACCTTTGCGAGCCTCGACATCGACTCGCTCGACATGACGGAGCTTACTTGCGAGCTCGAGGACCAGACGGGCAAGGAGCTCACCGGCTTGGAGCAGGTCACGACCGTGGGCGAGCTCGCGGAGCTAGTCGAGAGCCTGTAGAGAAGACGGCTGCGCTGCGGCCAGTGCCTGCGCTTCGCGCTTGTGCCGAGCACGGGCCAGGCGCTTGCCGCGGCGCGCGAGCAGAGCGGCAGGACCGATGTGCATGGACGCCAGGACCCGAGGAGGATCAATGCGAACGAGAATCACCGAGCTTTTGGGCATAGAGCAGCCCGTCATCCAAGGAGGCATGGCCTGGGTGGCAGATGCCTACCTGGCCGCAGCCGTGAGCACCGCTGGCGGCTTGGGAATCATCGCCGCCGGCAGCGCGAAAGGCGAGTGGGTTAGGGAGCAGGTGGCGCTTGCGCGTACGCTCACCAGCAAGCCCATCGGCGTGAACATCATGCTCATGAGCCCGCATGCGGCAGAGGTCGCGCAGGTCGTGGCAGACCTCGGCGTCGAGGTGGTCACTACGGGCGCGGGAAGCCCCAGCGAGTTCATCGGCATGTGGAAGCAAGCCGGCGTCAAAGTGGTCCCGGTGGTGGCAAGCGCCGCCTTGGCGCGCCGCATGGAGC
>CAVCDT010000014.1:0-7392 GCA_963600995.1 Akkermansia muciniphila | reverse complement strand
CGGCGGGCATATCGGCGAGCTTGCGACCATGGTGCTCGTGCCGGCGGTGGCAGAGGCCGTGAGCATCCCCGTGATCGCTGCGGGTGGCATAGCCGACGGCCGCGGTGTTGCGGCGGCGTTCGCCCTGGGTGCAGAGGGCGTGCAGCTGGGCACGCGCTTCCTGGCGAGCGAGGAGTGCACAGCCCATGACGACTACAAGCGCAAGGTCATTGCCGCTAAGGACAGCGACACCATCGTCACCGGGCGCTTTAGCGGACATCCCGTGCGCGGGCTCAAGAACCCCTTCGCGCGCGCCGCGAAAGCGTCCGAGGCCGCGGTCGCAAGCGGGGACGCCGATGCGGAGATGAGCCTAGCAGGCAGTTTGCGGCGTGCTGTCGAGGGCGACGTGGTCAACGGCTCGCTCATGGCAGGGCAGAGCGCCTGCCTGGTGCAGGATGTGGAAAGCTGCAAGCAGATTGTGGGCTCGCTCATGGACGAGGCGCTCAAGTGGGCGGGCTGCGACTTGCAGTCGATGGCAGATGCCAACGCGCGTCGTGCTTGGAAGGAGGCGCGCTAGCCATGGCTGTGTGGCTTTGCCCCGGTCAAGGGGCGCAGAAGGCTGGCATGGGCGCGGATTTCTTTGCCCAAGGGTCGGCGCGATTTGCAAGACTTGCTGATGTTTTTGCAACAGCTGGTCGCATAACTGGCGTAGATGCAGCAGTCCTTGCGTGCGAGGGCACGGATGAGCAGGTCAACGACCCCTTCAACGCCCAGGTGCTCACTGCGGCGCTCAGCATTGGCATCGGGTTCGAGCTCATGGAGCGCGGCTTCGAGCCGCAGGCGCTGGTGGGCTTCTCCCTAGGGCAGATTAGCGCCCTCGCCCTAAGCGGTATGCTGGGGGTGGAGGACACCTTCGCCTTGCTCAAGGAGCGTGCTGCCGGTATGGCCAGCGCATGCGAGGAACATCCCGGCGCCATGTGCGCGCTACTCAAGGCAAGCCACGAGGAGGCCGCCGAGCTTTGCCAGAAGCAGTCGCAAGTCCAGATCCTGGTCCCCGCCAACTACAACGCGCCCGGTCAGGTGGTTGTCAGCGGCGAGTTCGAGGCCGTCGAGCGTGCAGAGCAGGCGTGGGGCGCTCTGCCTGGCAAGCGTGCCAAGCGTCTCAACGTGGCAGGCGGCTTCCACAGCCCCCTCATGGCGGCAGCGGCAGATCGTACAGGCAAGGCGGCGCAGGCGCTCGAGTTCAAAGAGCCGCGCATCCCCGTGCTCTGCAATACCGATGCCAAGCCCCTCACGACAGCCAGCGTTGCACAGCGTTTGGAGCTGCAGGTCAAAAGCCCCGTCATGTTCGAGCAGAGCATCGCCGCCCTGCTCGAACAAGGTGCAGATGAGTTCGTCGAGGTCGGCTTCGGCGACGTGCTCACCGGCCTGGTCAAGCGCCAGGACCGCGGCGTGACGCGCGCCTGCACGGGCACGGTTGAGGAGTTCGATGCGTACACAGCCGTTAAGGAGGCTTGCTGATTATGAGCGATACGAGGAACAACATCGCCGCGGGCAGTGCTACGGGCGCGTCGGCTGGCGGCTCGCAAGAAGCTGTCGCGCCCAGGCGCGTGGCGCTCGTCACCGGGGGCAGCAGCGGCATAGGCGCAGCCTGCGCGCACGAGCTGGCCGCCCAAGGCTTCGCGGTTGCCATCAACCACTCCGGGCCGCATAGCGCGGCTGCGGCAAACGAGCTCGCAGAGCAGCTCGAGGCACTATATCCTGCGGGCCATTGCGCGCTCTGCGCCGATGTATCCAGCTTCGATGCCGCGAAGATGCTCGTCGATGCCGTGGCAGAGCGCTTTGGGCGCATCGACGTCCTGGTCAATAACGCTGGCATCACGCGCGACGGCCTGCTCATGCGCATGGACGAGCAGGACTGGGACGCGGTGGTCGACACCAACCTCAAGGGCGCGTTCAACTGCATGCGCCATGCTGCGGCGCGCATGGTCAAGCAGCGCTACGGGCGTATCGTGAGCATCTCGAGTGTCGTGGGCCTGGCGGGAAACCCCGGGCAGGCCAACTATGCGGCAAGCAAAGCGGGCATCATCGGCCTCACGAAGGCAGTAGCCAAGGAGCTCGCACGCAAGGGCGTCACCGCCAACGCAGTCGCCCCGGGCTTTATCGAGACGGCCATGACGCAAAAGCTGAGCGATGAGCAGCGGTCCAAGGTGACCGGTCGCATCGCTGCGGGGCGCTTGGGGCAGCCGCAAGACGTCGCTTGCGCTGTGGCGTTTCTGGTAAGCGAGCAAGCATCGTACATAACAGGGCAGGTCATCGCCGTCGACGGCGGCATGGCCTTGTAAGGGGGATATGACTATGGAGGATACGAGCATGGGCGTTATCGATCCCGGCACGACGAGTGCAGGGGCGCAGGAGGAATGCAGGGAGGCCCTGCGCCAGGCCGCGGAGAGGCGCAAGAAGACGGCAGAGCTGCATCGCGTGGTCATCACGGGCACTGGAGCGATCACACCTGCCGGCGTGGGAGTCGATGCGCTGTGGACGGCTGTGACCGGCGGCAAATGCTGCATCACGCCGCTGCCGGATGATTTTGCCGAGCAGCATGCGCATGTGGCGGGGCAGATCCCCGGCTACGATGCGCTCGACTACTTCGACCGCAAGGAGTCGCGCCGCCTAAGCCGCTTTGTGCAGCTGGCCGTCATCGCCAGTGACGAGGCCGTCAGGCAGGCGGGCGTCGACTTTGCGGCAGAGGATACCGCGCGCATCGCCTGCGTCTTCGGCAGCGGCATCGGCAGCCTGTCCGCCTTCGAGCGCGAGGTCGCCAATCTCCTGCAACGCGGCCCGCGCAAGGTGAGCCCGCTGTTCATCCCCACTATGATCAGCAACATGGCGGCGGGCAACCTGGCCATACGCTACGGCTTGCGCGGCGAGTGCACCAACGTGGTCACGGCCTGCGCCACGGGCACGCACTGCGTGGGCGAGGCCTACCGCCTGATCAGGGCCGGGCTGGCCGATATGGCCCTGTGCGGCGGTACGGAGGAGTCGATCAGCCCCATGGCCATCGCCGGCTTTGGCAATCTGGGCGCCTTGAGCCGCGAGGAGGATCCCCTTAACGCCTCCAAGCCCTTCGATGCCAACCGCAGCGGGTTCGTCGCCGCCGAGGGCGCGGCTGCCCTGGTGCTCGAGAGCCTGGAGCACGCGCAGGCGCGCGGCGCGCATATCATCGCCGAGGTTGTGGGCTTTGGCTCCACGGGCGACGGCTACCATATGACGGCGCCGGAGCCCCACGGCGAGGGAGCGATGCGCGCGATGGCGCAGGCCCTGGCAGAGGCCGGCTTCACGCCGCAGGACCTGGGTCACGTGAACGCCCACGGCACCTCCACCCATGCCAACGACGCAATGGAGTCTGCAGCGCTTTGTGCGCTGGCGGGTAGCGCCGCGGCGGATATCCCCGTCACGAGCATCAAGGGCTGCACGGGCCATATGCTCGGCGCCGCCGGCGCGGCAGAGGCGATAGCCTGCGCACTGAGCGTCGCGGACAGCGTGGTACCGCCGGTGGTGGGCTTCTCGCAGCCCGACCCGGATGCCCCCGCCAACGTCTCCAGCCAGCTGCGCAAGGGCGTGGTGCAGAAGGTCGCGCTCTCCAATTCGTTTGGCTTTGGCGGGCACAACGCCTCTATCGCCCTGTCCCCGTACTTTGGCTAGGGGAGGGCAGCGCTATGGAGAAGAAGATGGAGCTTGATATGGACGTGCAGGCTGCGGCGTCAGGCCTGGTCGAGCGCGCTGCGGCGAGCATGGACAGCGCGATGAGCGCGGCGCCTGCAGCTGCCGCGGGTATCCCGCAGTTCCCCTGCGGGCGCGAGGGCGTCGAAGCCCTGCTGCCGCATCGCGACCCCTTCGTATGGGTGAGCCGCATCCTGGAGTGCGTGCCCAACGAGCATATCGTCGCCGAGCTCGACGTCGATCCAAGTCTCGAGCTCTTCAAGGGGCATTTCCCCGGACAGCCCGTGCTGCCGGGCGTGATCTTGATGGAGGCCCTCGCCCAAGCTGCGAGCTGCTGTCTGCTCGCCAGCCCCGAGCTCGCGGGTAGCGTCGGCTTCTTGGTCGGCATCGACAAGGCGAAGTTCCGCGCGCAGGTGCAGCCGGGCGATACGGTGCGCCTCGAGGCCGCTATCACGCGCGCGGGCAAGCGCATGTGCGCAGCGGATGTGTGCGCGTACAAAGGCGACGCCGTGTGCGCCAGAGCGACGCAGAAGTACATCCTCGCCAAGGAGGGCTAATGCTCGGCCAGCAGAAAACGCAAAGCGCTGTGGTCGTGCAGGGCATAGAGGGCATGGACACGCACAGCGGGGTCTTGGTGGTGGGCCGCGGCTCGGCGGCGAAGCAAGCCGTCAAAGCCTGCCTCGCAAGCGGCGTGTCGCAGGTGTTCGTCACGGGATTCACCGCAAAGGCTCCAGATGAGGAGCGTCTTTACGGCGCGGCTGTGGTGTCGCTCGGGGCCAAGGAGTCCCCGCAACTGTGGCGCAACGACTATGCGCTCATCCAGGCGGTCAAGACCTGCGGTGCGCGAGTGGTGCTCTTCGCGGCGCGAGGCATGCAACCCTCGCAGGGGCTTCTTGCGTCTGCGCAGGCCAGCGGGTGGAGCGTCTACACGCCGCTTGCCAACGACAAGCTGCGCCAGAGTTGGGTGCCGGCGGTGCTGCCGGGTAGCGTGCAGGCTTGGGACCCAAGATGGCGCACCTGCCCCAAGTGCAAGCTCACGCATGACATCGCAAGCCCCGATGCAGATGGCAGCTGCTGCCCGGAGTGCGGGGCGCTGTACCGGCTGGACTCGCAGGAGCGCATCGACGCCACCTTCGACACGGGTAGCTGGGTCGAGTGGGATGAGCATATCCCCCAGCCGGACCCGCTCGGGTTTCCCGGCTATGCCGCAACGCTCGAGCGCAACGCTAAGCGCAGCGGGCGCCAGGAGGCCGTGCGCAGCGGTCAGGCGCGCTTGTACGGGCTGCCTGTTGCCGCGTGCGTCATGGAGAGCAGCTTCATGATGGGGAGCATGGGGTATGTGGTCGGCGAGCGCGTGACGCGCTGCATCGAGCGCGCGACGTCGCTTGAGCTGCCCATCGTCATCTTCACGGCAAGCGGTGGCGCGCGCATGCAGGAGGGCCTGGTGAGCCTCATGCAGATGGCCAAGACCTCTGCTGCGCTCGAGGCCCATGCGCGGGCGGGGTTGCCGTACTTCAGCGTGATCACGGACCCAACCACCGGCGGCGTAACGGCGAGCTTCGCCATGCTGGGCGATGTGATCGTCGCCGAGCCGGGCGCGCTCATCGGCTTCGCGGGCAGGCGCGTGATCCAAGACACCATCAAGCAGACCCTGCCGGACGATTTCCAGACGGCGGAGTTCGCGCTGGAGCACGGCTTGATCGACGCGGTGGTCGAGCGGTCCGATATGCGCGCGTTTCTGGCGCAGTGCGTGCGCCTCTTCATGGCGAGCACATCCCATGGCGAGGCGTATGCGGCAAGCGCCAACGCTGCGGGGCTGGGCGATGCCGGTCTGCGCAGCGGGTACGGATATGCGGGCAAACACGCGCAGCACGTTGCCAAGCGCGACAGGAAGCGCGGCGTGCTGCAGAGGCTGATGGGGGGCCAAGGGCTGCTTGGCTCTGCAGCGGGGCGGAGGCTTCTGGGCGACGAGCTCATGGCGCGCGCCCTGCGCAAACGCGATGTGGCCGATGTCCCCGGGCTCAAGACGGCGAGTGCCGGCGATGGGGATGCGGGCGAGGCGTGGGCCAACGTGCAGCTCGCGCGCAACGTGCATCGGCCTACGTCGTGCTTCTACATCGACCGGCTCTTCGAGGGCTTCGTAGAGCTTCATGGCGACCGCGAGTTTGGCGACGACGGCGCCATCGTGGGCGGCGTGGCCTGGTTCGAGGGACGTCCGGTGACGGTGATCGCTCAGGAGAAGGGCGCGGACCTGCAGCAACGCGTCGCGCGCAACTTTGGGTGCCCGCACCCGGAGGGTTACCGCAAGGCCATGAGGCTCATGACCCAGGCCCAGAAGTTCAGACGGCCCATTATCTGCCTAGTGGATACGCAGGGCGCCTACTGCGGCAAAGAAGCCGAGGAGCGCGGCATGGGCGGCGCCATCGCCAACAGCATGCAGCTTATGAGCGGGCTTGACGTGCCGGTGGTGAGCGTTGTGCTGGGCGAGGCCGGCAGCGGCGGCGCGCTGGCGCTGGCGGTGAGCAATGTCGTGGGGATGCAGGAGCACAGCGTCTACAGCGTGCTGTCGCCCGAGGGCTTTGCGAGCATCCTGTTCAAGGACGGCTCGCTTGCGCCGCAGGCTGCGGCTGCCATGAAGATGAGCGCAACCGACGTGCTTGAGCTGGGCATTGTTGACGAGGTCATCAGCGAGGGCGACGGGCCGGCTCATCAAAACCCCGACCAAGCCGCCTCTAACGTCAAACGCTTCTTGCACGACACCTTGTCGCGCTTTGCAGATATGGACGATGCAGCATTCAAAGAGCAGCGCTACCAGCGCTTCCGTGCCTTTTAGCGCTCCCATCAGCCGTCACCTTGAGCGACGCGAACAAGCGTGACGCTCATCAACCGTCTCCCTGGGCGCAGCGGGTAAGCGTAGCGCTCTCATCAATCGTCACCCTGAGCGACGCGAACAAGAGCAGCGCTTTTATCAACCGTCACCTTGAGAGAAGCGAGCGTAGCGAGCGCAGCCGAAGGGTCTGCCCGCAGCTCAGGGGGGCGTACAGGTTTCCCGCAACGGCTTCGAGGCACCGTGTTGTCTCGAGGGAGGGAACGGTGCGCAAACGCGTAGGGGAGAGCGACGCGAACAAGCGAAGCGCAGTTCGCAGCTCTCCCGTTAGGTTGCAGCGCCGCCCGGCAGAAGGTTGCCGCCAGCGCGATTTCGCGGCTTGATTCCCGCAATCTCCCGCCTTGAATCCCTGCATTTTCTCGATTGAGATTCCCGTATTTTCTGGATTGTGATTCCCGCCGCATTACTGGGGGCATAGGGGGGCGCATTTTCTAGCCAGCAAACATTATCAATATCATTGGTCTTTTGGCCCAAAACGAAGATTGGGTAGCAACATCGGTCATGGCTAGAAACCCGTCTACTACTTCCGATCTGCTATAGCCCTTAAGCGAAGATGGCGATGAAGGCCCTCACGCGAATCATCAACAAATTGACATAGCGACCTCAAAATCTATTAGCAAATTGACAAAGCTGCCGTCTAAAACGTTTAGCAAATTGACATAGCGCAGGTAGAGGGCTTGGAGTTGTAATGCTAAAGAGAAAAGCCATGGACAAGCTGGAGGAATGGTTCCGCACCAAGGGCAGTCAAGCCCTGCTCATCACCGGTGCCAGGCAGGTGGGCAAAACGTACCTGGCGCGCAAGT
>CAVCDT010000013.1:411-27426 GCA_963600995.1 Akkermansia muciniphila | reverse complement strand
TGCTCGGCCTTCTCATGCACGTCGACGATCGTGCGGCAGGAGTCGTCGTAGTTGGACATCTCGACGGCGGTGGCCCACTGCGTGTAGACCAGCGGACGCGCGACGTTCTCGGTCCAGAAGTCCTGGAACAGGCTCGTGATGCCGCCGCACCAGTGGCGCGGGCCCTTGCAAACCTGCCAGGGAATGGCCATGTTGGGCGAGCCGGTGAGCTGAGCCAGGGCGCCGTAGGCGAACATGCCCCAGATGCGGCTCGTGCCGGACATGCCGAAGACGGTCTCGACGCCGTACTTGTCCATGCACTCGTTCATCTTGTCGGCGATGGTCGTCATGGCGTCTTCCCAGCTGATGCGCTCCCAGCCCGGGTCGTCCTCGCCGCGGGGATTGGTGCGCTTCATGGGGTGGTACAGGCGGTCCGGGTGGGGTCGTCCTCGCCGCGGGGATTGGTGCGCTTCATGGGATGGTACAGGCGGTCCGGGTGATAGGCGGCCTGCAGCGACGACTGGCTCTTGCAGCAGCAATGGCCAAACGACTGGAACGCGGACTCGTCGCCCTCGACGCGCGTCGCCACACCGTCTTCAACAGTGACCCACACGCCGCACTCCATCTTGCCGCAGCCGCGGCAGCAGCTGCGGACGCGCTTGATTTCCTTGCTTGAAGCGGTGTCGGTACTGGTGTCCGTGTCGGCCAAAGCAACGGGGCTCATTTGCGAGCCCACCGCCGCCGCGGCGCCCAGCGCTGCCGACAGCTTCACAAAGCTTCTGCGCGAAAGGTTCATCTTTCCCTCCTCTTTTCTTTCTCTCTCGTATTCGAATTGCCTTGGGCCTTCGTGTCCTCCTGGTAACGCAAAGGCCCTGCATTCACGCTAACGCCGTGGTCCTGCGCTGCTTTATGCGCTGTTTGCCGCTAAGGGATTCTTAAGTTCGATTGATTCCAGATAGGAATTGAGTTTTAATATCTGACTTAGAGAGAGGAACCGCAGAGGGCTTGAGGGAGCTTCGCTGTTGCAGCCGGCACCTGCTTATCGTTCTCGTTTGCTTCATATTTTTGAAGGGCGCTTGCCGATAGGCGCTTGGCCGATATGCTGCCGGTGTTCCCAGAGGGAAGAGCAAGAGGGAAGGGATCGCTATGCGCATCTCGTATATCATCGATGAGTTTTTGGAGCTCTACAAGTGCATCAACTTCAACGAAGCGGCGCGCAACCTGTTCATCAGCCAGTCCACGTTGTCCAAGCACATCAAAGCGCTTGAAGAGGACTTGGGCGTCACGCTGTTCAACCGCGACAAGTACTACACGGAGATTACGCCCCAGGGCAGCGAGTTTCACTCCTATGCCCTGCAGATCTCCAAGATCTACAAGGCTGCTCAGGAGCAGTTCGCCAACGAAACCGCAGCTAAGGGGCGCTTCCTCATAGGCGGGCTCGTTGAGAGCTACCGCGAGCTGGACTGGCTCAACCGCTCTACGGTGAAGATGCAGGAAACCTACCCTGCCTTCAGGCCCATGTTCATCCCGTCTGGCCTCAACTCGCCCATGAGCGAGCTTACCGCGGGCAACCTCGATGCGCTGGTCGTCGCCTTCTACGACCGCGGCCAGCTCAAGGGCGATAGCGACGGGCTCAAGTCGATACATCTCAAGGACGTGCCGATCATGGCCGTTGTGAGCCCGGAAAGCGATCTTGCCAGCCTGAGCGAGGTCAAGGCGGAAGACCTCAAGCGCAGGGTCTTCATCCATATGATCGGCCCGCGCATGCAATCCGGTTGGCGCAGCATGGAGGAGTTCCTGGGCGGGCTGCACATCGAATTCGACACGCGCATCGTGCCCATCATGTCGATGTACGACTACCCCTCGATCACGCTCGCATCCAACGAGGTCTTGCTCATCCCCAAGTGCGAGCTCTCTCCCGCCAGCCACACGGCGGACCCGTTCATCTCGAATTTCGTGCCGCTGCCCATTGCCGAGCAAAGCGCCTTCACCCCGCTCGACCTGGTGTATCGCACGAAAAACGCGCCGCGCTTTATTCAGCAGCTGGCGCGCGTGCTCAAAGAAACCCCGCTTTTCGCGTCTACCTGCCCCAACCTGCTCGTTTTGTAACGGCGCTTATGGGGCAGTACCGCCGGCAACATGCAGCGTGCCGCCCACCTGCGGCGCGCTGCATGGCCATGTCCGCTTGCGGTCTAACCGAGCGACACCTCGCGGGAGCTTCCGTCGGTGAAGTGCGCATGGGCACGGCTTAGGTCCAGCACGTCATCGCCGTCCTTTTGCGTATCGATGCGCAGCAGGGAAACGCTCTGTGCCGTGATGCCCGAGTTGAACCACGCACGCGCAAGCTTGATAACCTGCGGCGTCTCCTCATGTGCAGAGCTGTCTTTTGCGAGCGGTACCTCTATGAGCGCCTTGTTCTCGAACTCGAACTGCATCGACTCGAACGCTATCTCCAAGCCGCCGTTGCGCCTGCGCATGGTGTTGAACGCCACCATGGTGTTGGAGATCTTGCTCGTGATGTTCTTGAGCCAACGGTCCATCATGGAGTCCCACAGCTCGACGGCCGCGGGGTTGTCCGTCTCCCAATACGGTTTGTGCAGGCGTATGGCGACGCGCATGACGTTGTGCGCGGGCACGGCCTCAAGCGAAGCCTTGAGCTGCTTTTTCTTATCGATGCTGCCGTCTTCGCGCTTGGCGCTCTCGTCGATGGCATCTTGCGTTGCCTGGTCGATCTTTTCTTGATGGAAGCTCACGCGCGTGGGTGCAATGTAAAGATACGAGCGCTTGAGCGCCTGGGTAAGCGCGCCGTCCGCGTCTAGGCGCTCGTCGATATTCGCCGTCAAAATGACAGAAGGCCTGATAGGCATGGGTACCTCTCCTTTTCCTCATGCGCTCTCAAACCCTGCCCAGATTCTGCGGTCTGCCTGCCTATGACGTCAACGTACGAGCTGTGCACATTTTCGATTCGTTCGATGCCAAAAAGCATCAAAGATTCTCAAATGGAATCATGTTCGCATTGACCGCATTGTCTTGCCTCCCATACTTGCCTTTCTGTAGGAAGCGCTGCTCAAACCCACGAACGTGCTACCTACCTGCCGCAAGAGAGCCGTTGCAGGTCATGCGCCGCAGCGGAGGCAGGACGAGAGAAGAGGGGGCGACAATGTCGCAGACAAGCAATGCAGACGAGCTCGACAAGCTGTTCGACAGCGGGCTCGATGTCGATTTCGAAACAGCGCTCGACGAGCGCTTCAGCACCAAGGGCGTCGATACGGAAAACGGCTCTTGGGTTCCGGATACGCCAAGCCAGAGCGCGCGGCCCGCGCGTCCCGTGAAGAAGGCCGACACGAGGACGGCCGAGCAGCGCATCGACGACCTCTACAGGCAGATGGGCCCGCAGCATCGCGTGTTCAACATCATCTTGGAGACCTGCAAAAAGCGTGCGTCGTTTGAAGAGGTCGATGCCGCAGCGAGCGAGATCATGCAGTTCTCGACCTCGGTTTACTCGACTGTCAACTTCTGCACGATGCTCGAGGCCGCAGGGGCGATAACCCATGTGACCGAAGACGGTACGCCATACGACGAGTACGAAAACGAGCCGGAGCTCGTGGTTGTCGACGACCAGGAGTTCCTGCGCCCGCGCCCTGCCCCTAAAAGCTATTGGGAGACCACGGAAGCGGGCGCCAAGCGCCTTGAGGCCTACGACCCGCATGCCAAGCTGCAGGAGATCTACGGCGAATACCCGCAGACGCTGCCCATCTTCAAGCGCGTCTTGACCCTGCTGGATCAAAGCGAGAACGGCCTGCCGCTTTCCGCGGTGGCAGATGCCGTAGACGGCGACCCGCTGGTGCAAAAGCCCCGTTTCTACGCCGGACATTTCCTCGAGCGCCTGGAGCGTGCCGACGCCGTGGAATGGCGCAACGCCTGGTGTATCACGCAGATAGGGCGCGAGTCGCTTGAACAGCTCGAGGACGTCGACGACGATAACGCCGCGCAAGACGAGGAGTAGGGGAGGACGACGATGGCTAACGACAAGACTATCCACAACGAAAACGCGGCTTTTGGCTGCGAGGGCACAGAAACGCCCGAAACTGCGGGCACGACGGACAAGGCGAGCATGGCCGAGCTCTCCGCGCTCTGCCGTCAGTACGCGGGCGTCTTTGGGCTCATGGCGCATCTCTGCAACAAGGAAGTCGACCAAGAGCTCCTCGAAACGCTCATGGGCAACCTTTACCCGCTTTCGAGCGGCAACCAGAACGTCACGACCTCGAGCCGCCTCATCGCCGGGTACCTCTCCAAGACCTGGGAGGGCGTGATCGACGACCTGGCCGCGGATTACACGGCGACCTTCATCGGGCACGGCTCCGACGGCCACAGCGCCGCCTATCCCTTCGAGTCCACCTACACCAGCTCCAAGCGCCTGCTCATGCAGGGTGCACGCACGGAGGTGCTCGCGATTTATCGCAGCCAGGGCCTGGACAAGCAGGAGACCTGGCGCAACAGCGAGGATCATATCTCCATCGAGTTCGAGTTCATCCAGCGCATCTTTATCCGTGCAGCCAACGCCTTCAAAAAAGGCGACCTCGAGCATGCAGAGATCTTCTGCACCACTTTGCGCAACTTCATCACGGTGCACCCGCTGGCGTGGGTGCCCATGATGGCAGCGGAGATGCGCAATTTTGCCAAGACGGATTTCTACCGCGGGCTGAGCTTCATGCTCGTGGGCTATCTCCAGCTGGCAGAGGAGACCTTGAGCGAGCTATTGGGCATCACAGCGCAAGGCGAGGCCGCTTTCGCGGACGACGACCTCGTGCTCGACATGGGCGCCAGCCTGGGCGACGTGGCTTCTGCAGCCGCCGGCCAGTAAGGAGGCGCTGCCATGAGCAACGGCAACATCAAGGTGCTGTGCATAGAGGGCATGGTTTCCTCCGGCAAGACGCAACAGCTGGCCGCGTTCGCACAAGAGCAGGCGAAAGACGGCCTAAGCGTGCTTGCGGTTGCGGCGAGTGCCGGCGGTGCGCTTAGGCTGCAAGAGCTGCTGGGCAATGCCGCACAGGTGACCAGCGCGAAATCGCTGGCGGCAAAGCTGCTGGCCAGCGAGGAGCTTGCCTCTTGGCTTGGCTACGAAGCTCGGCTCATGACCCCGGCGGAGGACAAGGTCTTCTTCGAGGACCTCAAGACGAGCGGCATCAAACCCATGCGCTTGCGCAAGATGACGAGCTTCTTCGAGCGCACGTACAGCGACTTGGGTGAGCAAGCGGATGACTTTCCCTACGAATGGGAAGAGACGGGCATGCTCAAGCACGAAGAGGGTTATCTCAAGGCTTACGGCGTGACCACCTTGGAGCGCGCGACCTGCGCAATCTACCGTGTGCTCGAGGACGATGGGGTATTTGCAAGCAAGGCCGGCTTCGACTGCGTGGTAGTCGACGACTTCCAGCTTCTGGGGCGCGCCATGCAGGGTATCTGCTCCCTGCTCGCCAAGAAGAGTCTCGCTGTGGCTGTGGACGATGCCCCGGCTCATCCCAGCGAGTTCAGATTCCCCTACGCCAAGGGCGTCGAGGACCTAACGGCACGCTTTGGGGATGTCGAGGTGCTGCGCCTCGGGCAAAGCCATGCGAGCAAGGCTGTCTGCAAGACGCTGAGCGCGCTGCGTGCCGACGAGGGCATGGGGCTCGGCCCCGTAGAGCCGGCGCCTGGCTCATGCGAGGGCAAAGCCGGACGCTTGAACTGCGCGAGCCCCGCGGCGGAGTTCGACATGCTCTGCCAGCTCTTCAGAAAGGCTCATGAAGACGGCATGTCATGGCGGGATATGGCGCTCAGCTCGGCTAGCGAGGTCTGGCTCGCCAATGCCGCGAGCAGCCTGGTGCGTGCGGGCATTCCGCTCGCCTTCGTCCCAGGCGAGTCGTCTTTGAGCGTGAGCTTCAAGAGCGAGAAGCGAAACGACGCCGCTCGCCTTGCGAGCATGTTGGCCCTGGCTGCCAACCCCAACGACAACATGGCGCTGCGCACCTGGTGCGGCTTTGGCTCCTATACCGCCAACAGCGCCGTGTTCATGCGCGTGCATCACGCGGCGCTCGAAGACGGGCTCAGCATCGCCGAGGTGCTGCGCGCCGCTCGCAACGGCGATTATCCCAAGATCAGCAAGCTCGCAGATACCCAAAACGTCTTGCAGGCGCTTGAAGAGGCCGAGTTCGCCTTGGGCAAGCTCGAGGGCTTGCGCGGCCGCGAGCTGCTGGAAACCGCAGCCAAGCTCTCCCAGGTCAACAGCGGCGACCCTGCGCCCCAGATGGAGCGCCTGCTCGCCTGCGGCGGTGCAAGGGATGGCCTGACGGGTGACGAAGACGCTGCGGCGCTCCTTGCCCTGGTCGAGCGTGCCCTCAGGCAGCCGGTGCCTTCTGCCCAAGACGGGCTGCTCTGCGCCATGCCCCATGGCCTCGCTGGCTTCAAACCGCGCATCCTGGTCTTCTGCGGTGCCGTCAACGGCATCCTGCCTAAGGCCAGCTACTTCGACGCAGCCCAGCTGGAAGACGACAAGCGCGAGCGCATGCGCCGCAAAGACGACGCCGCCTTGCACCTTGCGCTCTCACGTGCCACGGAGCACGTGTACGTGACGGGCTTCGCGGATATCGGGCTCGAGCAGGCCGAGCGCTTGGGCCTCGAGGTGCACCGCATCCGCGCGGAGCACGGGCGTCGCATCGCCCGCGTGCTCCCCAGCGTCATGCTCGAGGGCATCGAAGAGCTGCAGCAAGCCGGTGAGCTGCGATGAAAGACGCGATCGTCGGCGTATGGGAGCTCATGGGCAGCAACCTTCTGGCCGTGCATCCCAACCGCTGCATCTGCGTGCGCAACAAGAACGCGCATTGCATGCGCTGTGCCGACGTCTGCACGAGCGGCGCTATCCAGTTCGACGGGGAGCGCCTTGTGCTCGATGCGGAGCGCTGCATCGGTTGCGGGACCTGCGCAAGCGCGTGCCCCACCTGCGCGTTGGAGGCCCAGAATCCCAGTGATGCGGAGCTGTCCGCCCTTTGCACGCGCAAGCTCGAGCAAGGCGACGGGAAGACCTTGACCTTGCGTTGCTCGAGCAAGGCCATGCACGATGCCTGTGCTGCGGGTGACCCAGCCCAAAGCGCCAGCACCCCGGCCTGCGACGTCATGTGCATGGGGCGTCTCGACGAGTCCCTGCTGGTGGAGCTCTTCCTGCGGGGCTGCAAGCGCATCGAGCTGCAGACAGGCGACTGCGAGCAGTGCCCGCACAAGAAGGGCGGGGCGCTCGCACGCGACATCGCCGAGAGCGCCCAAAGGCTGCTCGAGGCTTGGGGTAGGAAGCTTGCCGTCGAATTCGCCTCCCAAGAGGGCTTCGACCCGGATTGCGCCAGCGAATCCTCCCTGCTCAAGATACGTGTCGCAGACGAGCTGGATTCCAACCAGACACCCCGCTTCGAGCATGTGAACGAGCAGGGCACGCTATCGCATTATGCGCCCAGCCGCCGCAAGCGGCTCTTCAAGCTCATGTCCTTGATGGGCGATCCCGTTGGGGACAGCGTGAGAACGCGCCTCTGGGGGGAGGTGAGCATCGACGTCGACCAGTGCAAGTCCTGCCGCATGTGCGCGGTCTTCTGCCCTACGGGCGCGCTCAAGATGGTGGGCGTCATAGACGGCAGGCTCGGCGTGGAGCATAGGCCCGCGCTGTGCGTTCAGTGCCGCTTGTGCGAGTCGATATGCCCCAAGCAGGCGATCAGCGTTGCGGACGAGGTGTCGCCTGCAAAGTTCTGCGACGGCTACTTCGAGCGCATCGAGATGCATGAGCTGGAGTGGATTCCCAACCGTCCGGATTCCATCTGGCGCAAGACAGCGGCAGATGTGGGCGGCAACTACACGGTGTTTTAGCGGAGGGTCGCAGGTCAAGGCCTTCGTAGAAGAGTGAGAGAGTGAGGACGAACATGGCTAGGCAAGAGCAAGGAGGAGCCGCGCCTGCCAAGCTGACGTGCGGCATGACAAGGCGCGCGTTTGCGTTGGGAGCCGGCGGCTTGGTGGTGTGCTTGGGGCTAGGCGGCGCCAAGCTGCTGCCTGCGCAGGCAGTGGTAAGGCCACCGGGCGGTCAGGACGAGGACGCCTTCCTGGCAGGTTGCACACGCTGCGAGAAATGCGTTGAGGCATGTCCTAACGATGCCATCAAGCTGTGCCATATCGAAGACGGCTTGGTCAACATGCGCACGCCGCAGATGGACTTCTACAGCAACCACTGCGATTTCTGCCAGCAGTTCAACGGGGGCAGCCCCCGCTGCGTGGCAGCCTGCGTGACCGGGGCGCTCAAGCTCGAAGAAGGCGCGAGTGCCCAGAGCACCGTCATCGGCAAGGCGCAGATCACGCAGGATTGGTGCCTTGCCTATATGGATATGGGCTGCCATAAGTGCTACGACGTGTGCCCCTACGGCGCCATCGAGCTTGATCAAGAGGGGCGCCCGTACGTGGTCGACTCCAAGTGCAACGGCTGCGGCGCCTGCGAGGCGGCCTGCGTGTCGCTCACCAACGGCTCGCGCTCTGCCGCGTCCGATGCCACGTCGCGCGCCATCGTCGTCAAGGCGCAGGAAGCCTAGGGGGTAGCTATGAAACTGAAGACTCTGAGGGTGATCGTCCCCTTGCTCGTCGTGCTCATCGCCGCCGTGGGTTTCGTGCTCAACCTGGGTACGGGCTCTCTGAGCGCCTTCGGGCTCGCGGATATATCGCTTGTGTGCCCGCTGGGTGCTCTGACCACCATGATCGCGCAGCGCATGCTCATCCCGAGGGCGCTTGTCGCGCTTGTGGTGGTGCTCATCATCATCGTGCTCACGGGGCGCCTCTTTTGCGGGTGGATATGCCCAGTGCCGCTGGTCAAGCGCTTGCCGCGCCTGTTCAAGTCCAAGAAGCGCCTCGAGCAGGAGGAGCAGGAAGACCCCTATGCCCTGCGCATAGGCAGCGCCCATCACTGCAGCAAGGCACAGCACAAGGCCTGCGGCAGCTGCGACGGTTGCGCGGACGTGCGCGCCAAGGTCGACAGCAGGCACTTCGTCTTGGGTGGAGCGGTGCTTTCCGCCGCGATCTTCGGGTTCCCGGTGTTTTGCCTGGTATGCCCCATAGGGCTTTGCTTTGCGCTCGTGTTCATGGTCATCGCCCTGTTCGCGGGCGGAGACGTTACCTGGGGCATTGTGGCGGCCGTGGTTGTGCTGGCGCTGGAGCTTTTGGTGTTTCGCAAGTGGTGCTCGCACATCTGCCCGCTGAGCGCTCTGATGAGCTTGCTCGCCAAGGTCAAGCACCCTGTGCTCAAGCTGCAGGTGGATCACGCCAAATGCCTGGAGACCAACGGCGGCTCCTGCGGCAAGTGCGCCGCCGTGTGCACCGAGCGCATCGATCCGCGCCATCTGGAGCTGGGCGCCAGCCTGGACGAGTGCATCAAATGCGGCGCGTGCGTCGAGGCTTGCCCGGCTCACGCGATATCGCTGCCGCTGGTGGCAAGCAAGAGCAAGGGCGCGGCGGACATTCAAGCCGCCGACGCAACGGATAACTAGAAGCGAGGGAGGCTGTCATGGCACGACCGATTAATGGAACGCCGCAATGGCTTATCGACCGCATGAGGGAAGAAGAGCAGCAAGAGGGTGTTCCGGAGTTCTTGGAGACCTTCTTGCGCATGAAGTACGAGCAAGAGGACATGGATCGTGTTTACGCCGGCTACGAGCATGAGCGCGGCGAGGCGCTGTGGGTCAACACCGCGCTTTGCAGCATGGAGGATGCTCGCGATGCTCTGGCCGAGCTCGGCATCGAGGCTGCGGAGCACGAGTGGTGCCCCAACGTGCTCGCTTGCGGCAAGGAGGCGCTGCAGCAGGCGATGCAAAGCGAGCTCGCCCAAGACGGGCGCGTGCGCGTGCTCAAGGACCCGACGGCGCTCATGGCTGCACAAGTCGCCGCTCGGGCTGTCGATGAGATCTATGCTGCCCGCGACCTTGCGATGCAGGAAGCGGCCGAGGCAGAGGCGCTCGAAGTTGAGGGCGGGGCGGATGCAGACGCTGACCCCGGCAGCTTCGAGGCGGATGTCGCTGCCGATGAGGTGCTGACGCAGGCAGAGGAGGCTGCCGCAAGATACGGCGAGTTCGACGATGAATGCGATGAGCCTGCTGCGGATGAAGCCGAATCGTGTGCTGGCGATGACGGCGGCGAGGCAACCGACGCCGATGCCGACGCCGATGCTGCCCCTCTCGACGAGCGAACCGTTCGCGTAGCCGAGCTCTGTGCGGGCACCGGCACTATGACGCTTGCGCTGAGCGCCAAGGCGGGAAGCAAGGCGCATATACTCGCCTGCGAAGTCTCTGCTAAGGAGTGCGACCAGTTGAACGCCGCGTTGGAGGCGGCGCAGGCAAGCAACGTCGATGCGCGCAGGTTCGATTCGCGCCGCTTTAGGAGCAACCAGCGCTTCGACGTCATCTTGCTCGACCCGGCATGCAGCCCCACGGGCACGCTTTATGCGCACGATCCCTCCCTGCGTTCGAGCTTTCCCGACGCCTTGGTGCCCGAGTGCATATCGCTTGAGAAGTCGCTGTTCCTGCTTGCCTTGAGCATGCTTGAGCCCGGCGGCGTGCTCGTCTACACGACGACGTCCGTGCTGGACATAGAGAACGAAGAGGTCATTCGCACTTGCCTGGCGCGCAGCGGCTCTCTGGGAAGCTTCGAGGTCGAAGGCATCGAGCTGCCTTTTGGCCAGGACTTGCCCGTTTTGCCCGTTGACTGCGAGGGCGCATTGCTTACTTGCCCCAGTGCGCAATGCGCCGGCCGCTTTGTCGCCAAGATCCGCCGCACGGCTTAGCGTTCTTTTGGCGGGGGCTTCATCGGGCAAAGTGCTTTCAAGAGCTTCCAAATAACTTGCAACCCCCCATGAGAGGCTCTCTCATGGGGGGTTGCTGTATGTGCAGCGTGCCTGCCTTGTTGGTTCGCAAGCTGAAAGGGGCCTTAAAAGAAGATAGAGCGTTTCAGGATCCCTTAAGCAGGGCTTTCTAGGATGGCCTCGTTGGTTGCAACTACCTCTCAATCCCAACGACAGAAAAGAGGCGGCTATGAGCAAGAAGGCACTCGATAAAACCACCAAGACCGTTTTGGCATTGGCGCTGGCAGGAGCGCTCGTCCCCACGGGAGTTGCAGCTGCGTGGGCTGCACAGAGCGCGGGAGGCAGCCTGTCCAACATGGCAAGCGCCGATAGCTCCAACAGCTCTGCGAGCTCTGACAACAGCACCCCGCCTGCCAAGCCCGATGGCGACACAAGCGACGGCAGCGCCCCCAGCGCCCCGCCCGACGGCAACGGCGGCAACCCTCCCAGCGGGGATGCACCCAGCGGCCAAGCTCCCGACGGCCAAGGCGGCCCCGGTGGCGGTCAGGGAGGCGGTGCCAACACACAGAGCTTCGACTACTCCGGCACCTATACAGGCATTCTGAGCGCAGACGGCACCACTCAGACGAGTACCGGCGAGACCATATCGGCTGACCAAAGCGACCAGAACGCCGTGATCGCCCAAAACGGCGCCACGCTCACCGTGCAGGGGGCGACCATCACCAAGAGCGGTGATGATGACAACGGCGATAACTGCAACTTCTACGGCGTCAACTCGAGCGTGCTCGCCGTAGGCGAGGGCACGACGCTCAATATCGCGGACAGCTCCATATCCTCGACAAGCGCCGGCAGCAATGGCATCTTCTCTACCGACAACGCCACCGTCAACGCCAACAACGTGAGCATCAAGACCACTGCCGGCGGCAACTCGCGCGGCTTGGATGCTACCTACGGCGGCACCATCGTGGCCAACAAGATGACGGTGAGCACGGAGAAGGACCATTGCGCGGCTGTGGCGACCGATCGCGGCGGCGGCAGCATATCCGTCACCAACTCGCAGCTCGACACGGCCGGCAGCGGCTCTCCTGTCCTCTACTCGACCGGCGACATCACGGTCGACCATGTGCAGGGTACGGCGACGGGCAGCCAGATCGCCGGCATGGAGGGCAAGAACGTCATCCGCATCAACAACTCCGATCTCTCGAGCACCAACGACGCGAACAGCGGCAGCGACCCCATCAAAAACGGCGTCATCATCTACCAGTCGACCTCCGGCGATGCGGATACATCTGCCTCGACGCAGGCGGATTTCGAAGTGAGCGACTCGACGCTTTCGACGAGCATCACGAGCGGGGCGATGTTCTACGTCACCAACACGGATGCCAACATCGTCGTGAGCAACTCGCAGCTCAACTACGACTCGAGCAAGGTCGAGCTGCTCCATGCTGCGGGCAACAACACCAACAGCTGGGGCACGAGCGGCTCCAACAGCGGCAACGCCACGCTCACGGGCATCAACCAGAGCCTCTACGGCAACGTCTACGTCGACTCGATATCCCAGGCTGTGCTCTACCTCACGCAGGGCAGCACCTGGACGGGCGCCATCGCCAGCGACAACGCCACGGCAGACGGCACCACGGCGGCGCCTGCCAATGCGACGGTCAATATCGATGGTAGCTCCAAGTGGGTCGTGACCGGCGACACCACGGTGGGCAACCTCAACGTGGCCAGCGGCGGCAGCGTGGTGGATGCAAGCGGCAACGTCGTCACGATCGTCGATGGCAGCGGCAACGTGCTGGTGCAGGGCTCCTCGAGCATCCAAGTCACCGTGAGCGGCAGCTACTCGACTAGCGTCGACACGAGCGGTGCCGGCAGCATCCAAGGCGCGAGCGAGACTTTGAGCAGCGCACGTGCGAGCTTCGACGCCCTCTACGGCACGAGCACCTCTTGGGCGGCCAACAGCGCGGCCCCTATCGGCGCGGACGGCAGCTCCTCTTCCATCGATACGGATGCAGCCTCTACGGCAAGCACCATCACCGTCAACGCCAAGACCGTCACGTCGAGCACGGTTGCCAAGGCAGTGAAGAAGGGCGGCACCACCAAGAAGTCCGTGACGACGCTCACCTTGGGCGCCAAGGTCAAGAAGATCGAGAGCAAAGCGCTCTCGTCGCTCAAGAACCTCAAGACAATCACCGTCAAAACGAGCAAGCTCACCAAGGCGAGTGTCAAGGGCAGCCTCAAGGGCAGCAGCGTGGCCAAGGTCAAAGTCAAGGTCTCCTCTTCCAAGAAGACCAACAAGAAGTACGTTGCCAAATACAAGAAGGCCTTTGCCAAGGCCAACAGCGGAAAGTCCGTCAAAGTGGTAGGCGCGTAGGCGTCGCATATACTCGCAAAGGCATCTGCGTTCAAGTAAAAATCAGCTGAGTGGGAATATTTTCGCTAAACGGCGGCATTCCTGCGGTATCCTTATCGGACGCGAATTTTACCCAAGGAGTTTTGAGCGTGGACAAGATGCCCAAGATCGAGTCCGAGAAGGCCCAGGTCCTCGAGCGTATGAAGCTCGAGGACCAGGCCCATCAGGTCGATGAGGAGTGGGAAGCCCTCGATAGGGCCGCAGAGCTCGAAGAGCAGAAGGTCTTCGAGGAGGTCGCCGCCGCAAAGGTCGAGCGCGCCAAGATCGAGGCTCGCCATCTCGAGCGCGAGAAGCGCATGCACGAGGCCGCTGCCAAGGAGGCCGCTCGCGAGCGCAGGGCCGCCAAGGCAGCTGCAGCAGACGAGGACCTGACCGAGGAGGAGCGCCTCCTGCGACGCGCGCAAGTCGCAGCTCGCGACGGCGTACAGCTGCGCCGGACCTCGACGATGGCGATCTTCTTTGCGGCATTGGGCATTGTGGAGGGCATGTTCGGCCTGATGCGCTCCAACATGGTCGTTGCCGTCGTCGGCGTGGTCTTGGTGGCCTTCTGCCTCATTTATTACCTGTCGCTGCGCCCGCGCGTCAAGGCAGCCGTCGAGCACTTCGAGATCCTCAACGCAGAGCTCGAGGAGTACCGTACTAAGAACGCCGCCACCCAAGACCAGGCCGATTAAGAGCCTGTGGCAAAGCTTGCGAGCAAGGCGGTCTGCGTGCTGATGCGCAGGCCGCCTTTGGTTTGCGGGGGGCAAGGAGGGCAGCTGGCGCGCTTCGCTTCTTTTGCGTCGCATGCCTGCTGTAGGATAGCGGCGATGGTATCTTATCTGGAGAGGTTGGCTTGATGACAGACGCGCAAGAGCAGCAGGGCAAGCAGCACGAGGACGCACAAGGGCAGCAAGGGGCAGGGCAGGTCTCCCCGGTGCCGGCTGCAGGGCAAGACCAGGATGGCCAGCCCCAAGACGCGATATCGTATGCGTCTCTTGGCGCCCTGGCCGATCGCATCTGGAACGAGCAAGGCGAAGACGCGGATGCGGTGGATATCTTCGAGGCCTTCGTCGACTGGGCGGCCGGGCGCGGCATCGAGCTTTGGCCGCATCAGGAAGACGCCTTGCTCGCGCTCATGAGCGGCAACCATGTCATCTTGGGCACGCCTACGGGCTCGGGCAAGTCGATGGTCGCCTTGGGGATGCACTTCCTGGCCCTTTGCCGCGACCAGGTCTCCTTCTACACGGCCCCCATCAAGGCCTTGGTCAGCGAGAAGTTCTTCTATCTGGCAGAGGTCTTCGGGCGCGATTTCGTGGGCATGATCACCGGCGACAGCGCCATCAACCCCACTGCCCCCATCATCTGCTGCACGGCAGAGATCCTGGCTAACCGTGCGCTGGCAGAGGGCCCGGATGCAGATATCTCCTATGCGGCCATGGACGAGTTCCATTTCTATGCGGATGTCGATCGTGGTTGGGCTTGGCAGGTCCCCCTGCTGGAGTTCACCGATACGAGCTTCCTGCTTATGAGCGCCACTTTGGGCGATACGTCCGCCATCGCCGCCCATCTCAAGGAGCGCAGCTCGCGCGAGGTGGATATCATCGACAACGCGCAGCGCCCCGTCCCCTTGAGCTTCAAGTACGAGACCACGGCGCTCGAGGGCACGGTCGAGATAGCCCTGCGCGAGGGCGAGGCTCCCATCTATATCGTGCACTTCAGCCAGGATGCCGCCTTGGCAAGCGCCCAGGCCCTGGCAAGCTACGGCGTCGCCACCAAAGAGCAGCGCCAGGCTATCAAGGAGGCCTCCAAGGGCACGGGCTTCAATACGGCCTTCGGCAAGATCCTGCAACGCCTGCTGGGCTGCGGCGTTGGCGTGCACCATGCGGGCATGCTGCCGCGTTACCGCCTTTTGGTGGAGAAGCTCGCCCAAGAGGGGCTGCTGCCCGTCATCTGCGGCACGGACACCTTGGGCGTGGGCATCAACGTCCCCATCCATACAGTACTCCTCACGGCGCTCACCAAGTTCGACGGCCGCAAGCAGCGCAAGCTCAACGCGCGTGAGTTCCATCAAATCGCCGGGCGCGCCGGGCGCAGCGGGTTCGACACAGAGGGCGTCGTCATCGCCTTGGCGCCCGAGCATGAGATTGAGAACGCCAAGCTGCGCGCCAAAGCCGGAAACGACCCCAAGAAGCAGCGCAAGATCAAGCTCAAGAAGGCGCCGGAGAACTTTGTCAACTGGAATGAGCAAGCCTTCACGCGCCTTATAGAGTCCGTGCCAGAGCCCCTCAAGCCGCGCATGCGCATCACACACTCGATGGTGCTCTCCATGGTCGAGCGCGGCGGGGACGCCCGCCAGCGCGTCGACAGCCTCATCGACGTCTCCCATCAGACGGACGAGGAGAAGCTCAAGCTCCATGCGCGCGCGGAGGAGATCTTCACGACACTCATCGACGCCGGCGTGGTCCAAGTCGGGCAAGACGATAACGGCAACCCGGATTACTTCACCACGGTGGATATGCCGCGCGACTTCGCGCTCGACCAGCCGTTGTCGCCCTTCCTGCTCGCTGCGCTCGAGCTCTTGGACCCCGATAGCGAGGATTACGCGCTTGACGTGGTGAGCATGGTGGAGAGCACGCTCGAAGACCCGCGCCAGATACTGCGTGCACAGGAGCGCCGCGCCCGCGACCGCGCCATGGCCCAGATGAAGGCCGACGGCGTCGATTACGACGAGCGCCTGGACAAGATCCAGGAGGTCACCTACCCCAAGCCGCTCGAGGATCTTTTGAGCGGGGCCTTCGCCATGTACTGCGAAAGCGTCCCCTGGGCCCGCGACTACGCGGTGAGCCCTAAGAGCATCCTGCGCGAGATGCTCGAGACAGGCGATACCTTCAAAAGCTATGTGAGCGCTTACAAGATCGCTCGTAGCGAGGGTTTGCTCCTGCGCTACCTGAGCGATGCCTACCGCGTGCTCGACCGCACGATACCGCTCGACAAGCGCAACGAGCAGCTCGACGACATCGTGAGCTGGCTGGGCGTGGTGGTCCGCAGCGTCGACAGCAGCTTGGTGGACGAGTGGTCCAATATGGGGCAGCAAGACCTCGACGCCGCACCGCCCACGGCGCAGGAGGCTGTCGTCGCAGACCGCCGCGGCCTGCGCGTGCTCGTGCGCAACGCGCTCTTCGCCCGCGTGCGCCTCATGGCCCACGATCGCGTGGACGAGCTCGGCGCGCTGGATGCGGATTGGGGCTTTGGCGAGCGCAAGTGGCGCAGCGTGCTCGCCAGCTACTACGAGGCCCATGAGGAGGTGCTGCTCGACGCCGATGCGCGCAGCTTTGCCTTCATCGACATCGACGAGTCGGACGAGGTAGCAGACCTCGTGTGGCATGTGCGCCAGATCGTCAGCGACAGCGAGGGCGACCATGACTTCCGCATCACGGGCGATGTCGACCTCGTAGCCACGCAGGACGGCGGCGAGGTCGTCTTCAAGAACTACCAGGCGGCGTTTTTCGACTAGAACTGCCGGCGTGCGGCATGCGGCCTGGCATGGCGAGCTCCCACGCTGCCAGGCCGTTGCTTTCAGACCCGATGCCACGCTGGTATGATTCTTGGGACGTTTTTCGATAGGAGTTATTCAATGGACGATATTTTCGAGCAGGAGCAAGAGCATCTGAGCAAGACCTATGCCAAGCTCGTCGATATAGAGACCCAAAGCGCCAAGGCCCTCAAAGAACGCCTCGGCGATGCAGCGGGAGACCGCAAATCCATGATGGAGGAGCTCACCTGGGACTTCACAGGTGAGGTCAACGTCGAGACCTACGTCGAGATCGAATCCTTGCACAAGATCATCGACGCCTACAACCTGGCTAACGATATGGACATCGAGAAGCTCGACAAGGTGCACTTGCTCAAGAAGCAGCCTTATTTTGCCAAGGTGTCCCTGCAGTTCAAGCCGGGCGCCCCGGTGCGCGACGTCTACATCGGCACGGCGGGCATGACCGACGAGCGCGGCCGCCATTTTATCGTCGACTGGCGCAGCCCTGTGGCAGAGGTCTACTACAACCAGGAAAGCGGCCGCACCAGCTATGTGGCCAACGGGCGCACCGTCGAGTGCGATCTCGTTACGCGCCGCCAGTTCGACATCGAGCGCGATAAGCTCAACGGCTGCTTCGACACCACCATCGCCATCGAGGACCCGTTGCTCTTGCAGTCGCTCGCGCGCCAGCGCAGCGATAAGATGGCGGATATCACCACCACTATCCAAAAGGAGCAAAACGTCGTCGTGCGCCACGAGGACGTGCCCGTCATGCTCGTCAACGGCATCGCGGGGTCGGGTAAGACCAGCGTGCTCTTGCAGCGCATCGCCTACCTGCTCTACCAGGACCGCGACAACCTTGACCCGCGCAACGTCTGGCTCATCACGCCCAACAAGGTCTTCGAGAGCTACATCGCCAACGTCTTGCCCGATATGGGCGAGGGCAACCCCCAGACCTGCACCTGGCAGGGTTTCGCAGAGCGCCTTGGTGCGGCAGAGCGCGGCCTGGGCGGCGACGAGGCCTTCGAGACTCTGTCCTCCTTGGAAGACGTCGTGGCGTCGCTTGCCCTCAACGAGGGCGACTTCGCCGATATTCGCGTGGAGGACGAAGTCGTCATCAGCGCGGGCCAGGCCAAGAGCGCTTGGAACAAGTACCGCAAGTTCCCCGCCGGGCCGCATCGCGCCGCTCTCGCCATCGAGGACCTGCTCGAGCGCCTGGAGAGCCGTGTCAAGCGCCTTACCAAGGACGAGGACACTCAGATCCTGGTAAGCGAGCTCACCCCGGACGAGCAGCTGCGCTACTTTGGCCAGCATCTCGCCGTCATCGACGACGATGACATGGAGGATTACACGCGCCGCTACCTCGTCGCGCGCTACGCTGGCATAGAGGAGAGGATCGAATCTGCGGACTGGCTGCGTATCGAGCGCATAGGCATGCGCGCCTTCGGCAAGAAGAGCTTGAGCTCGCCGGAGTACCTGGGCCTCAAGATCGCGCTCACGGGCGTCGTGGATGCGGATGCCCGCTACGTCATGATCGACGAGGTACAAGACTACACGCAGGCGCAGCTCGCGGTCCTGGCGCGCTACTTCAAGAATGCGCATTTCCTGCTTTTGGGAGACCCCAACCAAGCGATACGCGAGGGTACGGCCAGCTGGGAGCAGATCGCTGTGGTCTTCGGGTCTCTGCGCGGGGATGTCGCGCATTGCGAGCTCATGACGAGCTACCGCTCCACCCCGCAGATCACCAGCTTGTTCACGAGCCTCATGGACGCAAGCGACCGCCTCAAGACCAACAGCGTCCAGCGCGATGGCGACAAGCCGCAGGTGCTCGCCTATCAAGATAGGGAGACCTGGGAGACCGTCCTCAAACGCGCTGTGCGCGAAGCGTTATCACGCGGGGAGCTTGCCGCTGTGGTTGCGGCAGACAAGCGCAGCCTCAAGGAGCTCTCCAAGCTCTTGGCAGACGAGGGCGTCGAGCTCATGGACGGCAAGCGCGCGCTGCCGCAAAGCGGCGTGGTGCTGTTGGACGTGACCTTGGCCAAGGGTTTGGAGTTCGACGAGGTCATCGTCCCGGATGCAAGCGCTGCCATCTATCAGGCTAGCGACGTCTGCCGCCATCGCCTCTATACGGCGATGAGCCGCGCAACCAAGCGCCTGACGGTCCTCGCCTTGGGAGAGCTTACAAGCTTGCTTGCCTAGCTGCGTTGCGGGCACCTGCCTTGTTCGAGATATGATGCGCGCCGCGTCTTGTGCACGGCGCGGATGATTGGAGCTGATATGAACTTCTTCGCACGTTGGGTCGCTACGGCTATCGCGGCTGCCGTCGCCGTCTTCATCCTGCCGGGCATCTATGTGACGGGCAGCAGCTCTGCCTTCATCCCCGTGATCGCCTTCGCGTTGGTGCTCGCCTTGATTGACTGCACGATCAAGCCCATCCTGCAGTTCATCGGCGCGCCCATCAGCATCCTCACCTTGGGCATCTTCTACATCATGATCAACGCGCTTCTGCTCTACCTGGCGTCGTGGCTGTCCATCGCGCTCTTCGGCACGGGGCTCGTCATCGCTTCGTGGTGGTGGGCGCTCGTTGCCGCGATCATCATCGGTATCGTGGCGAGCATCATGGAGGCTGTCTTGGGGGTCGAGGACTAGCGCCTCCCTAAGGCGATGCGGTGCCCCGGGTTTGCCCAAGCGCGCTGTCTGACGTGCTCGTGGCGTCTGCGGTTGCAGCAGCCGCGGCTATAAGCGGGTATAGAGAAAGCGGGTTGGGATATGCTCCCAGCCCGCTTTGCTTTTATGATGCTTCGATGCTCGTGTGCAGCTCGGTATCCTTTCCTGCTAGCCAGCTTGCTCGATACTGCTAGCAGATGCGCGGTAGCTGCTCGCCTACGAGCATGTCGAGTATGCGCTGGCTGCCAAAGCCGGTGCGCAGGTAGACGTGCCCCTCGCCTTCGAGGACCTCGCCGATGATCGCGGCCTCGGCACCGTACTTGCTCGCGCGCATGGCCTCGAGCGCGGCATCTGCCGTCTCCGGAGCTACCACGCAGACCATCTTGCCCTCGTTGGCCACCTGGAAGACGTCGTAACCCAGCATCTCGCATGCGCCGCGCACTTGGTCGTGTACGGGGACGTCCTCCTCCTCGATGCGGATGTCCGTGCCGGACATGCCCGCGAACTCGTTGAGGGTGCTTGCCAGGCCTCCGCGCGTCGGGTCCCTGAAGGCGCGCACGCTGCCAGCGGGGCAGGCGTCGAGCACGGCGCCGATCAGGTGGTTGAGGGGTGCGGCGTCGGTCTCGACCTGCGTTTCGAAGCTCAGCTCCTCGCGCGTCGAGATGATCGCGATGCCGTGGTCGCCGATAGACCCGCTGACGAGCACCTTGTCGCCGGGACGTATGTTGCGCCCGGAGAGGCTCACGCCCTCGCGCATCTCGCCGATGCCCGCCGTGTTGATGTAGACGCCGTCGCCGTGGCCGCGGTTGACGACCTTCGTGTCACCGGTGACGATCTCCACCCCGGCTTCCTTGGCGCAGGCGGCCATGCTCGCGCAGATGCGGCGCAGTTTGTCGAGGGGGTAGCCCTCCTCGAGCACGAAGGCACAGCTCAGGTAGCGGGGAATGGCGCCGCTTGTGGCGACGTCGTTGACGGTGCCGCAGACGGCCAAGTGGCCGATGTCGCCGCCAGGGAAGAAGTGCGGCGTCACGACGAAGGTGTCGGTCGAGAACGCCAGCTTGTCTGCAGGGATGTCGAGCACTGCAGCATCGTCGCCGGTCTTGAGCGTATCGCCGGCATAAGCCTCGAAGAAGAGCTGCTCGATGATGTCGCGCATCATGGTGCCGCCGCTGCCGTGGGCCATGAGCACGGTGTCGTTGTCGTTCATGGATGAACCTCCTGTTGCGTTTGCTTCGCCCATTATAGGAGTCGCTGCGCACCGTCTGCCCAAGGGTAAGGCCGCAAGGCATCCGACGGGCGCGAGCGCGCTAGAAGCGGCGCGGCAGGGTGGATATAATCCCAAACACTATGGATACCAAGAAAGCTCAGACAACATCAAACGGCGAGCGCGTAGAAAGCTCGCACACATCAAAAGAGATCAAGCGCGACTATGCCGTCGGCCTCGTGTGCGTCATCGTGAGCGCCGTGTGCTTTGCGACTGCCGGCGTGCTCTGCAAGCTCATCAGCTGGGGCCCTTTGAGCATCAACTGCGGGCGTGCCCTCTTTGCCGCGGCCATCATGTACGCGTACATGCGCTACAAGGGCGAGTGCTTCGTTATCAACAAGCCCACGCTCGTCGCCGCGCTCATCAACGTGGTGATGCTCACCTCGTTTCTGATGGCCAACAAGCTCACGACGGCCGCCAACGCCATCGTCTTGCAGTTCACGGAGCCCGTTTGGGTCATCTTGTTCGCTTGGATGCTCTTCAAGGACAAGCCCGGCAAGGAGGCGGCCATCGCCTGCGTGGCGATCTTCGCGGGCATCGTGTGCTTCTTTGCCGACCAGCTCTCCCCGAGCGGGATGCTGGGCAGCGTCTTGGCCATCTTGAGCGGTGCCACCTACGCGGGTACCTTCCTCTTCAAGAAAGTCCCCGGCTGCAGCTTTGGCAGCGCCTGCATCCTGAGCTTCTTCGCCGTTCTCGTCATCGGCATGCCCGAGCTTATAACCGAGCAGGATTGGAGCGCGTCCAATGTGGCGATGGTGGTCTTCATGGGCGTCGTGCAGCTGGGTTTGGCCTATGTTCTCTTGGCCCGCGGCCTTGACAGCGTGAGCCCCGTCACGGCCAGCCTCACGAGCACGATCGAGCCCATCATCAATCCCATCCTTGCCGCAGTCGTCTTGGGCGAGACCCTAGGTCCCCTCTCGCTGTTGGGGGCGTTTCTGGTGATCGGCTCTGCTACCGTCTACAACGTCTGGACGGCCAAGGTGAGCGCTGCGAGGGTGGAATCCTAGTCGATCGTTAGACGTCGGGGCTTATGTGCGCAAGAGGGCCCGTCCTGGGCCCTGGGGCCTAGGCGCCATGCAGTGTCAAACATGTTGCAGATTATCTGGTTGCCTGGGGCTTTCCTAGAACAGGAAGATGAAGAGCTTGGCGAGCACGAAGCCGATGAGCCCGCAGCAGGGGAAGGTCAAAACCCAGGCGAGCACCATGTTCTTGGCGATCTCCCAGCGGACCTCCTTGGCGTTCTTGGCGGCGCCCACGCCCATGATGGCGCTGGTCGAGCAGTGGCTGGTCGACACGGGCATACCCGTGAGCGAGCTTACGAGCAGGGTGGTGACCGTGGAGATGCTCGCCGATACGCCTTGGTACTTCTCGAGCGTAACCATGTCCATGGCGACGCTTTTGATGATGCGCTTGCCGCCTACGGCAGTGCCCAGGCTGATGGCCAGCGAGCAGATGATCATGAGCCACAGGGGGAACCCGTCTCCGCTGGGGGTGGAGCTTCCAAAGCTCAAGGCGATGCCCAAAAGCGCAATCGACATGAATTTCTGACCGTCTTGGGCGCCATGCAAAAAGCTCAAGGCGACGGCGCAGATGTCCTGGAGCACGGTGAAGGCCTTGTTGGCTTTGTAGCGGTTGGCCGATGCGAAGAGCTTCTCGACGATCTTGACGACAAGCCAGCCCAAGGCAAAACCCGCGACCAGCGAGAAGACCATGCCGTAGATGACCTTGGCCCATTCTGCAGGGACGACGCCCGCCCATCCGCTGCAGGCGATGGCGCCGCCGGTGATGCCGGCGATGAGCATGTGGCTCTTAGACGCCGGGATTCCCATGTACCAGCAGAACACGCCCCATATGATGGCCGCGGTCATCGCGGCCATGAGCGCAAGCAGGGCGGCATGCGTGTCCGTCCCAAAGTCGACCATGTTGAACATGGTGTGTGCAACAGCGGTCGAGATATAGGTCATGCCGATAAGGCCCACCAGGTTGAACACGGCGGCCAGGCCGATGGCAACGCCCGGGCGCATGCAGCGCGTCGAGACGGCGGTGGCGATGGCGTTGGGGGCGTCGGTGACACCCGAGATGCAGGTGACGCCCAAGACGAGCACGAGGATGGCGAGCAGGATGGGGTGCTCGGCCGCCTGGGTCATGAAGGCCGTGAGAGTGAGAGACATGTATGAATCCCTAGTGGTAAGCCGCCGCCAGCGGCATGTGTGCAGTAAGTCGCGCAAGCATTCTATAGCACCCAGCGCCCGGGGCCGCTAAAGCGGGGACGATTTTCGCCGAGATAGCCCGAATCGTTACTTTGCAGTTTCTTGACGCGATGTTTTCCAAGCTAGGATTGTATAGGTTAGCCGCAAGCCCAAAATAAAAAGGTCGCGCGTTTTTCAAGGCAGCGCGCGTCCTTGTTCTGACATGTAGGGGGAGGGCTTTGCGGGCAAGTAGAGAGATCAATCGAAGGGAAGTGCTTGAAGACGATGTCGGAAGGTCATAGTCAAAGCAAGGAGACTCACATAGGCAAGCCGGCTGAGGCCGGCAGCAAGCCCGCAAAAAGCGGCGGCCATATAGCCGTCGTGGCGGCGATCATCGGAAACATCGCCGTGGGTATCGTCAAGTTCATCGCGGCGTTCATATCGGGAAGCTCCGCCATGCTGTCCGAGGGCATCCACTCCGTGGTAGACAGCGGCAACGGCATTCTGGTCTTGTTCGGGATGCATCGCTCGAAGAAGGAACCCGATTACCTCCATCCCTTTGGCTACGGCAAAGAGCTCTACTTCTGGACGCTCGTCGTGGCGCTCCTCATCTTCCTTTTGGGCGGCGGTCTGTCCATCTACAAGGGCATCGAGGGCATCCAAGAGGCCATGGCCGGCACCAAGGTCATGGGCGATGTCACGCTCAACTTCGTCATCATCTTGATCGGCATGGTCATCGAGGGCTCCACGTTGCTCGTTGCTGTGAGGCAGTTCAACAAGGCGCGCGGTGACGTGAGCCCCATACGCTTCATCCGCGATGCCAAGGACCCGAGCCTCTATACCGTCGTGCTCGAGGACAGCGCGGCAGAGCTCGGCCTGGTCGCGGCATTGGTGAGCCTCATCGTCTACGAGCTCACGGGCAATCTCTACGCCGATGGCGTGGCGTCGCTGTTCATCGGCTTGCTTTTGTGCGCCGTGGCCGTAGTGCTGCTGTCCGAGACCAAGGGCCTGCTGGTGGGCGAGGGAATGAAGCACACATCGCTCGACGAGGTGCGCGATATCGTCGAAGACGACCCTCGCGTGCTCGAATGCGGGCGCATCCTCACCATGTACCTGGGCCCCGACAGTCTGCTCATCACTATCGACGCCACCTTCAGGGGCGACATCAGCTCGCATGACGTCCTGCTCGCCGTAGACGATATCGAGCGCAAGCTCGTCAACCGCTGGCCTCAGACAGCCCGCGTCTTCATCGAGGCGGAGAGTATGCGCAACTGCCTCGAGCAGCAAGACGAGGAGGAGAGCTGGGAGGACGCCCATGAGGAGGAGTACGAGGAAGAGCGCCAGGCAGACGACGACGTGCCCCAGGAGGAGCTGAGCGATATCGAGCAAGCCGTCGCCGAGGCCCTCGAGGACGCGACCGAGGCCAAGCGTGCGGCAGAGGAGGCGGCCGCCATCGCTGCGCTCGCGGCAGAGACCGCTGCAGAGGCCCAAGCCGAGGCCGCCGAGGTGCTCGCCGCCGCGCAGGCAGAAGGCGTCGACACCCACGACATCGAGCGCATCGTCGAGCACGGCGACAAGAGGGCCTAGTAGCGCGCCTCCGATCGCAGACGTTGCCAGCCGCAGGTAAGCTACCTGTTTGATAACGGGAGAACCGCGTTTGTGCGGGGAGGCGCATTGCCGTCTCCCCGCATTTGGCAGAATGCTTCTTCTTGTTGTGTTTTAAGATGAGGCGCCGTCTTGCTCGTTGATGATATTAAGGTTGTCAAAATCAAGTGCGGATACATCGAAAGATGGATCCCAATTACGCGATTTCATGTGCTTGAGGAATTCGTCGCTGATTTTCAAGCTGTAGTTATCGACATAATAAGCTAAATCTCCAGGCCAAACCCATACTCCATCCGTCATGCAACTTGGCACCCCTGAGACTCCTTTATCAGGATTCACGACATCGCTTGCAAATCCTGTGCAGGCTGCGAGAACTGGTGCATGGCGAAGATAGTTGTAGACCAGTTCGGATTCTGTATCGTTGACTATTGATTTTCCGATGAAATTGCGAATACTGGGGTCTGTTGTTTCGGCGTGGGGCATTTCTTTGAAATATCCCGTGCGTACGAGGTTCATCATTTGCCGCCTTTCTTCCCTCTTGGATAATAGTAAGTCCATGTTCCAGAGTTTGTGAATTGGTTCGGTCCTACCACTATCCTTCCGTTTGGAAATACCCAGGCTGTGTCAGTAGGCGCTAGGACGGTTACACCGAGCTTGTTGGCAAGCTGTTGGGCAATGCTATCTGGCTTTGCCCCAGTTCTGCATGAGACAAGGCGAATATTACCCCCGTGATATTCTGGATTATTCCTAAGGTATGTTGCCAGCTGCCTGTGATTGAGCGCAATGAGCTCCTCTCTTCCTGTATTCGGGCTTATTCGAGCCAGTTGGAATCCGTCCGGATATCCGTGAATCGCAACATCCTCAAAACCCGGTATCTGTGTGACTCTCTTTATTCTGATGCCGAGCTCGCGTCCTGCTCCTTTGCCAACAAGCGCAACTGTCATCGGTATAGTTGGATGGGGAGAGGATCCGTAGGTGGTCCCGAATCCACCATGATTGCCGCCTCCCATTAGATGCTCTTCTCATGAGTGCGAGCGAATTCGCTTGGAAAGGCTACTATTTCGATGCCATCTTCTTTGTGTTTGCCGAAGATAGATTCAGGCGCAGACCCGTACACGACAATAGCTCTGGGGTGGACTTTGCTGACAACATAGTCAAGACCCTGCGTGAAGCATCGGCGGTCGTTGACGCATTTTAAGTTGCCGTGGCTGCCCACGCTGATGACGGAGTCGTGAGGGATGCCTAGACAACAGACATCCCAGGTCCTGCTGTCACCGAAGCGCATGTTGGGTATGACGGACATGCCAAGAGATTGAAGTGCGTGTGCTATCGCCCTTGAGCGGTAGATATTCCAATACTGCATTACAAGTGGCATGTCCCTGTAGAGACTGAAGTCAGGTGATATGACGCCTTCGAATCTTGACAGCGCTTTTAGATACCGTTTGGGGTTATTCCAGATGCGTTCGAATTTGGCATCGTCTTCATAGAAGTGGACCCACGTGTCCGCCTTGTTTGACGAGAGCGCCTGAGAAAAGGGTTTTATGCTCGCAGGCAGTTCGTTGACAGGCTGCAATGCCGGGATTTCGAGTTCGCCAGCAAATATTGCATCGGTGACAAGATAAGATCTGAATACATCAACGCATCCGCTGCGTTCGCTATTTTTCAAAGCCATGGGTGTCGCCTCCCTTTAAACGGGAATGGCGACTATTTTCTTCAGAGAGCTTGGTTATTTGGGAATAACGAGCCATGGGACATCACGTCCTTTTGTCTGGTTTCTTATAGAATTCACTGGATTTCTGCGGACGTCATGGCACAATACTCGTTGCGCTAGGTATGGTTCGCCATGCCGTCGACGGCCGCCAGAACGCCAATTCTGACGGTCGTCTATTTATGCGATCTCAAGGGCATCACCTACTTTCGTTTTGCACATGTCGATGATCTGGTATTCGTATTCGAATCCGGCTTTGCCGCAACGGCACCGGTTCTCGGCTCTTCTTAGAGCGATTTTTGCTGCTTGGTAACTCACACCGAAACATGCCTGTACCTCGCTGATGCTGCTTAGTCCCAGTTTGATAATGACGGGTATAGGCGCCAGCAGGTACGCAGCAAAGTATTCTGCCTCGGTTTCATATGGCTCCTCGTCACTCGGATGTTCGAGCCAAATATGGGCGATTTCGTGGGCAATGCTTTGAGCTAGCCTGCCTTTGACGGCGTTTTGGTTGTAATAGATGAACGTAGACTCTACTTTATATTCGCTGGGAGTGACGGTGAAGGCATCTTTGGATACGCTTGCAAATGGAAAAGCCTTGGCAGGGAAAGTCGACGAGTATGAGTTCGTCTTTATGCCCATGCGATTTGCCAACGCAAACACGTCGAGAGGGTACTCTTGGATCTCATAGGTCTCTATGAGATCTGCCACTTCTTGATTCAGCTCTTCGTATCTAGAGGGTTCAAGGTACAAGGTTCTCTCCTAGTCGCCGATCAAAGCGTTGATAAGCCGTTTTTTTTGCTCTGTACTGATGTTTTCGGCAT
>CAVCDT010000013.1:0-401 GCA_963600995.1 Akkermansia muciniphila | reverse complement strand
GGGCGAGCAATCTGATAGCTTCATCTACTTCATCGCTTGTGTCGTTCACATTGCCGAGGAGCTCATCTGATGAGACGTTGAGCGCCTTGGCGATAGCGCTGAGGCTGATAGACTTTGGCGTGCGCGTACCCGTAATATATCTGCTTATTGCCGCTTCTGTTAGCCCGCTCGCTTTGGCGAGCTCCTTTCGGCTCATGTTGCGGATGTCCAGGAGGTATTGAATCCTGTCTCCCAACTCCATGATTGCGTCCTTTCTATCATTGGTAATTGTGTTGCCAATTGGAAAATACCATTAACATACAGATATGTCAAAAGAATTACCGAATGGTAATTTAGATATTCACTTTTTTCTGTCGATTTTGTATTTGGGTTTTGCACGGGCAATCCGTGACCGCTGCAGA
>CAVCDT010000012.1:0-27457 GCA_963600995.1 Akkermansia muciniphila | reverse complement strand
GTCAGGCTGCGGGAGGGCAGGGCGCCGCTGGGCCGACCGGGGGCTCTCGCGCTGTTGGGGGCCTTCTCGCGCTGCTGCCGCCTGCGGGCGGCGCTTTGCTTTTCGGGAGGGCTGTTGAGGCTGCTCGCTGTTTGTTCGCATAGGTTTATGAGCTCCACGTATCGGTTCGCCGTGCTGGAGCTCGCAGCTGGCCTGTTCTTCAAATCACTCTGTTTTACTGCCGCCTCATGGGCGGTGCTTTATGTTTTGGGGACCGCTCGAGCTACGGTTGCGTCTCTTTGTGCCGTTATCGCTGTCACCGCTTTCTTGCTGATATCTTTTGGAGCTTTATCGGCTAAAGATATAGCTTGTTGGCGTTGCGCTTAGATTTGACATTCCATGCACAAGCCCTTCACATAGCTGCGTTTTACTGAGGGGGATGAACGCAAAGCAGGAGGGGAGGTGAGAACATGGAACAGCTGAGAAGCAAGCAGGGTTTCATATGCGATATGGACGGCGTGCTTTATCACGGTGAGCAGCTGCTGCCGGGGGTTAAGGAGTTCGTGCATTGGCTCTATGAGGAGGGCAAGAAGTTCCTCTTCCTTACTAACGCCAGTGATAAGACTCCGCTGGAGCTTCACAACAAGCTCGAGCGCATGGGTATCGATGTCGATCCTTGGCATTTCTATACGAGCGCTTTGGCGACTGCAGCGTTTCTCAAGAGCCAGGCTCCTGGTTCGAGCGCCTATGTGATCGGCGACCATGGGTTGTACTGTGCGCTTTATGACGCGGGCATCGCCATCAACGACGTTAATCCCGATTATGTCGTCGTGGGTGAGACCAACAGCTACAACTTCGAGCAGATCACCAAGGCGATGAACTTGGTCAATGCCGGGGCACGGCTTATCGCGACGAACTCGGATATTACGGGCCCCGTGGAGGGCGGTATCAAGCCTGCCTGTCGTGCTTTGGTTGCTCCTATCGAGGCTGCCTGCGGTAAGAGCGCTTATTACGTCGGTAAGCCCAATCCGCTCATGATGCGCACCGGCTTGCAGCTTTTGGGTGTCCATTCTCAGGACACGGTCATGATCGGCGACCGCATGGATACGGATATGGTCGCAGGCATAGAGAGCGGGCTTGATACGGCGCTGGTGTTGAGCGGCGTCTCTACGTGTCAGACGGCGGAGAGCTTCCCGTACAGGCCGCGGCTTATCCTCGATGGCGTGGGGAGCATCGTCCCCAAGGACGAGTAAAGGGGAGCCCTGCTCGCCGACAACTCGCAAGCTGCCTTTATGGCAGCTTCTTTGCTTTTAGGACCCGATATTTTGCTTCGGTGGGGACAGCGCCGGTGAATAGTGAGGGATCCGCGCGTCATCGTTATGCATTTCATTGCTTTTAGTCTCCCTGTGTGTGGAGATTTGCTCTCTTGAACCGCCTTGTATGTGGGTAATGGGGCGCGCTTATGGCTTGATCCTTGCACGTATCGCAATTCGCAGCGTGGACATAGAGTCCTCTCATGGAATGTGTTTCGTTGCATCGTTTCCCTTTATGGGATGAGGTTTGGGGTTCTGAACGAGAGCTGCATACAAGGCATGATGGCGTTGTGCATGGTCAAGTGCAGTGCGTTGCTGGTTCTGCAGGGGCATGAGCAGCGAGAAGCTTTGGCATCAGACTAGAGTCCCGGATGTAGCGTCGTTTGGATTGGTCGTTCCTGGAGGGGAGATTTATAATCCGATGAAAGATAATTGCTGATGTGTATGCAGCCGTGCAATGCGTCTAAAGAAGCGAGAGGGCATGAGCTTCGTCTGTTAGGGTAGCCCGCGTGTGCTGCGCTCGAACGAAGCACAAAACCATGCGTTGCGCTCGAAAGCAAGCGCGGGTATGTGCCGTGCTCGAAGAAGCATACGAGCGTTTGCTGTGCCTGATGAAGTGTGCGACCTTGTGTCGCGTTTAAAAGAAAGGGGTCACATGGGCCTGTTCTCTAATCCGGAGTGTATCGTCCTCAAAGAGGGCAGCTCTGCCCGCAAGCAGCTCGAGGCGCTTGAGTCGCTTCGCGGGACGTTGCCCCCTAAGGCAGAGCAGCGGCTCGAGACCGATATCCGCAATGTCAAAGCCGGCATCGCGGGCGAGGATCGCATCATGTACGAGTTGAAAAACTCGCATTTGGATATGGTCGTGTTGCAGGATCTCTTTCTCGAACATAACGGTCTTACTGCCCAGATCGATTTCTTGGTTATCACGCAGCAGCGCTCGTTTGTCTTGGAGTGCAAGAATCTCTACGGCAACATCGAGGTGAACAGCAGGGGTGACTTTGTCCGTGTCTTGAGCCGCGGTAGGAAGGAGGGCATGTACTCGCCTATCACGCAGAACCAGCGCCATCTCGACCTTATTGAGGCGATGAAGCGGGATTCGCGCGGGTTGGCTATGAACCTGCTGGTGGGAGGCGATTTTGTGGATGCATACCGGCCGCTCGTGGTGCTGGCCAATCCAAAGACGGTTCTCGATGATCGCTATGCAAAGCGCGAGGTCAAAAAGCAGCTGATCCGCGTCGATCAGCTTGTTGCCACTATCAAGGCCGTCAATGACGAGAAGGGCCCCGCGCGCGAGAAGTGCTTCAAGTCTGCCATGCGGGACAACGCAGAGTGGTTCTTGGAGCGGCATAAGGAGAATGCGGTTGATTATGCGGCGAGGTATCGGGAGATAGCCCAGGAGGCGGGCGCGGGTGAGCTATCCTCTACGGATGTAGGCTCTCAAGTGTCGTTGCGCGGCAAGGATTCGGGCAGAGCTGCTGGTGGTAATAGTGCAGATGTCGCCGGGAGCATGTCTGCTGAGCATGCATCTGCAGACCAAAGCATCCTATGCCCTCGATGCGGAGCGCCGATGGTCTTGCGCACGGCTAAGCGCGGGGCGCGAGCCGGCAAGCAGTTCTACGGGTGCAGCAAGTATCCTGCTTGCCGCGGTATCGTGAACATCGGGGAGTAGCAGGAGCCTATTTGACAAAGGAAGCGGCGATGCTTGTGCATGGGGGTGGCTTATGGCTTATTCCCGTCATCTCGTGACGGGAATCCGTCACGAGATGACGGATTCCCAGAGCATCCCGCACGTCGCACGTACGATGACCGTGTAAAGCTCGCGTAGCTCAATTGGCTGAGAGTGCTTTATCGAGACAGCTGAGAAGTAGTATTTGTATACTAAAACGAATACATAAGCTATACTAATGTCATCAGAATAAGGGGGGTATATCATGGCGACGCTAACTAAGCCGACGACGATTCGCATAGATGAGACAGACAAGCGCCTTGCGACAGAGATCCTCGATTCCCTGGGCATCACGCTTAACTCGTATATCAATATGGCAGTAAAGCAGCTCATCAACAAACGGAAGGTGCCGTTTGAGCTCGCTGCGCCAAAGGAGGTCCCCAACAGCGAGACGCGTATGGCATTGGCTATTGCCGAGGCAAAAGAGCTGGGAATCATCGAAGACGACTCCCCAACGTTCTCCGATGCCAATGCTGCTTTGGCGTACCTGAACGGCGATTAGATGGAAGTCAAGTTCGAAAGCGCTTTCAAGGCGGATTATCAGAGGGCCAAGCGTAAATGGCCGGCCGTGATCAAGGAGTTCGACTCGCTTCTTGGGGTTATCATCGAGACGGGGGAAGTCCCGCCTGAGTACAACCCGCATCTGCTCGACAACCCCAAGGCAAACTATACCGGCTACATGGAGTTTCATCTGGCCGAGGGCACATATGATGTCTTGGTGATATACATGCCGCACAAGACGAATCCTGTTTTGAGGTTCGTGCGCATGGGGACGCATAGGGAGTTGTTCCAAGGCGGCCTGCGCTAAGGCAGGGCACAGCTCAAGGCGCGGCCGGGCGCGAGGGGTCCTTGGCGGCGGATGTGAGACGGCAGGAAAGGCGAGGTTCGGGCCTCGCCTTTCCCATTTGCAGGCTGAGCTGTACGGCGGCTGGTTCGCTGTCTGCCATACCGTGCGACGCTGGGCACGTCGGCCCAGACGGAGCTGTATGGCCCTTGGCTAGTTGTCTCCTTCTAGTTTTGCGTACAGCTTGAAGAGATGAGCGACGATTCTTTCCTCATCCCCGTCGAAGCTGACGCCATAGGCGGCCTCTACCGCCGCATTGAGCGCCTTGTGGGCGGCCAGCAGATCGGCGGGCATCTTCTTGGGGTCGTAGAGGCTGGCGATAGTGCGGCCGGGATGCTGCTCGCGGGCATCGAGCACGGCTTGGGCGCATGCCTCGATGCGCTGGCGCGCCTCTGCTGGCACGAGCTCCTCAACTGGGACGTCTAGAGTATCGGGCGCCGCTTGCGGCCAGGGGAAGTTGTTGTAGACCACGCCGCCGGAGTAGCGGTAGTCGCTCTTGAGCCGGCCGCATACCGTGCGCATCCAGGCGTTGTGCATCTGCGAGTGCAGGACGCCAAAGTGGTAGAGCCCGGCATCGGGGATCAGCTTGACGAGGTTGCTGCAGAACGTCTCCGGGCCAACGAACCCGAGCAGATGGGTGTGACTGGGAAGCTCTTCGAGGGAGAGGGAGATGAAGCTCTCGTAATCCTCTTTGTCGAGGTCGTAGATGCGCAGCTCGTCGAAGTTGCAGGTGACTATCCAGCGGGGGCGCACCGAGTAGGGCAGGTTGTCGGCGTACCACTTGGCCTGCTGGAACGGGGTCTCCGGGCCGGCTTTCTTGCTGCGCACCGTCGACTCGTCAAGCGATATGCCGCGGCCCTTTTGCTCTATGAGGATGCCCATGTCCTCGTAGAACACGTCGATCTTGCGGCCCTTGACCTTGCGCTCGAACTCCAAAACACGCGTTGCTGCGGGTATGCCGAGCACGTGCTCCAAAAGCTCGATCCAAAACGAGCGGGAGTGCTCCTCCTCGACGCAGGGAAGGGACTTCCATCGCTCGACAAAGGCCTTTGCGGCCTTCTTCTGCTCGGCAGGGTTCATGGTATCGCGCTTTCTGTGAGAGGTGCGTGGATAGCGCCTGTTTGGCTACGCGCTATTCTAGCAAGGCGAGGGCGGGTGAGAGGGCGCCTTGGCGGGTGGACGTGCTGGTGGCTGCCGCTTTTGGGGCTTGTTGCGCTGCGTGAGTAATTATTTGGACCGAGATGATATTGGGGCTAGGCAAGCGATGCGGTGGCGTGCTACAGTCTTGGCGCACCCGTTACGGCTCAGCCGTATTTTCTAGCTCGCATGGGGGAGGCATCGGCGTCCCTTGCTTATAGTCGCATCACCTGCGGCGGCGTGTTACATGTGAGCTCTTTTCCATCACAAGTGAATAGCAAGAACCGCATTTGGGCAGGGCCGTCTTTTGTTGGCCCGCCGGCGTTGCGGCGCTGGGGTTTGGGGCGCTGTGCGCGCTTCGCAAGCTACGCGCTGTCCTAGGGCCGTCCAGGCGGCACCCCTGCCCTTGTGTGGTTCATTGCTCCAAACCAGGAAGGAAGAACATGAGCACCTGCAGCTACCCGCCTCAGATCATGCGCGAGACCTCGATGGGGATCGAGCGCTTCGATATCCGCGACGAGATGCTCGCCTGCCGCGAGCTCGAGCTGTGCGGCGCGATCGATGCGGAATCCGTCGCCGATATCATCCGCGGCATGCGCCATTTGCAAAGGGCCGATGCTTGCGCCCCCATAACGCTCTTCATCAACAGCCCGGGCGGGGAGGTGAGCTCTGGGCTTGCGCTCTACGACGTGATGAGCGCCATCAGCTGCCCCGTGCGCACCGTGTGCCTGGGCCTTGCGGCGAGCATGGCGGCGCTGCTCTTTATTGCCGGTCAAACGCGCGACATGCTGCCGCATAGTCGCGTGATGATCCACGACCCGCTGATCGGCGGCGGGGTAGGCGGCAGCGCGCTATCGGTCAAGGCCCGCGCCGACGACCTGATGCGCATCCGCGACATCACAGCGCAGGTTATCGCCGAGCACACGGGCATGAGCCTCGAGCGCGTGTTCGAGCTCACGGCCCGTGACAGCTACTTCGAGGCCGAGCAAGCCGTCGCCGCCCATCTGGCCGACCGCGTGATCAGCGAGCTGTGAGCGCGGCACCGCAGCGGTTCGAGGCCTGCGCGGCCGAAGGGGCCTATGCGGAGACGCGAAGCCGTGCAGCGGAAGCGAGTCCGGGCGGAGTGGCGTCACTCGAGGCTCGCCCGGCAGCGCAAAGCGTTCGGCAGCGCTGCCTCGGCCTGGCCGTCAGCGGCACTTGCCTGCGCTGCACGCGGCGTTGCTGCCGCCTTGACGCTCTTTATTGTCTGATTTCTATCACGGGAGGAACCTATGAAGCTCACTCAGTTCGAATCCCTGCTTAGGGATGCGCCCCGGTCATCGGGTAGCGCCGGCGCCAATGCTCGCGTTGGCAAGCAGGATGACCGCCGCGCCTACCGTGGCAAGACCCTGCTCACTGCTGATACCCAGCTCGAGACGGACACTTGGCAAAGCGGGTTGAACAACAACGTCTTGGTGCTCGGCTGCTCTGGCGGCGGGAAGACGCGCCATCATGTCAAGCCCAACCTGTTGCAGGCAAACGGCTCGTACATCGTCCTCGACTGCAAGGGCAGCCTGTATCGCGAGGTGGGGCCTTATCTCGCGGCAACTGGCTACGACGTCGACCAGCTCGATTTTGCGACTATAGGCGGGGCTATCGGCTACAACCCGCTGCGGCATGTGCGCCTCAACCCCTGCGGGGAGCCGTTGCAGCAAGACGTCATCGCCATCGCGCAGGCGATATGCCCCGTCAAGGAGCACGAGAGCGACCCGTTTTGGCCGCTAGCAGCTGCGAACTACCTGAGCTCGTACATCACGTACGTGTTCGAGGCGATGCCCCGGGAGAGATGGCATATGGGATCGGTGCTCGAGGTGTTCGAGGCAGCTTGCGACAGGCGCGTTGACGAGCTCTTCTACCAGCTCGAGGCGGCGTATCCCGATGCGTTCTCGCCCGTGCTCTACCGGCGCACCAAGGCCACGTGCGGTGCCGAGAAGATGCACTCGAGCATCCTGGGGATCTTGGCGGCAGACCTCATGGCCTTCGGGTTCCCGGAGGCTATGAGCACCTACAAGCGCAAGCGGCAGGTCGATTTCAAGACGTTCGGGCGAGAGAAGCGCGCGCTGTTCGTCACCATCAACGACATGGACCGCAGCCTCGACAGGCTCACGAGCATGTTCGTGCGGCAGGCGTTTTGCGCGCTGTGCGAGTCGGCCGATAACGACTATCCTGACCATCGCCTACCCGTGCCCGTGCGCTTCGTGCTCGACGACTTCGCCAACCTCAACCTTCCCAACATCGACGACATGCTGGCCGTGATACGCAGCCGAGAGATCAGCTGCACGATCATCTGCCAGACCGTCAGCCAGCTCGAGGCACGCTACGGTGCGGCCGCCGCGAACTCCATCATCGGCAACTGCGATGCGCAGCTCGTGCTCGCGTTCCAAGACGAGCAGACGGCGCGTTACTTTGCCACGCGCGCCAACAAGCCGGCAAGCACGCTGCTCGAGACACCGGCGGGGATGTGGTGGGTGTTCGTGCGCGGCCAGCGCGGGCGCATGGAGCCGGCGTATCGGTTGGAGGAGCATCCGCGCTACGGCGACCTCATCGCCGCGGCAGAGCGCGCAGATCAGCTGGCGCAGCAATTGGCTGCCTTGGGCGGCGCCGCTAGCTGGGAGTTCGAGGAGTGCGCCGACTTCGAGTTCGAGTTCGACGAGCCGGATGCCCCGTTTGGGGCCTGCCCTGCGGCGTAGGGGTAGGGGCTTCGAGGCTGCGGAGCTTTGAGGCTGCGCCCCGGCGCTCATGCGGGCGGACTTTGGGCCCCGCTGCCACAAATTGCCGTGCGTGTGGGGATTTGCTGTCACAAAACGCGTTTCGTGTGGAAAACGGGCCTTGAATCAGCCTCGAATTTCACACGAAGGGGCTTTTGCGACGCGGAATTTTCACACGCAATGGGTTTTGTGATATGGCGCGCGGGCAGCTGCGACGCTGACGGCGTCTACCAGGGGAGCTCTACGTCGGTATCGGCATCGTCGCTGCTGTTGCTGCTATCACCTGCGGCGGCGGGGACGGCGGCGGAGGCGGTGGCGGCAGCGGATGGGTTGCCGCCGTTCTCGCTGCTGCCGTGAGCGCCGTTATCGGCTGTCTTGCGCGCATGCTCCAGATAGCCGCGGATGCTGTAGTGGTCTGCGCCGTCGGAGGAGTCCTTCATGTTGCCGTCTGTATCGAGCGAGCCCAGATAGCCGCCGTCGATCGTCCGGCCCAACTGGTCGATGACCGACGCGTACCAATGGCCGGTCTCATCGGCTGGCTCGCGCAGCTGGCAGGTGAGCTTGAGCTTCCCATTGCTCGCCTGTGTGAACGCGCCGTGCTCCTTGAGCTGGGCCAGTTGCTTGCCGTCGATCCAAAAGCAGATGAAGGGCGACTCGTAGGCGTCGGTGAGCATGTCGCCACGCTCGTCATAGACGTAGCACACCAGCGCGCGGCTCTGCGCGGCGCCCAGCATGTCGAGCTCTTCCTCTTTGAGCATGAAAGATACCGATGTGTAGCCGCGCTGGCCCTCGATGCGCTCTTGGATGGTGACGACGGCTGTCTTGACCTGGAACATGAAGGTCTCAGGGCGCGTCGACGGGTCTTCGAGCTGGGCTTTGAGGTTGACCGACACGACGTCGACGCCCATGTCGGCCGGCGGGCGCAGCGCGTCGAGCCCGTTGCGGTACAGCGCGCCCATCAGCTGGAACTCGCCGGTGTAGCCGTTGTAGAGGAGGTCGTAAAAGCTTGCGTCCATGGTGTTCCTATCGTGGTTGGGGTGGGGTGGAGTTGGGGCTTGGGTTGATGAAGCGGGCTGGCGATCATCGTCTTACTTCTTGCGGTATTTTGTCGCTCGTCCGCTCCCTTCGACTGCAACGACATCCATCGCCGCAAGGCTGTTAAGGATCCTGCCAAGCTTCGACCTGCTAAAGGAGCATACGGTGAGCAAGTCGCCTATAGACTTGCCTTGGTCGCTTTCGAGCATGTTGTATACAGCTACTTGGTCATCCGACAGGTCCAGATCGCTGCTTTTTGCCAGTACCGGAAGCACGATTTTGATGAAGTCCTCCCTTACTTCGAAGTCAGGCTTGAGCAGGGACTCCTCATATGACGCCTTGATCCGCAGGATTCCCGTTCCAAACGCCTCGATGAGGCCCAGGCGCAAGAACACGTCTGCCAGAAGCCGGTTGCGCCTGACAGAGATCATGTCATGCAGATACGCTTCCTCAGAGATACCCGCGGGAAGCCCTCCGGGCGAGGTGATCTCGATGCGATCTGCAAACATCGCGACCCTGATGTGAGCCGGGACGTCGAGCGCCCTGTGGACGACGGCGTTGGTGAGGGCCTCCCTGAAGGATTCCCTGGGAATCATCTCCTTGCGCTCGCGGTAGAACCCTTGTATCTCCTCATAGCAATATGCCGTATCGAACAGCCTCATAGTCTCCTCGATTTGGGCGAGCACGCTTTTCTTGTCGCTTGTCAGCCTTTGGCGTATCACGTTGATCGAGTCGCCAAAGACAGCAGTGTCGATTCCGGGGAAGTCGTTTACGTCTGCGAGAACGGCGGCTGCGTTGTTGTATACGCCGACGCTGTCAAGCAGCCCAAGGGTCTTGAGCGTGTCCGTTGAGAAATCCGCGAGCCCGAGGCGCTCTTTCATAGCGGAGCCAAGCGTCTCGAATGTCAGGTCCTGCTTTTTGCTCGGCAGCTCTTCGTAGGAGCTGTTGTTGCCTTCGAGAACCAAGCGCCCAAGTTCGAGGCGGTCTGCCTCTATGGTCGAGGTGTCGTTTCTCTTGTAAGCCTTCCCGCGATACAGATATGGCTTCGCCTTGCCGGGTTTCACGAGGAGCTCTACCACTGGGCCTTCGGGGAGGACATTAAGCGAGTAGTCGGGTTGCGGAGTGATGGAGTCGTTGATTTTGTTCTCGATGTCGTGACATAGCTGCTTTGGGTTGTCTATGCCGATCGAGTTGCCGTTGTCGTCGATGCCGAACAGTACAGTCCCGCCTTCGTAATTGGAATAGGCAGAGACGGTTTTTAGAAACGTGTTGCTGAGGCCTTCTTTGAACTCTAGCCTATTGGTCTCTTTGAGCATCTGCGCTCCTCGTTCCTTGACGGATTTTCGTGTCATTTTGACACATAAAGTGACACGAAAAAAAATTATGTGTCATTTTGCACGTCATTTGAAGCGGAAATCTGGGTTTTCGGGTCATTGGAGGGCAAGAAGGTATGGCAGGGCCTTAGGTTGTTCAGGTGCCCTAAAATTCCGCGTGTGAGGATTTACTGCTACAAATTGCGTTTCGTATGGGAATCGGGCCCTAAATCGTCCTTGATTTTCACACGAAAGGGCTTTTGTGACGCTGATCTCCCACACGCACGGGTTTTGGGTTAGCGGGGTTTCTGCACGCAGCGGGTTGGCTAGGGTTAGCCGGGGCTGATTGGGGTTGGCGCCCCTAAGCTGCTTGTTCGCTTGTCCCAAACGCTTTGCCTCCCAAGCTTAGAGGTCGAGCTTGTCCATATGCTCCTCGATGAGCGCGACGATCTCTTTTTTGGAGCTCACCTCGAGCTTGGCGTGGATCTTTCGCACGTGCGCGCGGACGGTGTAGACGGATACGACAAGCTCGTCGGCCACTTGCTGCGCGGTCATCCCCTTGGCGATATGGATGAAGACCTCTCTCTCCCTGTTGGTGAGATTGCCCTTTGCGGCGACGCGGTCGCAGGCCTCGCGCCAGTAAGCGCGTCGCGTGGTCTCCTCCTCGTCTGCCTCATCCTCGTCGATGGGGACGAATATCTCGTCGAGGCGCCGCTCGGGGAAGACGAAGATCGTCATCAGTATGGAGACCGCCGCCAGAACGAGGTTGATGGCCTGGAAGAACAGCGTGTCGATGTTCAGGGTCAGGAGCAGGGACCCTGTGGCCGATCCTGCAGCAAGCCCAAGTGAGAGCGCCGCGGTGCTCAGGCAGATGAAGCGTATCGAGTTCCCCTGCATCCTGTAGGCGAGAAAAGAGGCCATCGCCCATAGGAGCAGGTCGAATGCGTAGCCTGCGAAGTCGAGGCCGATCGCAGGCACGAGCGGCATCGAGTAAATCACAGGCAACGCTATCTGCGGCAGGATGAACAGCAGCGCGAGAGGGTAGTAGATGCGCCCGAAGCGTATATCCGCCTGAGGTATGGAGAGCTCCATGCCGATCATGGCGATGGAGAGCGCAAGCAGCCCTAGCATCACATATTGCATGCAGAGAGCGCTCTGGCTAGCTGGCAGCGCCGTGAGCAGGAAGGACTTGGTGGTGTCCTGCGCGAAGGAGTAGATGAAGATCGCCAGGAGGAGGAACTTGAACTGGCGGGGGATGGGCAAGACCGTGTCGATAACGGTTCTCTCGAGCGAGGTATAGCGCTTGAGTGAGAGGCAGAAGGCCGACGCCCACGGGAGAAGCGCGAAGGCGATGGGGCCCAAGCTGTCTTTGTAGCCGTCGATCACGTAGTAGACGGCGATGGCGAACAGGGCGCTGAGGAATATCGACGTGAAGGAGCGCCGGGGGGTTTTGGTGCCGAAGATCGTCGCGCTGCGTATGAAGAGCAACGAGGTCCCGAGCCCCGCCATGGTACAGGCAACCACGAAGAGCACGCTGAGCCAGATGAAGGGGCTGTTGATGTCGAGGAAGAGCATCAGCACGGTGCCGCCTGAGCCTATGAGAGCCCCAGCCACGAGCCAGGCGTCGCTCATGATGCAGCGGATGGCGCGCTCCCCGCCAAAGGACACGGCTAGATGCGCTGCTGCAGAGGTGGCCAGATGGGCGACGAAGAAGACGGAGATCGACATGGAGGAGCGCCCTGCATCGGTCCATAAAGTCCCAGAGAAGGCGATGAGGTTCCAGGCGAACCAGAAGGCGAAACCCAGGACCGTGATCGCGGGCATGGAGCTGTTGACGTTGCGGATGAAGGCCTCGCGGTGCGTGATCTTGGGCTCGTCTGTGCTCGTCATCACGTGTCCCTTTCGCTTTGTGCAATAGAGAGTTGCAAGAAAATTATGGCTAGTCAATTGCAAAATACCTTGTTCTACCAGCATAAACAAGAGCGCTAGTCATCTTTTGACTATAAGAGTGACTAAATAGTCAACTCTTGGCAATAGGCAGATCATGCACACCTCGCTTAAATCTGCGCCATCGGATTCATGCCGATCCGCCTTTGGAGGAAGGCTTGGATCGAGAGATGCGAGAAAGGGGAGACATGCAACTTGATGAACTATGCGCTGTCGATTCTGCCATGTGCAGACAGCGCGCCAACTACTACCGTTTCTTGGGGCGCTTACTTTACGAGGAGCTGACCGACGAGCTCATGACCCAGCTGGCCGAGTCGCTTGCGGTAATCCCTCTCGCCGATGACGCCCCCAAGCAAGAGCGGGACTTCGCAATCGGCAACAACAAGATGGTCAAGTACCTGCAGCGTGCCAACGCGGACACCAAGACGGAGAGCAAATGCGACTACGCGCGCATCTTCCTTGGCGCGGGTTCTGTGAGCAAGGTGCCGGTGTCTCCCTTCGAAAGCGTCTATACGAGTGCCGACCGCCTGCTCATGCAAGACGCACGCGACGGACTCTGCAAGCTCTACCAGGCGGAGGGCATCGCCATTCAGGATAGGTTCAACATGCCCGAGGACCACATCGCCTTCATCTTCCAGTTCATGGGGCATCTGCTCGACAAGGAGGCAGACGCGATGGAGGCAGATGAGGCTGCAGAGGCCGAGGCAGCCGATGAGCATTGCTGTGAGTTCTTGCGAGACCATATCGCCAATTGGGTGACGCGCTTTGCCGATGAGGCGATGCCCAAGGCGCATACAGCCTTCTACCAGGGGCTTTTGCAGTGTGTGGACGCCTGGGTGCGCATCGAGTGCCAAGCTTGCGGCCTTGATCTTGACGCTATTGTCGCCTCCCAAGTGGAGAAGATCGCCGAGGAGCAGCGCAGGCGTATAAGCGAGGCGGTGGCAGCATGAGCCAGTTTGCCGCAAGCGAGCATGATGCAGCCGATCAGGTTGCCGAGCGCGTAGAAAAGACTGTCGACGATGTCTTGAGCCGTGTGCTGTGGGAGCCCGCCAAGCGTGAGATCTACATCGCAACCCTGCAGCATGTCGTAGCAAGCGGCTCTCCCTGCCAGCGTATGGAGCTCGAGGAGTTCATGCTCGAGCTGCCGGAGATGGCGAGCATGCGCCAGGCACCGGGCATACTCGTCGACGCGCTGGTCGAGTGCGGGGCGCTTGCAGAGCATCTGCCCGAGCCCGTCTTCGACGAGGACACGCAGGAGTACTTTACCGACCGCGCTAAGGCGAGCTACGAGCTCACGGATACCGGGAGCACTGCGCTCGAGAGCCTGAGCGCCTCTGCTCGCACACGCACCCTCGTTGATAAGGAACCCGAGTTCAAGGACTCGTACGTGAGCCTCTTGAGCTTCTGCGCAGAGAAAGCGCGCACGCGCATGGAGATCGACGAGCTGCTCGACGAGGTATGCGCAGCGCAACCCAATCCCGCAAGCGTCACGGGCTACGGCCTGTACGCGAGTTATTTCACCGACAGGCTCCAGGCAAGCGGTGCGCTCGTCTGGCGAGACGGTTGGACGACCACCGAGGAGGGCAAGGCTCTTCTCAAGGTCTTTCAATAGAGAAAGAAAGAGTTAAGAGAGAGCAAAGGAGGAGGTTCTATGAGTGAAAAGACGATGACACGCCGTAGCTTTGTAGGGGCATCGGCCCTGATAGGTGCCGGCGCCGCTCTCGGGGCAAGTCTCGGGTCTGCCAACCTGGTTGAGACTGCCGGCGCTGCGGATGACAGCACGAGCGGCACCAAGCGCGTCAAAACCCTGTGCCGTGCTTGCGTTGCACGTTGCGCGGTCATAGCGACTGTGGAAAACGGTCGCGTCACGAAGCTCGAGGGCAACACGGAGGACGGGACCACCCACGGCGGCCTGTGCGCAAAGGGCTTGTCAGGCATTCAAGCACTGTACAACCCCAACCGCAACAAGTACCCCATGCGCCGCGTGGGCGAGCGTGGCGGAAACGAATGGGAGCGCATCACCTGGGAGGAGGCGATCAGCGAGATCGCCGAGAAGCTCTGGGAGAGCAAGAAGCAGTACGGCCCGGAGTCGATCTTCATGTCGACGGGCGGCGGCGGCAACCCGCAGTTCTGGAGCGTCAACCGCTTTGCGGCGGCCATCCAATCCCCCAACACGTTCGAGCCGGGCTGCGCGCAGTGCTACCTGCCGCGCATGGTGTCCTACAAGCTCATGTACGGCGGCGACTTCATGACCGGCAACTGCTCGATGGCAGACTCCAACTGCTTCGAGATGTACAACCCCGAGCATTACCCCGATGCCGTCGTGATCTGGGCAGCGCAGCCTGCCGCTGATACGCCTCCGGGCGGCGGCAACGCGATGGCGAGCGTGCGCGCCGCCGGTACCAAGACCGTCGTCGTCGACCCGCGCTTCACGGCGGATGCGGCACGCGCCGACGTCTGGCTGCCCATCCGCAGCGGCACCGACGTCGCCATGATGCTGTGCTGGACCAAGCACATTATCGAGAAAGAGGGCTGGGACAAGGACTTCGTCTTGAAGTGGACCAACTTGCCCTACCTTGTCGACCCGGATACGGGCATCCCCGTGCGCGCCGTTGACCTAGGGCTGGTCTCCAAGGCCGAAAACGACGCTCAGATGGCGGCGACGGCGCAAGACACCCTGACCGGCCACACCACGGCCAAGGACAATAGCAATCCCGCTATGGGCTACTGCGGCATCCCGTACTTTGTCATCTGGGACAAGAAGACCAACGGCCCTGTGGCCGTCCCATATCCCAAATCCAAGAAGGAGATCAGCGAGTTCTGGGACAAGAAGGTCGACGCAGAGCTCTTTAACGACGAGGGCTACACGATTAAGGGCAAGAAGGGCTACAAGACCTGCTTCCAGCTGACCAAGGAGCGCGCAGACGAGTGGGACTTCGACAAGACGGCCGAGGTCACCTGGTGCGACGCCGAGGACATCGAGAAGGCCATCGACATCTACATCGAGGCCGAGACCGCCAACATGGTGGGCGGCGTGGCCACGGACCAGTACCCGCAATCCGGCCAGTCCTCTGCCGGCTATGCTCTGCTCGCCCTGCTCAAGGGCGATGTGGAGAAGCCCGGTGCGGTTTTGCAGCGGTTCCCCAAACCCAATATGGCCGACGAGCTGGGCGGCATGTACGGCCTTGTCTCTGCGGACATGGAGTCAAAGCGACTCGGCTTCTCCGAGCACCGCGGCATCGGCCAATGGGCTATGTCGGTCATCCCGTATGTCTTCGACGCCATCGAGACGGGCAAGCCCTACAAGCCCCGTATCTGGCTCGAGCGCTCCGGCAACAAGCTGCAGAACCTCGCGCAGACCGAGCGCGTGTACAGCGCGCTGCCCAACCTGGACCTCATCGTCCACATGTACATGTACCCGACCTCCTTCACGATCGAGGCAGCCGATTACGTGCTCCCCATCTTGGAGTGGCTCGAGTCCAACCAGCCCATCCAGATCCTCAACAAGGTCTTCGCGCGCCAGGAGGCGACGCATCTGTTTGAGACGCGCAACGAGGCCATGATCTGGTCCGACCTCACCAAGAAGATGGCCGAGCTGGGCGATAAGGATTGCTACGAGGCCATCTACGACACCAAGGGTATGGTGGCTGCGGCCGGCGGCATCCCGATGCCCTTGACCGATGCCGACGAGCGCAACGCCCATGTATCGGGGCTAGGCATGACCTGGAACGAGTTCATCGAGAAGGCGCCCTTCGAGTTCTGCAGCTGGGACGAGTGGCATACGTACTACTACTATCTGCAAAAGGACGAGTGCGGCTACCTCACGGGCTTCGGCACGGCGTCGGGCAAGTGCGAGCCGTACTCCGAGGGCTATATCACCTTGGGCCTGTCCGGCTCCCCCTGGGCTATGCACCCGGAGGTTTTCGTCGATAACCCCATCAAGAACCCCAATGCGGATAACTCCCTGGTCAAGAAGGGATACGACCCGCTGCCCTATTACTACGAGCCGGACGAGTCTCCTCTTGACGAGGAGATGGCGGCAAACTACCCGCTGGTCATGTCCAACGGCCGCCTGCCCATGTACCACCACGGCACCCTGCGCAACGTCCCCTACCTGCGCGAGATCTACCCCGTCCCAGAGATCTGGGTCTATCCCGATGATGCCGATAAATACGGCGTCAAGGACGGCGAGTGGGCCACCGTGTCCTCGCTGCGCGCTTCGATCAGCGCCCGCGTGCGCGTGACCAAGGGCATGCGCCCCGGTGAGGTCTACATGGAGCGCTTCTGGCTGCCCGAGTTCCTCGAGCAGGAGGGCAAGCGCGACCAGTCCTGGCGCGCCGTCACCGTCAACAGGCTGTCCAAGCAGACGGGCACGCTGGGCGACGTCAACGGCACGTACACGCTGCGCGCGTACCAGGTCTCCATCGCGCCCGGCAGCAAACCCGACGGCATCTGGACCGAGCCCGAGGACTTCAAACCCTGGATGCCCGAGTACACAGACGAGTGGGCTCCCACGGAGGTGATTCAGACATGCGTAACTGCTTAGTCGTAGATCTCGACCGCTGCCACGGCTGCTATAGCTGCGAGGTCGCATGCAAGATGGAAAACGGCGTCGCGCTGGGCTCCTACTACAACAAGGTCATGACGGTCGGGCCCTTTGGCGAGTTCCCCAAGCTCTCGCAGTACTTCTTGCCCGTCGCCTGCCAGCAATGCGCGGACGCGCCCTGCACCCATGTGTGCCCCACCGGCGCATCCTACCGCGACGCGGACACCAACATCGTGCTCGTGGATAAATCCAAGTGCATCGGATGCAAGTACTGCATGATGGCCTGCCCCTACGGCGTGCGCTCGTTCAACCCGGACGAGAAGGTCGTGGAGAAGTGCACCTTGTGCGGCCAGCGCACATCTCAAGGCGAGAAGCCCGCTTGCGTGCACAACTGCCCTGCGCATGCGCGCTTCTACGGGGATTTGGACGACGAGGACTCCGATGTCTCCAAGGCGATCAAGGAGGCCGGCGAGTCCGCCGTCCATCATCTGACCGACGTGGGCAACACGCCTGCGACAGCCTATATCCTGTCCGACAAGTACGCCGAATGGGTCGAGTCCAAGGACCTCGTTGCGAGCTCGGCGCGCTATCTCAACAAGGAAGGTGAGTAAGCATGGAGATCCAGTGGCCTCTCGTCGCCTTCACTTGCCTGACCGGGGCGGGCGGATGGTTGCTCGCCTGCGTCGCGGCCGACCATTTTGCCAAGCGCACCAGCAAGACCAATGCCACGGCCATCGTCGTGGGCTTTGTGATCGTCGTGCTCGGCGGCTTGGCATCCGTCTTGCACCTGTCCCACCCGGAGAACATCCTGGCAGCGCTCAACCGTCCTCAGTCCGGCATCTTCACCGAGGCCGTCCTCACGGGCCTTACCGCGGCCATGTGCTTTGTCTACTGGGTGCTCTACAAGAAGAAGGCAGGTGAGACCGCGCTCAAGGTCTTTGCCGTTGCGGCAGCGGTCTTTGGCGTCGTGCTCTCTTACTCTGCCGGCGCATCCTATGTTATGGCCTCGCAGCCTACGTGGAACACCCTGCTGCTGCCCCTCGGGTTCGTGGGCGTCGCCATCCCGCTGGGTGTTGCGACCTACTTGCTCGTCGCCTGTATCAAGGGCGAGGGCAAACTCAGGTGTTACCAACAGGCCTTGCTTGCTGGCGGTGTTATCGCACTCGTCACGTCGCTGCTCTATGCGATCAGCTCCGGCGCCTTCCATGACGAGGGGATAGGATGCTGCATAGGGGCTGTGGTCTTCAGTGGCATCGCCTGCGCTGCGATCGGAGCGCTGCTCTTGGCTGGCGATAAGTCCAAGGCCGCTCAGGCCCAAGATGGAGCCTCGACTGCAGGCGACGGCAAGAAGGATGGCAGACCCTTGGCGCTCGTTGTCGCGGCCCTGGTGTGTGCGCTCATCGGCAGCATCTGCTTCCATGTGCTGCAGTACACCGGCGCAGATTTGATCAACAACTTCTACGAGATGCTCTAAGCCGGCAGCAGCCGGCAGGGCGCGGCACTCTACCCCCGTGCAAGCGACTGGACGCCTTCTATCCTCTCCAAGGTGTCCAGCTCGCTGCGCCTTATGGGCAGATGATCCCAGATAGCGAGGATGAGAATGGACAGGCGTAGTTTCATCGCAGGAGGCATAGGCGCCGTTGGCGTTGTTACTCTCGGCGGCGCGGCCAAGGTCTTGTCCGGTGAAGCCGATCTGCTCCGGCCGCCAGGTGCTGGGGATGTGGCGGGCTTCATCGGCGCGTGCGTTAGATGCGATCGCTGCCGCAGTGCTTGCCCCACCGGCTGCATACGGCCCGCCGCCTTGGAAGACGGCCTCGTCAACGTGCGCACACCCCATCTCAACTTTGCTATCGGGTACTGCGATTTCTGCGGCAAGTGCGCCGACGTCTGCCCGACGGGCGCCCTTGCGTCCTTTGACGAGAGCTATCGGATCGGGCAGGCGCAATTGGATGCGGGCAGCTGCGCCCGTTGCGAGAAATGCGTCGACGCCTGTGTGTACCAGGCCATCAGCTGGGATCAGGAGCAGCAGCTCCCGGTGATAGACGCGGCCAAGTGCAACGGGTGCGGGCGCTGCGAGAACATCTGCCCCTCTGCGAGCTACGGCTACTACACGGGGGCTGCGCACCCGGCTATCTACGTCACGAAGGGCTGAGTGAGAAGCCATGAGAATAAGCAGGATACGAGGCATCGTCGCCTTCGTGCTCGTCATCGTCCTCACCGTCATCGGTCTGTTCTTCGATACGGGCCTGGGCACCGCGTGCTCTGCGGGCATCGGGGTCATCGCGTCGATATGCCCCCTCGGGGCGCTGGAGACGCTCCTCGGCGCAAAGAGTGTGAGCGTCCGCTGGGTGATCTGTGCGGGCGTCGCCGTGGTGCTCGTGATCGTCTTTGGGAAGGCCTTCTGCGCATGGGGGTGCCCTGTTCCCTGGCTGCAGCGCTTCTTCTCGCGTAAGGGAAGTGATGCTGCCGATAAGAGGGCCGGGCAGCTCGAGTCGGACTGCACGCAGCAGGACGTGACGGGCGGTGCCGGTGCGGAGCCGCTAAGCCCGGGCGCGTCGCTTTCGGGCCCAGGCGCTGTCGATACGGAGAAGCTCGATGCCGATATCGCGGCGAATATCTGCGGGCACAAGGCCTGCGCGTTGCATGCCTTGGGCGGCAAGCGCGACGGGCTGCAGGTGGACAGCCGCCACGTGGTGTTGCTGGGTGCCTTGGCGTCGGCCGGTATATTCGGGTTTCCCGTCTTCTGCCTCATCTGCCCGGTGGGCTTGTCGTTTGCCACGCTCATAGGCTTGTGGAACCTGCTCGCGTTCAACGAGACAAGCTGGGGGATGATCGTGTTCCCGGTCGTGCTCGTCATCGAGGTCGCCTTCTTGCGTAAGTGGTGCTTCAAGATATGCCCTATCAGCGCGTTGACCTCGCTTATCTCCACGCTCAACATCAGCCTGAGGCCTACTGTGGATAAGAAGCGCTGCCTGAGGGAGCAGGGCGTCGACTGCCACGCCTGCGTCGATGCCTGCCCCGAGCAGCTCGACCCGCATTCTGCGAAGATCCCCGAGTGCTCCAAGTGCCACGCCTGCGCCGAGGCCTGCTCTGCCAAGGCGATAAGCTTCCCCTTGCTTAGGAAACGCAACCGCTAAGCACGTAGGCAGCCCAGGTGGGTAGGCTGCAATCGTTGTGCTTTGGCTCCTCCTGTCACAAAATTCCGCGCGTGTGAGGGTTTGCTGCCACGAATCGCGTTTCGTGTGGGAAACGGGGCCTAAATCGGCCTTGATTTTCACACGCGAGGGCTTTTGTGGCACGGATTTCCCACACGCGTGGGTTTGGGCTATCTGGGGCTCCCGCACGCAGCGAGGTTTTGGTTAGCTGGAGTTACCGCACGCAGCGGGTTTGGGTTGGCGGGGTTGGCTAGGGTTAGCCGGGGCTGATTGGGGTTGGCGCCCCTAAGCTGCTTGCACCATCGGCTCCATCGGCCAGCGCTTTGCCGCAAGGCGCATGAGGTTGGGGACGATGACCATCGCATAGACAACGGTAACGCCCGTGAGCAGGAACTTTGCGGCTGCCGTGGCGATGAGCCCCGGCAAGACGAGCTTGGCAAACGCCAGCCAGGCGATAAGCGGGACGAGCGCGACAAAGCTGCTCATCAAGCGCACCTTGCCGGCGAGCTCTTTGTCGAAGGCGAAGCCCCGTCGCTCGAAGTAACGGCAGACCACGTACGAGGAGACAAAACCCAGGCCCTCGAAGGAATCCGCGCGCATGGCCGCGGGGTCGACCAGCAGGCTGCCGTCGGCTAGGTAGTCGAGCGGGTAGGGCTTGAGGTAGTAGAACGTCGCAGCTGCTACGCACAACACGATGCCGCCGATGAGGACCGCCATGTCGCGCTTAGGGTCTGCGTCCGTCCAGTCCTCGATGCGCCAGGCGGTAAACATCATGAGCAGCGTGGCGAGAAAGCCCACCAGCACGTCTTGCGGCGTATGGACGCCCAGGTAGTTGCGCGAGAACATGACCAGCAGCACGAAGATCCAGCACAGCACGGACAGCACGCGTCTCTTGCCCCACAGCCACGCCCCGACGCCGCCAAAGGTTGCCGTCGCAAAGGTGGTGTGCCCGCTGGGAAAGGAGTAGCCCGTCGCCGCGACCTTGGAGTCGCCGTAGGGCAGCACGCGTGGGTCGCGGATCCAAGGGCGGTACACGCAGAAGATGAGCTTGAGCAGGCCGTTCATAAAATTGCCCAGCGCTGCGCCGAAGACGATGCGCTTGCCGGCGCGCCTGTCGATCGCCCAGTACACGAAGCAGATGAGCAAGAAGGGGATGAGTCCCACGGCGATCTTGCTCACCTCGCCTAGAAACGGCGAGAGCATATCGCCGGTGACCTCGCGAAGGTTCTGCAAAAGCAGCAGGTACTCTATATCCATGTCTCTCCCTTGGGCGTTTGCTTTGATGTGTGCACTATTGACTGCCGAGTATAGGCGATAAGGGTTCAAGCGGGAACGGCGGCGCGCGTCGCGGCGGGGATTGAACAGAATAGGGCGCTGGCAGGGGCTTTGGGCTATCTGCTTCACGATATAATCAAGAGATGGATTTGCCCGAGGTAGATGGCTCTTTTTTGGAGAGCTGTGCCTTGCTAGGAAAGGACTCGCCATGAGATTCAAGAAGCTTTTTGCCGTGCTTGCTGGCGCGGCTGTTGCGGCGGCGATATCGTGCGCTATGCCGTGCGCTGCCTTTGCAGAGGGGGGGGTAGTTGCTACCTATAACGGCCGTAACTATGAGACTCTCAGCAGTGCGATTTGCGCCGCGAGATCGGGCTTTGATGCCGAGGTAAAGCTGGTCTCTGATGTCACGGAGAACGTTACGATCGACTCCGGCTACAAGGTCACACTCAATCTCTCCAACTACACGCTCAAGGCGGCCGATAATTCTGAGCCGACGATTAAGGTTACCGGCACTGCCAATTTGACTATCAATTCCTCATCTGGCGGTAAGGTTTACCGCCAGGCTGACTCCATTACTGGCAACTATGACAAGGGTACTGTTTATAGCGATCAAAAGACTGCGATTCTGACTATCAACGGCGGCACATTCGAGTGCACGCCTTCTGCCACCGGGAAAACTTCTGGCCCTGCCGTTCACAGCTATGGCACGGCGATTATCAACGGTGGCAAGTTCATAGGTTCAGACGATTCGTACGGAGCGTTCCACAGCGAGGGAACTACCGAAATCGCAGGGGGATATTTCTATTCAAATAATAGAATTGCATTAAGGTCGAATGGCGGTGACGTAATCATTACCGGTGGTGATTTTAGCGCCGCTAAAACAGGCGATGTGCTTTATTGCAAAGGCGGGCTTACCATCAGCGGTGGCACATTCAATGGCTCTGTTTGCGCCTATAACGATAAGACGTATGCACAAGATGTTGATGGTATCAGCGGTTCTCACGCTGTCGTCTCCGGCGGGCTCATTACTGGAGACCTGCGTTCTCTTCTCGTATATAAGGACTCTACTGTTCCTCCTGCCTCTACTTCTGTGGAAGCGACTGGTAGCGCCGTGGTTCAAGGGCGCATTAAAGCTGCGATTGATACGACGTATTACAAAGGGTCTGACGAGAGTAAGCAGCCTACTATGACCCTCAACGGCGGGTCGTTTGGCAATCTCTCCGATGTGCTTACGTACATGGGCTCCGGTAAGGATGTCTACAAGAGCAAGGACGGGATTTATCAGCTAATCAACAAAGCCAGTGAGCCGATAAGCGATCCCAGCAAGTATCCCGGCTCCTACAAGGTGACCGCTAACGACAAGACCGTCTACTTCGATGACAAGACCCAGGCTGAGGCTTACGCAAAGAGTTGCACGCCCGAGCAACAAGTTGCGCATCTCCGCAACAAGGTGACCTTCCAGTCCTTCGGCGAGGTTATTGAGGCCGAGACGAAGTACCTTGCCCTTGGCAGCTCTATTGAGAAGCTCCCCGAGGTCGCTCCCGTTAGCGGCTATACCTTCCTCGGTTGGTACGTGGACGGTACCAAGATCGCCGACGGCTATGCTCCCACCGATGACGTCGTCGTGACGGCGCAGTGGTCGTATGACTACACCTACGAGTACGCCAAGGCTGTCGACGTGGAGATCCCCGCCCTCATCGCCGGCGACATGCTCCCCACCACCGCCAAGGCCTATCTCACGCGCGAGGACGGCAAGACCAAGGTCGAGACCGCGGCAACGCTCACGTGGGCCAAGGCCGACGGCACGGTTGTCGAGGATTGCTCGGATGCGCTCGCGGATGAGACCTACACGGTCACTGCCTTGATTGCTCCCAGCACGCACGTGGACGTCGTCTACTACAGCGGCACGGCGGTGACCTTCAATGGCCAGGCGGCTGCCAGCAAACAGATCGTGTCCGGCGGCAAGGTCAAGGCTACCTATAGCGTCACAACCCCTGCGATCTCTATCGACAACGCCCAGGTCGCAGTTGACGGCAGCTCTTTCTCCTACACCGGTGTCAAGATCGAGCCTGCGGTTACCGTGACGCTCGACGGCACGCAGCTCGACGCCGAGGCCGATTATGCTGTTGCCTACAGCGACAACAAGAACGTCGGCACGGCAACCATCACCGTTACCGGCACCGGTATCTACAAGGGCGAGCTCGTCGCCCACTTCGATATCGTGACCGCCGATGTCACGGGCTTCAAGGCGACTGCCGCCAAGAAGGGCGTCAAGCTCACGTGGGACAAGCGCAAGGCCCAGACCACGGGCTTCGAGATCTGCTGGGCAAAGAGCAAGGCCAAGCTGGCCAAGGGCAAGGTCCTCAAGACCGTGAAGGTCAAGAAGGCCGGCGCCAAGTCCTACACCGCTAAGAAGCTCAAGACCGGCAAGCGCTATTACTTCAAGGTGCGCGCCTACAAGGTCGTCGACGGCAAGAAGATCTACTCCGGCTGGTCTGTTATCAAGTCCGCTAAGGCCAAGTAGGGCCTGCGGCTCTGCGGAGTGCTCGCAGCTATAGGAGCGCCTGCGGTTATAGGGCCGCTTGAAGCTAAGGCGGCAGGCTGCTGCCGGCTGTGAGAGCTTTGCTCGCGAGTTTGTGCTCATAGGCAATGAGAGACGCGCTACCCCAAAGATGATGGGGTGGCGCGTTTCTTTGTGTTTGGGCTTCCCTGTGCGCAGCGTCTGTGCTCAGGCTTCTTTGAGCTTGAGCTTGAGCTTGAGCTTGAGCTTGAGCTTGAGCTTTGTGCGCTTGAGTTTCTTTGCACGGCGTTTCTCTCGAATAGGGCGGATTTCCGCTGTGGGGATCACGCAAGCCTAGCGAGATGCCGCGATGCAAATTGCTTTGCGTGTGGGGATCTACTGCCACAAAAGTCGATGAGTGTGGGAATTGCGGCTTGTTTTGGGCCCGATTCCCACACGAACGGCGATTTGTGACATCGAATTTTCACACGCAAGGGTTTTGGGGCTGGCCGCCGCATGTCGGGGATAGGCGCAGGCGGTACTATGGTAGCTAGAGCATTGATGCGGGGGGATGATACCCCCGCATAAGGGGGATAATTATGGGATTGAAGCATGTTGCAATAGCGGTTGCGGGTGTGTTGGCGATAGGCGGCGTCGCAGGCGGGTTGCCCTCTCAAGGCACTACGGCCTCGAGCTCTGCCCCTGGCGCTGCAGCCGTCAGCACCTCAAGTGATACTGGCACCTCCGCCAGCCAGGGCAGCGCAACAACCAACAGCTCCGTCAAGAGCGACAGCTCCAAGAGCATCTTGAGCACTGCCAGCTCCAAGAGCAGCAAGAGCTCTAAGAGCGCCTCGAGCGCTGACAGCACCTCTGCGGGTAAGAGCTCTTCGCGCGGCGTCTCATCTGCGGGTTCTTCATCGGCTGCATCTAAGAGCTCGCTGAGCGCGATGAGCAGCACGTCATCGTCGAGCTATAAGGCCCACAAGTGGACGTACTCCAAGGCGCCGCTGTACTACACGGTGCGCGGCAAGGCCAACACCTCCGTTGGCATCAAGAAGGGCAAGACCAAGATGGCAGGCTGGGACAAGCTGGGGCGCACCAAGCGCGTCGTCGCCAAGGTTACCTACAAGATGGTCGCGAAATCCGCCGGTTGGCGCGAGGACATGCCCGCCAGCGCCAATACCATCAGCGGCTGGGGCAAGCAGAGCCTGGTGAGCGTGTCGCTGTCCAACGGGCGCAAGTACAACGGCTACGCGTGGAACCGCAGCCACCTGCTCGCCGACTGCCTGGGCGGCCACGCCGTCAAGGAGAATCTGGTCACGGGCACGCGCACGCAGAACGTGGGCAACAACACCGCGTCGCAGCCCGGCGGCATGCAGTACACGGAGACGCTCGCGCTCAACTACCTCAAAAGCCACCACAAGGGTTGGGTCTACTACCGCGCCACGCCCGTCTACAAGGGCAAGGAGCTCGTGTGCCGCAGCGTCTATGTGGACATCAAGAGCGACGACGGCAGTATCAACGAGCACGTCGAGGTCTACAATGCCATGCGAGGCGTGAAGGTCAACTACAAGACCGGCGCCGTGAGCGGCAAGGCCGTCAAGAAGCAGGCGGGCAGCAGCTCTTCGGCGCATAAGGGGTCGTCCGGCAGCAAGCACAACTCGACTTCGACCTCGAGTTCTGCCAAGAAATGGGTCTACATCACCAACACCGGTACGAAGTACCACGCCGCCAGCTGCAAGTACCTCTCCAACAGCAAGCACAAGATCACGCTCAAATCCGCCAAGGCGCAAGGCTATACCGCCTGCAGCGTCTGCGGGGGCTAGGGGAGGTTGGGGCCTGCTAGCCGCTACGCTTGATGCCCGATGCTGGCAGAGAGGCTGCCGCTGGAGCTCTCGAGCCTCTTGAGCTTGCGCCACTCGATAGTGAAGAACGCCACGGTGACCACGAAGGCGAGGATATCGGATATGGGCGGGGCCAGGCGCACGCCGTCCAGGCCCGACATCCCCAGCACGCTCACGGCAAAGCCGGGCATGAGGATATAGAGCGGGATGAGGAAGAGGAACTGCCTCGTGAGCTCGAGGATAGTGGCCTTCATCGGTTGGCCTGAGCTTTGGAAGTAGCTGCTGGCCATGATCTGGAAGCCCACCGGCCCCAGCCAGAACGAGAACATGCGGATGGTGTCGCAGGCAAAGGGCATGAGGTCGGCGCGCACGCTGAAGAGCGCGAGCGGCGCTTGCGGCACGACCCAGAAGACCAGTTGGAACACCGCAGCCACCAAGAAGCAGTCGATGCAGGCCCATTTGTAGAGCTTGAGCACGCGGCTCCACAGCTGCGCGCCCACGTTGAAGCCCAGCAGCGGCTGCACGCCCGACGTGATGCCGATGATGGGCATGTAGGCCATGCTCAGCACCTTCCAGGCAATCGATATGGTGGACAGCGCCGTCTCGAATCCCATGGGGTCCTGCGCACCCCAGATGCCGATGACGTGGTTCATCACGATCGTGACGGCCGTCTGCGCGACCTGGATGGCGAAGGACGCCAGGCCCAGCGCGCAGATGTCGACGATGAGGCGCAGGTCGGGGACGCAGTTGCGCGCCTGCAGTTTGAAGCCCTCGCCCTTGTAGAGCAGGAAGAACGCCATGACGGGGACCATGCCCGCTGCCTGGCCGATGACGGTGGCGTAGGCGCTGCCGGCCACGCCCAGCCCCATCACGATGACAAAGACGTAGTTGAGGGCGATGCAGGCCGCCGTGCCCAAGACGCTGCATCCGAGCGAGAGGTTGGGCCTGCCGGCGGTGCGCAGGAAGTTGTTGAGCCCCATACCCAGCGATTGGAACGCGAAGCCCACGCAGATGATGGTGATGAAGCTCTTTGCCGGCTCCCAGAGCTCGTCGCTCGCGCCCAGGGCGGTGAGCAGCGGGTCTGCGAAGAGAACACTGCAGATGCCCACGACGACGGCTATCCCAAAGAGGAGCACGGCGGTGTTGCCCAGGATCTTGCCGACCTTGGCGCGGTTGCCTCGGCCCAACTCGATGGCGGCCATGGCGTTGCCGCCGATGCCGCCCAGCATCGAGAAGCCCATGAGGATGGTCTGCACGGGAAACGCCAGCTGCGTGACAGCGGCACCGGTGATGGGCACGGCGATTTGCAGGAAGGCGGTGTCGATGATGTTGTAGAGCGAGTTGAAGACCATCATCACGATTGTGGGGATGGAGAACTGCGCGATGAGCTTGCCGAGGGGCTGCGTTCCCATAGGGTTGGGGGCGCGCTCGACCTTGACGTCGCTGTCGGGCGCCGCTTCGCCCTCAGCATCCCCGCTGGAGGTCGCGGCGTGCTGGGTGACGTCGGCCTCGTCACTGGTGGACGCGGCGGGCTGGGCGACGTTGCCGGGAGTCGATGCAGGCTGCGTGCTGTTGTCGGGAGTGCTGGGGGCGGCGCTATCTGTATGGTCGCCTGTGGCGGATATGTGCTTCATGCGCGTCCTTGCGTGGGAGTCTTTTTCTGGCTGTGACAAGGGTACCCTCTGGCGCAGCGTACATGCATGGCCCCAAAGCGAGCGGGCGCAGTCTATCGGCAAAAACTGCTTGCGCGTGCTGCTGCTCACAAGCCCTGCGCAGCTGGCGCTGCGCCCTATAACGTCGCGCCTGTCGGCGCGACCGGGCGAGCTAGCGGGCTTGCGCCCGCGTCCGCTCGCCCCTACGCGCACCTGTGGCGTTGCCTTCAATTGCATCGGTTCTTTCCCGGCGCCCCTACGCGCACCTGCGGCGTTGTGGTTCTAGGAGCCGCGCCATGTTCAGCGTGCCCTCGGGTCGGGAGATCCTCGCAACGGCACGGAGGCACCGTGTGGTTTCGGGAGCAGAGACGGTGCACAACCGCGTAGGGGAGAGCGACGCGTGCAAGCGCAGCGCAGCACGCAGCTCTCCCGCTAGGTTGCAGC
>CAVCDT010000011.1:18456-27712 GCA_963600995.1 Akkermansia muciniphila | reverse complement strand
AACATGAGGAAGATGGCTCGCGGCGAGGTCACCCCCATTTACCAGTCCTAGCACGTACCCGGTACCAGAAAGCGGTACGGCTGCCGAACCCCTTTTAGGCGCCGTGCCGCCCCTTGCCAGACAGACAGGCAGTCACAACATCTGATCAAAAGGAGATCAAGACATGAGCGAGACACGCGTTATCGACATCAACATGCACATGCTGCCCACCAACCTCTTCACTGACGAGGAGGTGCTCAACGGCTTTCTGTACTCTGCGCCGTTCACCTTTGGGATGAAGGCCTATCTGGGCGATACCCCCGACGGCAAGAAGCGTCAGATGATCCTCGAGTATCCCGAGGGCAAGCAGATCCTCAACTACGTCGAGGGTGACTACACCCTCGAGGCCAAGCTCACCGCCATGGACGAGGCGGGCGTCGATGTGGCGCTGCTGCGCATGCCCGTGTGGCAGGAGTGGCTGCAGCTCGACACCTGCAAGATCGTCAACGACCAGGCAGCCGAGATGATGCGCCAGTCCGAGGGACGCCTCAAGTTCAATGCTGTGCTTCCGCCCTGGGGCCGCAAAGAGGACATCGCCGAGCTCGAGCGCTGCATCGACATGGGCGCTGTGGGCGTGCAGTTCGCCTGCTGCTATGGCGACAAGTTCCTCGACGACGAGATCTTCAAGCCCTATCTCAAGATCCTCAACGACAAGAAGATTCCCGCCGTCATCCACCATACCCCCGGCCAGAACGCCTACGGCAACTTCGACGAGTACACCGTCTTGCGTCGCGAGCTCGGCCGCATCCACGCCCAGGCCGCTGCCGTGGGCCGCGAGATCTACTCCGGCATGTTCGACGAGTTCCCCGACCTCAAGTTCATCCATACGATGTTCGGCGGCAACTGGTTCGGGCTGTCCAATATCCTGGCCCCGCATAAGACCAAGAAGAACGAGGCGATGAACCGCCTGGCCACCAACGTCGACCATGAGGCCTACGAGCGCTATCTGCAAAACAACATCTACTTCGACATGACCCATCCCATGAGCTGGGGCAAGGCGCAGCTCGAGTGCGCCGTCAAGGTCTGCGGCGCCGACCACCTGCTCCTGGGCTCCTCCTTCCCGGTCTTCTACGAGTGGATGCAGCGCTCTGTCGCAAGCATCGACGAGCTCGATATCTCTGCCGACGACAAGGCCCTCATCAAGGGCGGTAACGCGGCGAAGATCTTCAACATCTAGAGGATTCAAGTCCTATTGGCTGGCGCTGCCTGCGCGCTATGCGCCGGGCAGCGCAAGAGGCCGCTGCCTGCAAGGAGGGAGGCGACCTCGCGCGATGATATGAGGAACCATCATGGCAAATCCAAACGCTGCTGCGGCTAAGAAACCAGACGTCAAGACGCCGTCTTATGCTTGGCCCTGCTTGGCGGTCTCGCTGCTTGCCGCAGTGAGCATCGTCTTCTCGTGGATGTGGCTTCCGGGCCTGACCTTCCCGGTCTTCAAGAGCTGGCTGACTGCAAACAACCCGCTCTTCGCAGACCCGTCCAACTTCTCGCTGCTCTCCAACGTCATGGGGCTCGTGCCCATCGGCGCCTTGATCATGGCGCTTCCCACGACGATCCTGGTGCGCAAGTTCGGCGCCAAGACCACGACCATCATCGGCTTGGCTGTCTCGTTTGCGGGCACGCTTCTGTCGGCGCTCACCGTGGGCAACAGCTTCACGGCCTTCCTGGTGGGTCGCTTCATCTTGGGTATGGGCTTGTCCACCACTATCGTCGCAGGCCCCACCTGCATCTCGATCTGGTTTCCCGATGCGACGCGCGGCCGCGCTATGGCCATCTGGTCGATCTGGGCACCCGTGGGCATCTTCTGCTCGAACTTCGTCAACGACGGCCTCTACAGCGCCGTGGGCCAAAACGTCGGCACGCTCCAGATGGTGTGGGCGGGTTTGATCGTGGTGTGCTGCGTGATCTTCGCCGTAGTGTTCCGCGGCCCGCGTGAGGACGAGCGCAGCCAGGTATCCCCCGAGCGCAAGCCGCTCAAAGACGTGCTCAAGTTCTTCAAGAGCCGCCAGCTGTGGTGCCTGATCATCATGTTCGCGATCTTCAACTACATGAACTACGCGTTCTCGCAGTATCTCAAGACCTGGCTGCAGACCCCGCTCGCCTTGGGCGGCTACGGCTGGGATGCCACCACTGCCGGCGTCATCGGCGGCTTGATCTGCGCATGCGGCGCGCTTGCCCCTATCGGCGGCATCATCTTGGACAAAACCCCCAAGGACAAGAAGTACCTGTGCGTCGTCACCGGCATCGTGGGGCTGACCATCTGCTGCGCGCTTTCCTTCAAGGCGGAGTTCTTCATCCCCTACGTCATCTTCTTCTGCATCGGCAACATGATGCTCAACGCCTGCTGCAGGCCCCTGGTCCCCACCTTCGTCTTCAAGGGCGGCCAGACGGCGGTTGCCTTTGGCCTGTCGCTTCTCACTTTGGGCCAGTACGCCGGCCAGATCGCAACCAGCTACGTGCTCGCTCCCTTCAACGAGGGTCTGACCGCGGCATCTAACGTTGCGATCCAGGCAAAGCAGGCAGTGCTCGCTGCCGGCGGCTCTCCTTCTGATTTCGGCGCCGCTATCGGCAAGGCCGTCCAGGAGGCTCTCGCCGCAGGCGGCATCATGGTCGACCCGTCGCTCGCCGTCATGGCGCTTGTGCCGGTGGGCATCGTGGGCTGTATCCTGAGCCTGGGCGTGAAGCCTGCCAAGAAGGCAGCCAGTGCTCCTGCGTCTGCCCCTGCGGCCAAACCCGCCCAGGCGGATGCACCCGAGGCCAAGTAAGGATCTGGGCCTGTCTCGGTTTTATCGATAGGGTAGGGGCTGCCGGCAGGTGAGGCGGCAGCCCCGTCTCGGGTTTCAGGGCAGCTTGCTTGAGGCTGCCCTTTTGTGCATCCAAGCGCACGTCAATGAGACGCCCTCATGGAGGAGAGGGCCAAAAACCCGGTACCTGCCAAGCGCCTTCGCGTGTTTTGACGGTCGTAGATGCATTGCCGCGGCGCCTGCGCCAGCCGGGTTGATGTGCCGCGGTTGCTACAATGGTTTTTGCTAGGCGGCTTTGGCGGCGCCTCTCTTTGCTGCGCTGCCGTTGCCGCAAGAGCTGTTTGAGGGACAGCTTCAAAAGAGGAGGGGATTCGCATGGCGCAAGTCGCCGCAGATAAAAGGCCTGTTGTGGATAAGGTCAAGGACCTCGAGGCTATCGAGCTCGTGGGCATCTTGGGCTTCTCCTTGTTCTTTGCGTGGATGTTCGCCTGCTTTTACTGGCTGTTCGCGGTCGCTTTGCATGATGTCGATGCAGGCCAGCGCAACCTTACCCAGTCTTTCGTCTTCATCGGGACGGTGGTCGGTTACCTGGGGATGCATTTCGCTGGGGGCAGATCCGCCTTCAATCCCTTCAAAACCCCCTTCGTCGTCTCTTGCGCCGTGTGCATGATGCTTCTTCCCCTATGCTCGGCGATCGTCCTCTTTGCCACCGGCTTGCCCCCGGTGCTGCTTTGGGTTGTCAATCTCCTCACCGGCGTTGCGGGCTCGGTCTTCACCGTGCTCTGGCTCGATATATGCAGTCGCTCGACTGATGGCGGGGAATACCGCTTCGCTGCCTTCTCGCTGTTTGCCGGCGGTGCGCTCATGGCGTTGATTATGCTCATGCCCACGGTAGCCCAAGTGCTCTTCGCGGCTATGTACGGATTGGGCAGCGCAGCTTTGCTCAAATTCTGTTCCAAGAAGGCGCCCTATAACGACCAAGCGCCGCTTGTCGAGGTTGGCAAGCTGGATTGGGAGTTCGCAAAGGAGATCGAGCCTGCGCTTATGGTCTTCGGGATCGTGTTCGGGTTGTGCTTCGTCTATCTCTTCAATTACGGCGGCTCGACGCTTGTCATAGGGCTGCTCTTCGTCTTGCCGGGTGCGGCGATTATCGCGATTCTCGCAAGCGCCGGCCATGAGGTCGGCATCACGGTGATACAGCGCGTCATCCTGTGCGTGACGGTGCTCTCCTGCGTAGCGACGCCCTTTGCTCCCCATGGCGTGCAGGTGTTCACCGTCGGCATAGCCATCATGGCATGGGCGGCTCTGCTCTCTGTCAACTACGCCCTGGTCGTGCGCAAGACCAAGCGCAGCTGGGAGACTCCGGTCTTCAGGGTTGTCCCCTCAAGGCTCGTTCTCGTTGCCGTGGGCTTTGCCCTCGGCTGGATCATCGCGGCGGTGTTGAGCTTTGTCTACGGTGCGCACGCAGAGGTCTTCGGCACGGTGCGCCTGGGGATGGCTGTCGTACTCGTCGTCGTCTTCATGCTCTTTATGCCGGATGCGCATCATCACGACCAAGAGGCAATGGACCAGCTCGCACAGGGCACTGCGCCTCGTGTTGCGGCGGCTGGTTACTCTCAAGACCAGGCCTTCGAGGCCAAGTGCCTGGCGGCGGCAGAGCTCTTCAAGCTCTCCCCGCGCGAGACCGACATCCTGGGGTATCTCGCTCGCGGCCGCAATGCCGCCTACTTGCAGGAGAAGCTGTGCATCTCCCCGCATACGGTTAAGAGCCACATCTACAGCATCTACCGCAAGTTCGACATCCACTCCCAGCAAAAGCTCATGGACTTCATCGAGGAGTACCCTCTCAGCGAGGAGGAGCTTGCCCGTTACTGTAAGCCGCATGACACGGGTGCTTAAGGCTCTGAAACATTATTCTCCGCTAAAAATAGATATAAAACCCCAGCTCACAGGCCTCATACCGGCGTACTGATTTGCCATTTGGCATACGGGAATCGCTAGGTGCGAGGCCTCGGCGTGCGTCATGCTCTCTGCGTCGGATACGCCGGCGTCGACTGTACGGGGAAGATACCCGCGCGGCAACTCGGTTTGAGGAAACCGGGAGCGCTTTGGGCTTTCCGACGGGGCTTGCGGGATGTGTCTCTCGCTTGTCCAAAGGAGAGAGGGGTTTACCTATGGCTGAGATAAGAGAGCCGATGGAGACCAGTATCGATGGAATGGACCGAAACGACATCGGCAATTCCAAGGAGGAAAACCAGTTCAACTTCGGAGCTGGCAAGACGCAGGAGATCGACGCACGTTGGAAGCACCCGGGAGAATGGCAGTACGAGGAAGATGGCATGATCGTCACGCGCACCTCGGTCTGGTCTGCCCCGGGCTGCCATGAGGGCTGCGGTGTCCTGGTCTACTCCGACAAAGAGACCGGCAAGTTCATCAAGTGCGAGGGCGATCCGGACGACCCCTACAATCGCGGTGCGCTGTGCCCGCGCTGCCTGGCCTTCAAGCAGGTCGAGTTCCATCCGGACCGCATCCTGTACCCGATGAAGCGTGCCGGCGAGCGCGGCGAGAACAAATGGGAGCGCATCACCTGGGATGAGGCGCTCGAGACCTGCTACAAGGAGTTCCGCCGCATCGCGATGACCTACGGGGGCGACTCGATCCACGGCCTTCGCGGCACAGCTCGCGACAACCAGTGGCAGGTCGGACGTATGGTCAACACCATGGGAAGCCCGAACGAGTACGGCTTCCTCTCCGGTACGGCATGCTATCTGCCGCGTCTGTCCCTGATGATCATGACCTACGGCGGCATGCTCATCGCAGACTTCGCCCAGTTCTCTGCATTGCGCTACGACGACCCGGAGTGGACCTGCCCCGAGTGCACTATCGTGTGGGGCTGCAACCCCACTATCTCGAACCCCGACTTCTTCATGGGGCATTGGGTCACCGATGCCATGAAGCTCGGATGCAAGCTCATCTCCGTCGAGCCGCGCGTTACTTGGCTGGCAGCTCACGCAGACATACACCTGCAGCTTCGCCCCGGCACGGATACGGCGCTTGCGCTCGCGATGATCAAGGTCATCGTGGAAGAGGACCTCTACGACCATGAGTTCGTCGATTGCTGGACGTACGGTTTCGAAGAGCTCGCAGAGCGTGCATGCGCACTCGATCTCGATGACGTCGAGAAGATGACCTGGGTGCCCAAGCAGAAGATCATCGACGCGGCTCGCTTGTTCGCAAAATCCAAGCCCGCAAACGTCGTCTGGGGCCTGGCTGTCGATATGCAGTCCCAAGGCACTCCCTGCGCCCAGGCTATCGCCGCGCTTTGGACCATTACCGGCAACCTCGATGTCCCCGGAGGCATGTGCTACACCGCGTCCCCTATGGGCGTCGACCAACCCTCTGCCGGCGCTTGGGGCATCTACGACCTCATCACCGAGGAGACGCAGAAAAAACGCGTCGGCTGGAAAGAGTTCCCGATGTATCGCTATGGCCTCACGCAGGCTATGCCCGATATGTGCCTCGAGTACATGGAGCAAGGCCTCGTGAAGGGCGTGTGGATCCAGACTTCCAACGGCATCGCCTGCATGAGCTGCGAGGTCGACCGCTGGTACAAGGCCATGAAGAAGCCCGAGTTCATAGCTGCGTGCGACATCTTCATGACCCCTACTATCCAGGCTTGCGCAGACATCGTCATGCCTGTTCAGACCTGGGCCGAGAAGCACTCCGTGCGCGCCCATTACTACTTCCTCTCCGCTATTACCGGCGGCTGCGCTACCCAAGGCGAGGCGAAGTCCGACTGCGAGATCAACCGAGAGCTCGCGCAGTACTTCGATCGCGATGATGAATTCAAGAAGGCTATCGGGCGTCCGCTCGAGCAGAACTGCTGGCCGTGGGAGACCGAGGACGAGGTCTACGATGAGATCGTCAAGCCGTCCGGTATGACCTTCCGCGAGCTCATGGAGCATGGGCCGGCCTACCAGCACTATATCTACAAGAAGTACGAGAAGGGCCTTATGCGTCCCGACGGCGAGCCCGGCTTCAATACCCCGTCCGGCCGCGTGGAGTTCTACTCGACCCTGTTCGAGGTCTTCGGCTATGACCCGCTGCCCTATATCGAGGAGCCCGGTATCGGTCCCGTGAGCACGCCCGATCTCTACGAGGAGTACCCGCTGATCATGATCACCGGTGCGCGCACCACCTCGTTCTTCCATTCCGAGCATCGTCAGATTCCCTACCTGCGCCAGCTTACTCCTGATCCCTGGGTTCAGATCCATCCGCGCGACGCCGCCAAGCACAACATCTGCGAGGGCGACTGGGTTTGGATGGAGAACCACCGCGGCCGCGCACGTCAGCGCGCTCGCGTCACCTACGAGGTTCATGAGGGCACGATCGCCGCACAGCACGGCTGGTGGTTCCCCGAGCAAGACGGCGCCGAGCCCAACCTGTACGGGTTCCGTCAATCCAACATCAACCAACTGCTGGCCAACAAACCCGGCAAGACCGGCTTCGGTGCGGATCTCAAATGCACCCTGTGCAAGATCTATCGCTGCAAGGAGGAGGAGCTGTAATGTCACGCAACGGAATTCTCATCGACTACCAGTACTGCACAGGCTGCTACTCCTGCGAGGTCGCATGCCAATCCGAGCACACGCTGCCCTTGGGGCAGTGGGGTGTGAAGGTCATGCAGAATGGCCCGTGGCCCATCAAAGACACCGACGGCAACGAGACGGACCGCTACGTCTACGATTTCATCCCATCCTTCACTGCGCTGTGCGACCTGTGCGAGCAGCGCCGCGACAAGGGCAAGCTGCCCTCCTGCGTGTTCCATTGCCAGGCGAAGTGCATGAAGTTCGGCCCTGTCGAAAGCCTCGTCAAGGACCTCGAGGCAAAGCCCCAGCAGTATCTCTGGGTCCCGCCCTGCGCTTAGTCTGCACGCGGGTCTCGGCCCTGCTCTTGGCCTGACGGCTCGCGTTTCACGCTCGAGGCGCTGTCAGGATGCAGCGGGGGAGGGGCGTGCTCCAAAGCTGTCCCTCCCCCAAGCTGCCCAGCGCCCGTAGCCAGGTTCTCGCATCGTATCTCTCGATTACAAAAGGAGCCCATCATGAATGCAGCAGAGCTCAAGAAGAGCATGGAGAGCGCGCCTGCACGCAAGCGCGTCGAGCTCGAGAAGCTCTTCTTGTTCGTGACTATGGCGGGAGAGTTCCGCCCCAGCATGGAAGGCTATGCGCTCGATGCCAAAGACTACAACGGGTACTTCGACGCACTCTTCGCCGATGATGCGATGAAGGGGACGGACGTTTGGGCCGCTTGGGCGCGACTGACGCATAAGAAGTGGCTCGACCGCTTCGACCCCAAGATGCACATCCCCAATATGCGCCTCAAGACGCAGGGGATTCCCGTCGAGTTCGGCAGCGGGATCTTCATCGCTCCGCTTGACAGCAAGGACACGGTTGCGGATTTCTACGTGTTTGCGAGCAACGGCTTCAATACCAAGGCCGCCGAGTTCGTCACCTCCATAGGGGGCACCTTCAAATGCGCAGGTTACGAGTTCGTCGGGATCTACGGGGTCTATAAGTACTCCAACGCCATCGTGTTCGAGGAGTGGGAGGTCGAGCGCGATCCCGTTCCCTTCGAGGCAACGTCTTGCCGTTAATGTGTTTCGCGCTGTGCTGTAGCGCGCTTGCCAGTGCAATGCCTCAGCTTACGGGCCTCATACCAGCGTGCTGAGCCGGTGTTTGGGCCTTGGGGCGGGATGCGAGGTGCAGGCTGCGCGGTTAACAATCGAATAGCAGGGTTCTCTATCGAATCCTAATGTCTGGCGGCGCGGCCTAGGCGGGAAAACCCGTATGCGTCGCCTCGAACCTCAAGGGAGGATGGTTCGCATGAAAGACCAGAAGAACGTTGACATCGCGCTTGCAAAGAAGGCACCTGCGCGTGCTTGGGCGGTTTTGGCGGTGACGTACTTGGCGAGCATCTGCGCCCCGCTGTGCCAGTTCAAGATACCGCCGCTTGCCTCATGGCTGTTCCCGGCTTTTCACGGCGCGCTCGATGCCGTGAGCTTTGGGACGCTGATGAGCGCTATCGGCATCATCGGCGTCGTCTTGGCGTTTCCCGCAGCCTTCATCGCGCGCAAAGTCGGCCTCAAGAACGTGATCTTGCTTTCGGTCGCCTGCTTGGGCATCGGCAGCGCGTTGGGCGGTTTCGCCCCCAGCGTCGAGGTCCTCATGGCAAGCCGCTTTGTCGAGGGTGTCGGAATCGGGCTGATCGGTGTGGCGGCCCCGTCTTGCGTGACGATATGGTTCCCACGCAAGATGCGCGGAGTCGCCCTCGGAATCTGGGCTACCTGGGTTCCCGTGGGCAGCGTGCTCTCCTTCAACGTCGTGCCCGCGCTCGCCATCGCCGGCGGCTGGCAGTTGCCCTTCTTCGCTATCGCCGGGGTTTGCGCCGTGGCCTTCATCCTCTTCGCCGCCGTC
>CAVCDT010000011.1:3113-18446 GCA_963600995.1 Akkermansia muciniphila | reverse complement strand
GATATGGGCATCGAAGGCTCGCTCAAAGAGAGCTTCGCGTATCTCAAGAACCGTCGCATCTGGATCTTGGGCGCCGTGTTCTTCCTCTTCAGCTTTGCCACGATCGGCATCATGAACACCTACTACAACACCTTCCTCGAGACCCAGCTCGGGATGGATGCCCAGCGTGCGTCCTTCCTGTCGTCGCTCATCATGGCGATCTCCATCGTGGCGGCCCCGCTTACCGGGCGTATCTCCGATAAGGTCCCTATCGGCCGCAAGTACATCGTGGGCATTGTCATGATGGTCATCCTGCTCCCCACGGCGTTCTTCATGTTCAACACAGGGGCAAGCGCCATGGCCGTCATGTGGGCTGTCATCGTCTTGCAGGGTATCGGCGGCGGCATGTGCGGCGGCTCGCTGCGCCCTATGGCCCCCATCGTCATGCCGCAGACTGCCATGGGTGCGACCATGGGCATGGCTATCATGCAGTTCTGCCAGAACATGGGGTCCGCCATCGGCTCGCCGCTCTTCGGCGCATGCATGAGCAGCCTCGGTTGGGAGATGTCGAGCCTCGTCCTGCAGCTTCCCTGTTATGTTTTGGGCCTCATCCTCATCTTCTTCGTCTTGCCGCGTGGCAAGGATGTCAAGCTCGAGGATGTGCAGGTCAAGGGCGGGCAGTAAGCCAGGGGCGTTCCTTTGGGCTCGGCGCCCGGCATCATGGCGAGCATCGTATGCGACATGCCTAGGATGTCTGGGTTGCCGGGCCCTTAGAGCTCTTGCCCGCGCAAGATGACCTTGGCCACCTTGGCACCGTCGTCGAGCAGGATGCAGTCGGCGACCTTGCCGGGCTCGATGCTGCCTCGCTCGCCGTCTATACCCAGCGCGCGTGCGGGATTGATCGTCGCGGCTTTGAGCGCGTCTGCTAGCGGGATGCCCATCTGGTTGACTGCTACGGCCAGGCAACGCGCAAGGTTAGTGGCGCCGCCTGCCAGCGTGCCGTCGGCAAGCGTTGCACGGTTGCCCTCGACGAAGATCTCCTGCCCGCCCAGATGGTACTTGCCGTCTTTGAGGCCGCATGCCTCGACGGTGTCGCTGATGAGGATCATGCGGTCTGCGCCAAAGAGTTTGAAGGCGAGTCGCACCATGCTCGCGTCGACGTGCACGCCGTCGCAGATGAGCTCGCAGGTGACGTCGTCACGGTCGGCTGCGGCAGCGATTGGCCCGGGTTGGCGGTGATGCAGCCCCGGCATCGCGTTGAAGAGATGCGTCATGTGGCGCGCGCCTGCGGCAAAGGCCTCGCTGGCTTCCCGGTAGCTGCAGCAGGTGTGGGCGATCGATACGCGCACCTTGCCGGCTGCCTGCCCGATGAACTCGAGGTTGCCGGTCTCTTCCGGTGCGACGTCGACGAGCTTCACCAGTCCGCCGCTGCGCTCGCTGAGCCTTTTCACCATGCCGAGGTCCGCCGTCTGCACGTAGGCGGGGTTCTGCGCGCCCACCTTGTGCGGGCTGATGAAGGGCCCCTCCATGTTGATGCCTACGAGCGCCGCCTGCGTCGGGTTGGGCTTAAAGCGCGCTGCGGTGTCCATGACGGGGGCCAGGATATCCTCTGGGAAGGTCATCGTCGCCGGGCATATGGCAGTGATTCCCTGCGATGCCTCGTAGCATGCGATGGCCGCTAGGGACTCATCGCTTGCGTTGCAGAAGTCATGCCCCATGCAGCCGTGGAAGTGCAGGTCGATCAGTCCCGGCGCGACAATCTGCCCTGCAGCGTCGATGTTTATCCCGTCGTCGATATAGGCGCCCTTGTCGACAAAGAGGCCGTCGTTGATCAAGATGTCTCGCTGTTCGAAGCCGCGCCCGTCGAAAACGCGTCCGTTGATGATTCTCATGGGGTGCCCCCTCTTGTGCTCGCTAACGCCGCTGCGCAGCTGGCGGCTGCGCGCGACCTAAGCGACCTTGCTTGCCGCCTCTTGGTCGACGATAACGGTGACATCGGGGTGCAGCTGCAGGACAGATGCGGGAACCTGCGGCGTGATGGGCCCGAAGAAGGCTTTCTGGACGATCTCCGCCTTGCCGGCGCCGCTGGCCACCACGAGCACCTTCTTGGCACGCATGATCGTCCCGATGCCCATGGTGTAGGCTTGAGTGGGGACCTCGTCGATCGAGTCGAAGAGGCGCGAGTTGGCCTCGATGGTGGACTGGGTGAGCGTCACGCAGTTGGTCTCCTTGACAAACTCGTCTGCGGGCTCGTTGAAGCCGATATGCCCGTTGTGGCCCAAGCCCAGAAGCTGGATATCGACACCGTCGTGCTCTTTGATGGAGGCCTCGTAGGCATCGCATGCGGCCTGGGCGTCGGGGTTCGAGCCGTCGGGCACGTGCGTGGCGGCCTTGTCGATGTCGACATGGTCGAACAGGTGCTTCTCCATGAAGTAATGGTAGCTTTGCACGTGGTCGTTGGGCAGGCCGCGGTACTCGTCCAAGTTGAAGGTGGTCACGTCCTTGAAGGAGATCTTGCCGGCCTCGTAGTCTGCGACGAGCTGGGCATAGAGGCCCTCGGGGGTAGAGCCTGTGGCCAGACCCAGGGTGCAGTCGGGCTTTGCGGCCACGATCTGGGCGATGACGTCTGCCGCCTTGCGGCTCATCTCGGCATAGTCTTTTGCGACGATAAACTCCACAGATCCATCTCCTTGGGATTGGGTTGCCTTGTTTTGCCGCTATGAGCGGCGGGAATTCACATTATAGTCACGCCGTGGTGTGCAGGCGGCCATGAATCTCCTCGAAGCCAAACAGTTGCCTGCCGGATCTTTAGAGTTTCTCGAGGATGGTGACGGTCTCCACATGGAAGGTCTGGGGGAACAGGTCCACCGGTTGCACGCTTTTGATGCAGTAGCGGCCGTCGGCGAGTACGGCTTTGAGGTCGCGCGCGAGCGTCTGCGGGTCGCAGCTCACGTAGGCTATGCGTCGCGCCCCGCAGTCGAGCAGGGAGGCGAGCGCCTCCGGTGCCAGGCCCGCTCGCGGGGGGTCGACCACGGCGATGTCCGCATAGCCCAGGTCGGGCAGCTCGCGGCCCACATCGCCGCCTACCACATCGGCGAAGAGGTTGTTGCGCTCGAGGTTGCGCCGCAGGTCGCGTACAGAGCTTCCCGCGCACTCAACGGCTACGACGTCGCCTGCTGCCGCTGCCAGGGGCAAGGTGAAGGTGCCTGCGCCGGAGTACAGGTCCAGCGCGACGTCGTCTGCCCCGGGCTGCAAGCCCTCCATCACCAGCTTGACCAGCGTCTCTGCGCCGGGGGTGTTCACCTGGAAGAAGCTCGGGGCGCTCAAGATCATGGTGCGCCCGTCGATCAGCTCGGTCCAATGCCCCTTGCCGGCGAGGTTCTCCGTCCCGCTCACCTTGCGGGCCTTGGTCTTGGTGTCGTCCTTGAGGAGCACGCGGGTGATGGCAGGGCGTTTGGTGGGGACGGCATCGGTGAGGATCTTTGCCGCCTGCGCGCGCGGGAACCGCCCCGTGCGCGTCCAGATGGCGAGCTCGACGTCGCTTGTCCTGGTGGAGACGCGCACGCCGACGCGCTCGATGCCTAGGTCCTCGGCTCCCTGCAAAAAGCGCAGGGCTCCGGTCATGGCCTTGGGGAGCTTGGCGTACTGCTTGGTGCCCAAAAGACAGCTCGAGAGCGGGTCGAACCCGCCGCCTGCGGCATGCATCCCCAGCGTGAAGCGCCCGGCGACGTCTTGTCCGCTCACGAACTCGAGTTTGTTGCGATAGTGCCACTGCTTGGCCGATGCGATGCAAGGTGCGACAAGCTCCTCAGCGCCGGCTATCTTGGCGCTGCGGCCCAGGGCGTCTACAACGGCCTGGCGCTTGAAGAAGAGCTGCTGCTCGTAGGCTACATGCGCCCAAGGGCACCCGCCGCACCTGCCCGTGCAGGCCTCGTCGCAAGGGGGCTTGACGCGGTGGACGCTCGGCTCGACCAACTCTTCGATGACGCCTTTGGCAAAGCGCTCCTTGGATTGCCTGATGTCGACGACTACCTTGTCCCCCGGCGCGGCGCCTGTCACGAACACGGCGCGCCCGTCGGCCAGGTGCGCGACTGCGTCGCCTCCGTATGCCAGAGACTCGATCTCTACCTGCTCGCTTGCCATGCCTGCTCCTTGCCTGTTGATTGCGTGACCTCGTATTTTACCTGTTCAGATAAGCAAAAGGGACCCTAAAGGGTCCCTCGTCTCGCCTTGTGCAGCGCGTTAGTGCTACAGGGTGATTGCCTCGACGGGACATGCGCTCAGGCATGCGCCGCACTCGCAGCAGACGTCCTCGTCGACGCTTGCGACGTCGTCGACGGATATCGCGTCAAGCGGGCAGGCAGACTCGCATGCGGCGCAGCCGATGCAGGTATCTTGGTCGATGGTGATAGCCATGTGAATCCTCCAGATTCGTGAGTTCTCTCCTCCTGCGGCTACGTGGCCGCCTGTGCCTTCAATCTACCTTGCGCGGCGCTTTGTTTGGATGGCGTTTTCCCTACGATACGGCAAACGGCAGGGCCGGCGGCCAGCGCCGTGCATCGCGGTAGCGCCTGCGTGCTCGGGTAACGCTGTCGGTTGCGGCTGCGGGCCTCGGTCTTTACTTAGCCAAAGGCAAGGCCACGGTAAAGGTCGTGCCGCTCTCGTCGCTTGCCACCTCGATGGTGCCGTGGTGCTGCTCTGCGGTCGACTTGGCGATGGCCAGCCCCAGCCCGAAACTCGCGCTTTCGCTTTCGTTGGCGCGCGACTTGTCAGAGCGGTAGAAGCGGTCGAACAGGTGCGGGATGTCCTGGGCGGGGATGGGGTCGCCGCCGTTTCTCACGCTCAGGCGCGCATGGCCGCGGTCATGCTTGAGCGCGATCCGTATGGGGTCCTTGCTCGCCGCTCCGTACTTGCAGGCGTTCTCGAGCAGAGTCTTGAGCAAGCCGTCGAGTTTCTCCGATGCCCCGTAGACGCGGACGCCTTCCTCGATGTCGTCTTCTATCATGAGCCCGCGCTCGAACGCCGCCGCCTCGAACTGGAGACAGACGCGCTCGGTCAGCTGGCTGAGGTCGACCTCGCACATGGTGGGGGTGACGTTGATGCCCGCATCCGCTTGCGCCAAGGTGAGCAGGTCTTCGGTGAGATGGCGCATGCGCTCGGCCTCGCTGGTGATGCCCTCGAGCCACATCTCCTGCTCGCGCACGGTCTTGTCGGGGTTCTTGGCTAGGATCGAGGCATCGGCCAAGATGACGGTGAGCGGGGTCTTGAGCTCGTGGCTCGCGTCGGCGATGAAGCGCTGCTGGTTTTCCCATGCGGCGGCAACGGGCTGGGTCACATAGCGGGCCAGAAACATCGTGACGGCAAAGAGCACGATCATGAGCGCGATCCATGCCGCGGCAAAGGAGACGATGGTAGAGCGCATGGTGTTCTCGTAAGAACTCGAGTCGACGAAGGCGATGCGGTAGCCCAAGTCCTTGGGGACTATCTTGAAGTAGAGCGAGTAGTTCGAGATGTTGCCCTGGGCGCTCTGCCCGCTGCATGCACCGATCGCTGTGTTGACGGCGCTCTTGAGGACACCTTCGTCCATCTGCGTGAGCAGGTTGTTGTCCGCGTAGATGGTTCCGTCCCAGCTCACGGTGACGCAGTAGGCGGGTATCGAGGTCTGCGTGCTCTTCTTGCCGTCGCCGTCATGGCCGATGAAAGGCAGGTCGCTGCTGTTGGTCTGCTCGATCGCAGCGCTCAGCGAGTTCTCGATGCTTGCGAGTATGTTTTGCGAGGTCATGAACCCCATCGCACAGAACGCAGCGGCAGACACGATGGCCAGAAGCGCCATCGTGATGAGGATGAAGCGTCTTTTGAAGCTCTCGAGAATCTTACTCGCCCTCCTCGATCCTATATCCCATCATGCGCTGGGTCACGATCTTGGTCTTAGAGCCCAGGAACTTGAGCTTCTTGCGCAGAAAGCTCACGTACGCCTCGACGTTGTTGTCCTCTGCGGTGGACTCTGCGCCCCACACGCGCGAGATGATGGTCTCCTTGCTCACGGTGACGGGGGCGTTTTGCATGAGCGTGCGCATGACCTCGAACTCCTTGAAGGACAGGTGCACCGGCTCGCTGTCCTTGCAGGACAGGTCGCATGTCGACAGGTTCAAGGTCAAGTCCCCAAAGGAGAGCTCGTCCACCACGACCTCGCCTTGACGGCGGGTGAGCGCGCGCAGGCGGGCCAGAAGCTCCACCGGCTGGAAGGGCTTGGTCATGTAGTCGTCGGCACCGGCGTCCAGGCCATGGACCTTGTCCATGGTGGCAGTGCGCGCGGTGAGCATGATGATGGGGGTGTTGACGCCGGCTGCACGGGCCTCGCGCACGATGGTGAAGCCGTCTTTGCCCGGAAGCATCACGTCGCACACGAAGGCGTCGTACTCGGCGCCGGTGATGTAGTCGACTGCGTCGTTTCCGTTGTAGACGACGTCGACGAAGTAGCGCTCCTGGCGCAAGATCTGGGCTAGCGCGTCGGCCAAGCCGCGCTCGTCTTCTGCGATGAGGATGTTCATGGTCGGTGTCCGCTTCCTAATATATACCTATAACTGCCATGCATTATAGGCTCGCTGTCTGAAACCAAGCTTAAGCCTGTCTGCAGCGTCGATCTCATCCGCACGATATGAGCGGTCGCTTTGGCCGTGCGCTATGATTGCCCGCACATGCGCGGCAGCCGTCGTTTCGAGACGCTGCGCGCTGCGACCGATCTCAAGAAGAAAGGGCCTGCCCATGAACCCCCGCTTCCTCATCGCCACCCTCTCAACAACTCTATGCGTTGCGTGCGCTGTTGGGCTGTCGGGCTGCGCAGGTGCGCACGAGATAATCGCCTCGGGCGAGCAGTGCACGTCCTGCCATGACGAGAAGAGCACCTACGAGGTCTCCGCGCCTAAGGATGCCGTCGACTGCGGCACGCAGCTCACCGTCGAGACCAGTGCGCCCACCGTCGTCATCGCCAAGCCCATCTTCATAAGCGAGGACGGCAGCTCCTATGTGCCGCAGCGCGCAAGCCAGGCCAATGTCAAAGACGGAGCGGCCACGCTCACACTCGAAGAGGGTACTTGGGCCATCTGCGCTGCAGATGGCGACAAAGTCTCTGCTTCCAAGATCGTCCAAGTCTCAGCCAGCGGCTCTGCAGCTACGATCAAGCTGTAGCAACTCGGTGTTTTTGCGACTGCCGTCAGGCGTATAATCGGCAGTCTATGAGCAAGAAACTCGACAAGACCAACGCCATGCGCATCCTCGCGGCGGCCAAGCTGCCCCACGAGCTGCACTCCTACGACTGCGAGGAGGCCCTGAGCGGCATCGAGGTCGCCCAGCAGCTGGGGGAGGACCCAGACCACGTCTTCAAGACCTTGGTCGCGCAGGGTAAAAGCGGCGAGCATTACGTCTTCATGGTCCCCGTGGCGCAGACGCTTGACCTCAAGAAGGCAGCTAGAGCCTGCAAGGAGAAGTCCGTCGCCATGATCAAGAACCGCGATCTCCTTCCCACTACCGGCTACGTGCACGGCGGTTGCAGCCCTATCGGCATGAAGAGGCAGTTTCCCACGTACTGCGACGAGACCTGCGTGTTCTTCGACACCATCATCTTCAGCGGCGGGCGCATCGGCACCCAGATCGAGATGTCCTTCGACGACCTGTGCAAAGCGGTAGACGTCGTCGCCTGCGACCTTGTAGTCGATTAGACCGCTGCTCAACCTATCTTTCGTCAACTATAATTGTCTGTGAGAGAAGAACTCTCCAGCTCAGACGAAAGGGGTGCCCATGAGGGACCACTCAAAGCACATCTGCCTTGCAAGCGAGGACATGGTGCCTGCCATGCTCTCCAAGATCAGCTTCAAGCGCCGTACAGAGCACGTGCTCGTCCAAGACGCGCTCGGGCGCGTTGCGGCAGAGGATTGCATCTGCGCCTACGATCTGCCCAACAAGCTCGGCAGCCGCATCGACACCATAGCCGTGTACTGGGATGACTTCGCCGATGGCATGCCCGACGTTTCCGCTTGGGAGAGGGGCAAGCAGTGGGATTTCGCTAATACCGGTACGGCTATCGACGGCGACTTCGATACCTGCATTGCCATCGAGCAGGTCGAGCTCGACGATGACGAGCAGCTCGTCCAGATCAAAGAGGCTCCCAAGGAGAAGGGCCAGCTCACTATCGAGCCCGGCTCCCGCCACCAAAAAGGGCAGCTTGTCGTGGAGGCGGGCACGCTTCTCACCCCGGCGAAGCTCTCTGCGCTCGCCATGGCGGGCATCGCGCAGGTGGAGGTCGTCGCCAAGCCCCGCGTGGTCTTCATCCCCACCGGCGACGAGCTCGTTCCCGTCAACTTCACCCTGCCCTTGGGCAAGACCTTCGAGGCTAACTCGCTCATGCTCGCAGGCAAGCTCACCCAATGGGGCGCCGCACCTTACACGCACCCCATCATCGCCGATGACTGGGATGCCATCCGCGACGCTGTGCTCGCCTGCGCTGCCCAATACGACATCGTCGTCCTTAATGCGGGCAGCTCCAAGGGCTCCAAGGACTTCAACATCGAGATTCTCGACGAGGTCGGCGAGGTCCTGGCCCACGAGGTCAACCACGGCCCCGGTCATCACTCCTCCTACAGCGTTGTCGACGGAACGCCCGTCGTGGGCATATCCGGGCCTCCCGCCGGCGCGGAGTACACCATCGACTGGTACCTCAAGCCGCTGGTCGACAGCTACCTCTACGGCGAGGTACATGCTGCGCCCAAGGTCAAGGCGAAGCTTGCCCATGACCTCCCCGAGCGCCGCAAGCCCCATGGCGGCCCCAAGCCCCAAGACGGCAAAGCCCAAGACGACAAGCCCAAGAAGGCGCCGATGTTCGGCGCGAAGCGCGGCAAGCTCTCGCTTAACAGCGCAGGCGAGCTCGAGGTCACGATGATCGAGCGCGCGGACGGCAAGGCGGCCCTCATCGCCGAGGACGAGGCCGATTGCTTCTTCCGCTTCACCAACGACTTGGGCGGCGCTCCTGCCGGCACCGTCGTCGAAGTCGAGCTCAGGTGGCCCTACAAGTACCCCGGAAGCTTGCTCTAAGCTCCCAGATGGCTTAGACAAGAGCCAGGCAAGCCCCAAAGCGCCCGGCAGGTTCTGCGGCCCAACACCGCATGCCTGCCGGGTTTGTGTCTAGAGATTGTGTGGACGCGATGGGAGAGCGTACCTGCGCAGGTAGATGCGCTACACTTGTCACCGCGTGCACCGTGGATCTTGCACGCGTGGGATGACCCGAGGGGGATTAATGCAAGAGCACGTCGGCAAGAAACGCAAGAAGGAGCTGCGCGAGGCCCTCAACCTCAAGCGCGAGCGCGACGCCTCTATCAAGAAATGCGTCGTCGTCTACGGCGTTGCCATCGCGGTATGCCTTCTCTATTTCCTATGCTGCGCGCTCAACATCCTCATCTCTTTCGACAACCTCATGCTCACCTTCGTCCCTATGGCCGTGATCGTTGCCTCGCTCTTCATCGCGGGCTCCGATGTTACCCGCGCGCAGGTCGCGCATGGGAAGTACAAGAAGTACTGCGTAGAGCATTCCGTCTCCAAGGAAGATCTCCAACATTTCGAGGAGCTCACTGCCTAAGCGGCTAGTGCCGCCTTGCTCTGGCAGCATGCGCGCCTTCGTCTGCAAACCCGTTAACCTGAGGGGGCTTTTATGCTCTTTGGATATCTCGATAGCTTCGATGCGGGCCAGTGCGCCCATACGGGCGTTAACGTCGCGCTTGAATGGGCGGCATCCCAGGATCTGGCTGCGCTTTCCAACGGCCGCCATGACATCGACGGCGATACGCTCTTCTGCAACTTCAACGAGTACGCCACTAAGCCCGCCTCCGCATGCCGCTTCGAGGCGCACAAGCGCTACATAGACGTGCATGTCATGGTCGAGGGTTGCGAGCTCATCGAGAGCCAAGACATCGCATTGTGCCAGGCCGATCCTTTCGACGACGAGGCGGATTTCACCTTGCTCGATGGCCCCTGCGCCGTACAGGTAAAGCTCGTGCCAGGTGCTTTCGCCGTCTATTTCCCGCAGGATGCTCACAAGCCCGGTATCTCGCCTGATGACGAGCCCGTGCAGGTCCGCAAAGCCGTCATCAAAGTCGCTCTTTAGGCTCCAGGCTTCGGGATTTGGTCTTCAAGCGCAGCGCGCTTCGTCGTGGGCGTCTCGTGTGCATATGCCGCTTGCGCGCTTGTTGCCCGCAGCTGCCTGCACGCGGTGCGGCCTCTTGCTGCGACGTCCTTTATGCTCGAGGCTTCACGAGCCTCGCATGCACGCCGTTGGTGTAGTCGATGAGCATCTCCTCGATGCGAACCAAGATCTCCATCGGGTCGGTGTCGATATCCTCGCTCAGCCAGCTCATGAGTACGGATTCGAGCATATAAGACAGGTACATGATTCTCTCTTGCGCTTCGTCGTCGCCAAGGCCCGCTTCGAGCAGATGGCTTTTCATGTTGAGCTCGAGCTCGTTTAGGACCACCTGGCGCAGCTCGTGGCGCAGGGTGTGGTCGGACAGCGACGGCGTGATCATCTTGCGCATGCCGGGGTTGTCTTGGATAAGCTTGAGCGCGCTGTAGATGCGCGTCTTCCAGTCGAGCTGCAGCATATCCTCTACGCTGCTCGCAGCTAACATTCTCGCTACTTCGAGCTCGTAGGTGTATTGGACCAAGTCGGAGATGTTCTTGAAGTAGTAGTAGAAGGTCTGCCTGTCCACGCCGCATGCGTCTGTGATCTGCTTGACGCGTATCTTGGCGAGCGGGTGCTCGTTGCTCAGAAGCCCTATCAGAGCCTCTGCCATTGCGTCTTTGGTTTTCGCGGTCGTTTTCATCGTCTGCGCCATGGCCTCTCTCCAACCATACACAAAGCGTTGTTTGTATGGATACCGTAAACGTTCGCTTCGGTCTTTGCAAGTTCCTCGGCGTTTTGCCGCTTTGCCTCTGGTGCTGCCGGTACCTGTCCAAGCGTCATACGCGCAGTGCTATCGGTGCCGCTACCGTGCATGATTTGCGCCCGCCTGCCGTCCATAGTCACCGTTTCGTCATCAAGTGCACCTGTTGTTTGCGTTATAAGAGAGTGCAATCGGCTTTTGGAGAGAAAGCACTCTTTCTTTAACAATAGGAGGAACATTATGTCTGGATGCAGTGGAAGCTGCGGCTCTTGCGGCGATTCTTCTTGCGGCGAGCGCACAGCACCCCAGCAGCTCAAACAGCACGAGGGAACCAAGATCGGCAAGATTATCGCTGTCGCCAGCGGCAAGGGTGGCGTGGGCAAGTCCCTTTCCACCTCGCTTTTGGCCTGCGAGCTCAACCGCCGCGGCAAGAAGGTCGGTATCCTCGATGGCGATATCACCGGTCCGTCCATCCCGCGCTCTTTCGGCATTCACAGCGCGCCGCAGATCGACGACGACGGCATGATCTTGCCTGCCGTCACCAAGACCGGCATCAAGATCGTCTCCACCAACATGCTCACGGCAGATGAGGCGACGCCCTTCCTGTGGCGCGGCCCCGTTCTCAACGGCGTTTTGACCCAGTTCTACAGCGATATCAACTGGGGAGAGCTCGACTACCTGCTCATCGACATGCCCCCGGGTACGGGCGACATCCCCATGACGGTCTTCCAGCAGTTCCCTATTGCCGGCGCTGTCGTCGTTACCGCACCGCAGGTGCTCGTCAACATGATCGTCGAGAAGTGCATACGCATGTGCAAGTCCATGAAGGTCGAGGTCCTGGGCCTTGTAGAGAACATGTCCTACTACGAGTGCCCCAGCTGCAACGAGAAGCATGAGATCTTCGGCCGCTCCGAGGTCGAGGCCATCGCCAAGGAGAAGGGCATCGACGCTTGGACGCGCGTTCCCATGGTGCCCGAGGTCACGGCAAAGGTCGACGCCGGCCAGGCAGAGGATATCCAAAACGACTGGTACGTCGGCATCGCCGATAAGCTCGAGTCCCTCTAAGGAGCAAGCATGGATTTCCGCGTTCTTCCCGCAGTGCCCGAGTACGAGCTCACGTCGTACGAGCCCGTCACGATCAAGCGCCGTACCTACAAGGTGACCGACGACATGGTCGAGGCCAAGGTCAAAGAGCTCGTGGCTCAGGCCCCTAAAGACCTCGAGGAGACCTCCCGCAAGGTCGCGGGCCCCAAGGACCTCGTCAAGATCGCCCTCCATGTCGATCGCGACGGCAAGGACATCGAGGCGTTGTGCTCGGACGAGCAGTACTTCGTCTTGGGCAGCGGCTCCATGCCCATCGGGTTCGACCGCGCGGTCGTCGGCATCAAGGTGGGAGAGTCGCTCGAGTTCGACTTCGACGCCCCCAACCTGGACGAGCCCGACTCCAAAGACGAGGTCAGCTACCACGCCAAGGTCAAGCTCCATGCCATCATGCGCGAGGTCGAGCCAGAGCTTTCCGATGAGTGGGTCAGCAGCAAGATCCTGCTGTGCAAGACGGTCGAAGACTTCTACGAGCGCACGCGCAAGCAGCTCGAGCAAGAGGCCTCCTCGATGGCCGAGGCAGACCTCGTCGAGCAAGCTGCGATAGCCGTGGCAGAGCGCTTCGACGGCCGTATCGACGACGTCTGGTACGAGCAGACGCACGAGGACCTCCTGCGTAGCTACGAGGAGCAGGCCAAGGCCGCAGGCATGTCGCTCGAGGATATGATCAGCTCCCAGGGCATGAACAAGGAGACCTTCGGGATGATGGTGATGATGCAGGTCCGCGACATGCTCAAGCAGGGCTTCAGCCTTGACTCCTGGGCACGTCATTACGGCCTCGAGGCTACGGAGGACGATGTCGTCTACGTCGCAAACCTCATGTCCGACGGTCGCGGCAAGCTCATGATCGACAGCCTCAAAGAGTCAGGCGATGAGGAGCAGCTCAAGGGTCTTCGCATGGCTGCGCTGCGCTACGTCGCCAACAAGGACGTTCTCGACAAGGCCACTATCGAGGGCGCTTAAGCGCATCGCCCCAAAGCAATCGGCTTCCCATATGGGACTTAGAAGTCGGGAGAGGCGCGCAAAGCCCTCCCGGCTTTTCTTTCAGCCTATGCAGCTTCTAAGCTTGACAAAATGCCCAGAACATGGGTGGCATTGTGTGCCGGTTGGCGATTGGGATACCTAGTAGGGACAGTTCGTCCCGCTTCGTCCGTTTATTCTCCAAAAAGCATTAAGTTGGGAATCCCTCGGCGGATTTATACGTCGTTTTAGTGTTGTCACACCCTTCGTTTAAGTTCATTATTTACTGGAATCTGTATCGGATTTGCGCTATGTCGTCTGCGTTTCGACTGCGCATGTGCCGGAAGGATTGTTTGCAGGGGTTGAAGAGGATACAGCGCCTGCAAATACAGAGAGAGACAACAGAAAAGGAGGGGCACGTGACAGACAGAAAACTCGAAGTCCTTCAGATGGAAGGCGTCGAGGTCAGGAAAACCTGTTGCTACTTCTGCCATCACAACTGCGGCGTTCTCGCCTACGTTAAAGATGGAGAGCTGCTTTACGCAGAGGGCGATCCCAGCACCGCTAACGCAGGTGGCCTGTGCGCTCGCGGCAACCAGGCGCTGACTTTCTACGACAGCCCGACTCGCATCAACTACCCGCTCAAGCGCGCGGGAGAGAAGGGCGAGAACAAGTGGGAGCGCGTCTCTTGGGACCAGGCCCTCACAGAGATCGCACACAAGATCAACACCATCAAAGAAGAGTCCGGTGCAGAGGCCGTGGCTGCTGTCGCAGGTACTCTTCGCACCGACGACTGGGCCCGCCGCAGGTTCATGAACCTCTTCGGTACGCCCAACGTCTGCCATAACTCCCTGCTCTGCTGGGTCCCCACCTTCATGATCGAGACCGCAGTCGCAGGCTGGTCGCCGTTCGAGACCGATCTGGGCGGATCCAAGTGCGTTATCCTGTGGGGCTTCAACCCCGGTGCCGCAAACCTGCCCGCTGCGCATGGCTACTTCGACCTGCAAAAGCAGACCGGCATGAAGATCATCGTGGTCGACCCGCGCTACACGGAGACCGCTGCTCACGCAGACCTGTGGCTGCCCTTGCGCCCAGGCTCCGACACCGCTTTGGCCCTGGCCATGATCAACGTCATCTGCAACGAGTACATCTACAACATGGACTTCGTCGATGAGTGGTGCGAGGGCTTCGACGAGCTCGTCGACCATATCGACCAATATGACCCGGAGTGGGCGGCCGAGAAGACCTGGCTCGACCCGGAGCTCATCCGTCAGGCTGCTCGCATGTACGCGACCAATACCCCCGGCAACATCCAGTGGGGCTGCACATGGGACCAGCTCGGCAAGACCTCCGGCGCTGGCACCCATGCCCGCCAGATCCTGCGCGCCATCACCGGCAACCTCGATGTGCCCGGCGGCGACGGCATGCCCGGTCCCGCGGCCTACATCACGGACTACGAGCTCGAGTTCAACGAGGAGCTCCCCGAGGACGTCAAGGCCAAGCAGATCGGCGCAGACAAGTTCCCCCTCACTACCTTCCCCGGCTACGATCGCCTCGCGGGCATCTCCAAGGAGAAGTGGGGCAAGGCGTTTACCGCAGAGTGGATGTGCGAGGCCCATGGCCCGTCTATCTTCAAGGCTATCCTCACCGGCGTGCCCTACAAGGTCCGCGCACTCTTCGTCTCCGGTTCCAATCCCTTGAGCTCCTACGGTGACTCTAAGATGGTCTACGCTGCTACCAAGGAAGTCGAGTTCCTCGTCGTCCTCGAGTACGCCATGACCCCCACCGCGCTGCAGGCAGACTTCGTCCTGCCCGTCGCAGGTGCTATCGAGCGCCCTGTCATTCATACCAACTACGGCGTTACGGATTCTATCGTCTGCCATCAGCGCGGCGTCGAGCCCGCTTACGAGCGCAAGACCGATTACAACATCTGGCGCGACCTTGGTTTGGCCTGCGGTCAGGACGAGGTCAAGTTCTGGCCCAACGAGCGCCTCGAGGACGAGTTCTTCGACGTCCTCAAGCCGCTCAACCTGCCCATCACCTCTTATGATGACTTCGTCGAGCGCTTCCGCATGTATTATCCGCCCCTGCAGCAGCAAAAGCACCTTGCTCGCGGCTACTTCTGCACGGCGTCTGGCAAGGTCGAGCTCAAGTCTTCCGTCTTGGAGGAGTTCGGTCTGCCCGGTCTGCCCGTCTATCTCGAGCCGGCAGAGAACGAGGTCGAGATGCCCGAGGTCGCCGAGGAGTTCCCCTTGGTGCTCACCACGGGCGGCGGCTTCATGCCCTACTGTCATTCCGAGCACTTCAACAACCCCATCTTCCGCTACATCCTGCCCGAGCCGCACTTCACTATCCATCCGGACAC
>CAVCDT010000011.1:0-3103 GCA_963600995.1 Akkermansia muciniphila | reverse complement strand
TGGTGCTGGATCGAGACCCGTCGCGGCCGCATCAAGCAGCGCGCCAACATCGAGCCCTCCCTGGACCCGCGCGTCATCTTCACGCAGCGCGGTTGGTGGTTCCCCGAGCGCAGCCACGAGGGCTACCAGCCCTTCGGCTGCATGGAGTCCAACACCAACATGCTCACCAGCGTCGACGATGAGGACTGTTGCCCCATGACCGGCTGCTGGGCAAACCGTGGCCTGCTGTGCAAGGTCTACAAGTGCACGGAGTTCGACCACGAGTTCACCTACCAGGATTCCCTGTACTCCATCCCCGGCAACCGTCGCGAGCCTGGCATCGATTGGGACTACGTCAAGAACCCGCCCCGCGCGCTTCCGTTCAACGAACCCATCTACGCTCAGCCTGATTTCGAGGTTCCCGCGGCCATCGAGTGGGATTACAAGACCCGCAAGGCATGGAACGCAGACCATACCCAGTACTACCAGCCTGAGAGCGGCTGGATGATCGGTAAGGATAACGGTGCCTTCTATCAGATCGGCACCGGTTACCGCTACCTGTCGTTTGGCACGGACTACCTGGTCGACGAGGCCAACGACCTTTATTACGACTTCAGCGGCAACCAGGTAGCCAAGCCCGATCCCGGCGTCGAGGTTCCCGATGGCTTGGTCTACGACTACTTTGCCCAGAAGGTCGTCCAACCTGGCACCGGCTACGTCTACCAGGCGGATTCCGGCTGGCTGATCGACGAGGCCACCAACGTGTACTACGACCGCTTCAGCGGCTATGCGTGGGATCCCACGACCAACAACCTGATGGATACCAAGACCGGCAAGTACTACAGCATGCAGGATTCCTCGGTCGAGGTTAATGCTGACGGTACGCCCGTCGCTTAAGGAGAGGAGGCTTTAATGACCCGTTACGCTATGGTTATGGACACGCGTCGCTGCATTGGCTGCCACTCCTGCACGATCGCATGCCGTACTTGGAACGAGCTGCCCGTCGACGTCATCTACAACCCCGTGGTTTCCGAGGGCGTCGTCGGCCAGTGGCCCAACGTTCATCTCAACTTCACCCCGATGATCTGCATGCATTGCGCAAAGCCCGCCTGCGTGCCCGCTTGCCCCACCGGTGCTTCCCGCCAAGACGAGGACGGCATCGTCTGGGTCGAGCCCACCCAGTGCATGGGCTGCAAGGTTTGCGCTAACGCATGCCCCTATGGCGCCCGTGATTACAATAAGGGCGAGGGTTGGATCCGCAAGTGCACCTTCTGCAAGGACCGCACGCGCAACGGTCTGCCCACTCACTGCGTGCAGACCTGTCATCAAAAGGCACGTATCTTCGGCGATCTGGACGACCCCAACTCCGAGGTCTCCAAGCTCGTCAACAGCAACTACTGCGAGCGTATCTTCCCCGAGCTAGGTACGGATCCGCAGATCTACTACATCCGCGATAACGGAAGGAGGGCCTAATGAAACAGTTCTGGGGTTGGGAGCTTGCTACCTATCTCTACCTGGGCGGTCTTGGTGGCGGCATGCTCTGCTTTGCTGCGGTCATCGGTCTGTTCCTGGAGCCTTCCGCTATCGGAACCGGCTCTTTGGTGTGGCCTGTTCTCTGGTCCATCATCATCATCTGCGTGGGCGTTGCCCTGCTCGTCTTCGAGCTCGGCCAGCGCATCGTGTTCGAGCGCGCGTTCGTGACTAAGACGTCAGTCATCAAATGGGGTGCTGTCGTCTTGGTCCTCTCCTGCGTCTTCGCAGCCCTGTATCTCATCTGGGAGATCACCTGGTTCAACTTCCTGCCGTTTATTCCGGCTGAGGGCTTTGCCAAGTTCTGCCTTGCTTGCGGCGGCTTCTTCGGCATCTGCGTTATGGTCTACACCGGCACCATGCTGAGCTCCCTCAAGGCCAAGGCCTTCTGGAACACTCCGGCTCTGCCCATCCTGTTCACCATCTCCGCGCTTTCCACCGGCGCTTGCGCCGATGCCCTCCTCTTCGGTCACTTCCCCCTGCCGTCCGAGTGGCTGCAGGCAGCTGCCTACTACGGCACTGCAGAGTGGTCGATCGTCCAGCACGAGGTCGTGGAGTTCCTCCACATCGCAGACCTCGTCTTGGCCCTGGCAGAGATCGTCTGCTTGCTCCTCTACGTGCTCCTCATGTTCTGCGCTCCCTCTTCCGTTGACGCGAAGAAGGTCGCAGAAAAATGGGTTCGCGGCAGCTGGGCCCCCATCTTCTGGGGCCTGATGCTCATCTGCGGCTTGGTCATCCCTGTCCTGTGCAACATCCATGGTTTGGCCATGGGCGGCAGTGCGCTGGGCAACTACGTCGCACCTGTTCTGGTCCTGCTCTCTGGCTTGCTGTTCCGCTTCATGATCATCTACTCTGCAGATCGCAAGCTCTATGCTGGCGAGGAGAAGTACTACACCGTTCTCTCCGAGACGGATGCGCATGAGGATTACATGGATTACTGGAAGGGTGGTGCGCAGTATTTCGATATCGTCAATGCCGCCGATTTCGACGATATGAACGTTATCGAGGGTCGCACCAAGACTGCCTTGGGCACCAAGCTCAAGTGGGCTCTTACCAACCCTGCCACCCATGACGGTGTGCCCGAGCCCAACCCGGCTTATCCGCGCTATCGCAAGAACGTCAAGTCCGGCAAGGTCTTTGCCATCTTTACCGATCAGGCAGAGGCTCACGGTCCCCGTGCTGCGGCTCCCGTTGTCGAGGCTCAGCCCGAGGCTGAGGTCGTGGCAGCAGAGGCATAAGCGCCATCTTGCGATTTCCTTCGCTTGATGCAAAGGCCCAGCTCGTTTCGAGCTGGGCCTTTTCTTTGCTTGGTGTTAGGTATACGGGTGCTCCGCGTATAAGGCAGGGCATACAGGTGCTTTACAATGTTCTTGACCTGACACTTTTCTGCGCGTATAAAATTTAGTCCACACAAAACAGATGTGGCTGTATCGATGGCACTCAGAACAGTTTTCAAACTTCTTTGAGATTTTCATTGACACAGTGGGGGAGTAAGCGTAATATACTTCCTCGCGCCGCACGGGGCATGACCCCGGCAAGCGCAGGCGGGCAGCGGCCCGCCGGGCACCTTGAGAACCGGATACTGTCCACGCAA
>CAVCDT010000010.1:31088-32192 GCA_963600995.1 Akkermansia muciniphila | reverse complement strand
GGGCGTTTAGGCGCTCTGCAAACTGTGCTATAAGGCCTCAAAATGAGGCCGATGCTTGCAGCGAATGCGCTGCAAGCAAGTGGAAGGGCTGCCATGCCCGTCAATACCACGAGGAGGTATGAAAATGGCAAAGCGCGGTAAGAAATACACTGAGGCACAGGCCAAGGTCACCGAGGAGGCTTACGCTCCCCTCGCAGCAATGAACCTGGTCAAGGAGATTGCCTTCGCCAACTACGATGAGACTGTTGAGGCTCACTTCCGTCTCGGCATCGACACCCGTCAGGCCGATCAGCAGGTCCGCGGCTCCATCTCTCTCCCCAACGGCACCGGCAAGAGCGTTCGCGTTGCCGTCTTCGCCGAGGGTGAGAAGGCCAAAGAGGCCGAGGCTGCTGGCGCCGAGGTTGTCGGTTCCGACGACCTGGTTGCCGAGATTCAGAAGGGCAACCTCAACTTCGACGCTGCTGTGGCTACCCCGGACATGATGTCCAAGGTTGGCCGTCTGGGCAAGATTCTCGGCCCCCGCGGCATGATGCCCAACCCCAAGCTGGGTACCGTGACCATGGACGTCGCCAAGGCTGTTGCAGACCTCAAGGGTGGCAAGGTCGAGTATCGTGCAGACCGCTACGGCATCTGCCACGTCATCCTGGGCAAGGTCTCCTTCACTGCCGAGCAGCTGGCCGAGAACTACGGCGCTCTCTACGACGAGATCCTGCGCGTCAAGCCCTCTTCTTCGAAGGGCAAGTACGTCAAGTCCGTCTCCGTCAGCGCTTCCATGGGCCCTGGCGTCCCCGTGGACGACAGCGTCAAGCGCGGCTACACCGAGGCTTAAACTCAGTAGCGTTTTCTAACGCAAGTTCTTACTTGAAGGGCTCCAAGAGAAATCTTGGAGCCCTTTGCTATATGCAGGGATTTACGTGCAGCATGTATGCCGTGGCAGAGGTTTAAGGGACTTCTCGAAGTTCTTTCTCAACATGATGGGATGCGCTCCCAGCGGGCGTTCAGTGACTCCACCTCCACTGAAATCTGGAAGCTCTGCTGTTGCGCGCAATCATTCGAATCTAATGAGCGCAAGCAAACACAAGCTTCAAGAGAAATCTTGGAGCT
>CAVCDT010000010.1:0-31078 GCA_963600995.1 Akkermansia muciniphila | reverse complement strand
GGCTCCACGATGGTGGAGCCGCTGTTTTTTTATGTCCGCAGGTGGGCGAGGGCTCATGATTCGAGGCTCCTGCGGTTTGCGATTGGCGTGAATGGGCATCCCAGTGGGGCAAAAAGTGGTTATATTCGCACTTTTTGGTGACAACTGGTACCCTATACACTGCTTTTTAAGCAAATAGTTGGGATTTTTATGGATTTATCGCAAGAAAAAGCAGAGCTGCGATCGCGCATGAGAGAGGCGCGCAAGGCTATCGCGCCAGAGGCTCGAAAAGCCCATGAGGATGCTATCGCAGAGAAGCTCTATTCGCTTCCCGCTGTTAAGAACGCGCGCGTCGTGGGTGTCTACAGCGCTATGGGCTCTGAGGCGTCTGTCAACGACCTCGTGAGGGCTTTGAGACTCGATCCGCCTGGCCCCACCATCGCCTACCCTGTTGTGCATGAAGGCGGTTTCATGACGTTTTTCGCCATCGAGCCGGGTATGAGCGCGGTCTTTATCGACAATCCCGTGCAGCCCGTCGCCGTCGAGGCGCTGCCCAAAGAAGGCATCGTCCGGGCAGCCTCGATCGACATACTCTTGGTCCCGGGCGTCGCCTTCGACGAGAGTTGCCGACGGTTGGGGCAAGGCGGCGGCTTCTACGACCGCTATCTCCCGCAGCTCAAGGATGATTGCATCGTGGTGGGTGTGGCTTTCGATGAGCAGATCTGCGATTGCATCCCCACCGGCCCGCACGACAGGAAGGTCGACTACGTCGTCACCCCGACGCGCATCATCGGCCGCTAAATGCGAGCCTTGCGCCTCGCTGCGGTAGGAAACGCATTCGAAACCTTATATGCAGTTCATGGAAATAAACTGTCCTTGGCAAAAACCTGCGCGAAACTTCGCTGTGCATGCGGATGTTTCGCGTAACCTGTCTTACAAGCGATTTTGCTTAAGGCATGTCGAGACTGGATACGGAGAGCCATGGCACTTGTAGTTGCAAAATTTGGCGGAACGAGCGTTGCCACACCAGAGCGCGTTAAAAGCGTTGCCAAGCGTCTGGTCGATCGCAAGCGCAGCGGCGATAAGGTCGTTGCCGTCGTCTCTGCGATGGGCAAGACCACCGATGACCTGATCGCTTTGGCCAACCAGGTTAACGACGCACCCCCTGCGCGCGAGATGGATACGCTGCTGTCAACGGGTGAGATCGTCTCGATGGCCATGATGGCGATGGCGATCAGCGCTTTGGGCGAGGAGGCCATAAGCTTGTCGGGCCGCCAGGTCGGGCTTGTGACAAACGACGTCCACGGCAAGGCGAAGATCCAGGAAATCCATGCCAAGCGCATTACTGAGGCGCTCGAGGAAGACAAGATAGTCATCGTCGCGGGGTTCCAAGGCATCGACGTCAACGGGGATGTGACCACGTTGGGTCGCGGCGGCTCGGATACCACGGCGGTTGCCATCGCAGCCGGCATCAAAGCCGACGTCTGCGAGATCTACACGGACGTCGACGGTGTCTACAGCGCGGATCCACGCGTTGCCCCCAAGGCCCAAAAGCTCGATGTCATCTCGTACGAGGAAATGCTCGAGATGGCCGCAGCGGGTGCCGGCGTGCTCCATAAGCGCTGCGTCGAGTTCGCGCGCAAGTACGGGGTAACCATCCACTGCCGCTCGTCTTTCAACCATGAACCTGGCACCCTTGTTAAGGAGATCGATTCTCATATGGAAAAAGCACTTGTCAGCGGCGTTGCCCACGACTCGTCCGAGGCCAAGTACACCATCCGCGACGTGCCCGATACCCAGGGTATCGCCGCAACGGTTTTCGGGGCGCTGGCCGATGCCAACATCTCGGTTGATATGATCATCCAGAACATCTCGGAGGATGGCCACGCGGATATCTCCTTCACGAGTCCCAAGGCGGATATCACGCGCACCAAGGAGGTCCTCGAAGAGATCGTCGCCACGACAGGCGCGGCAGAGTACCTGGTTGCAGAGGACATCGCCAAGGTCTCCATCGTGGGCGCAGGTATGAAGGCGTCTCCGGGCGTCGCAGCCAAGATGTTCAGGACGCTTGCAGATGCGGGCATCAACCTGTCGCTCATCACTACCTCCGATATCCGTACGAGCGTCGTGATATCCGGCGACCAGGGCCCGGAGGCAGTCCGCGTGCTGCATACGGCCTTTGGCTTGGACGGCGACGATGTCTTCGAGGAGACGCAGCTTTCCGCCGAGGAGCTTGCCGCGAAGATGGCCAAGGGACGCTAGGGAAACGCAAGGCGCAGGCAGCTGGGCTGCCGGGCCTTCGGCGTCTGAGTCCCTTGCTGCCGCTTTACCAGCTAGCTGCAGATAACAGCTTCTATGAGCTCGACCGCGCGCTTGATCGCGTCGTAGTCGAGCTCTTCGTATTGCATGATGAAGCGCGCTTTGCCGTCGGTTGCAAGGGGCGCATGGGTCGAGATGAGGTAGTCGCTCATCGGGTGCAGAAGCACGCCCTTCTCGCAAAGCTGCTGGGCTATCTCGCGTTCTGGCAGGTCGGTATCGACCTCGAGGACAAAATGCAGCCCGGAGTCCTTCTCGAGGATGCTGATGCGATTACCCAGAGAGCTATTCTCGAGAACGCCGACGAGATAGTCACGGGTATGGCGGCATTGCTTGCGGTAGCGGTTGAGATGCTTCTCGTAGCTGCCGGATTCGATAAGGCGCGCGAGCGTGATTTGGTCGAGCGCGCTCACCGTGCTGCTCAAGAAGCCGAGCTGGGATCTAAAGCGCTCGATGAGGGTGCCGGGCAGCACCATAAAGGCGACGCGCAGGGCGGCATTGAGGCTTTTGGAGAAGGTCGAGATGTAGATGACCTTGTCGTTGACGTCGATGCTCTCGAGCGAGGGGATGGGCATGCCCTCGAAGCGGAACTCCCAGTCGTAATCGTCCTCGATAATGTAGCGCTCGGTGCGGCGCGCGGCCCAGCCCAAAAGCTCGTAGCGGCGCGAGATGCTCATCACATGCCCGGTGGGGAACTGGTGCGAGGGCATGACATGGGCGAGCTGCGCGCGCGTTCTCTCGAGCTGGAAAACGTTGGCGCCCTCTTTGTCGACGTCGATGGGGCAGGTGATGTGCCCGAGAGCCGTATAGGTACTGCTTAGGCGCGGATAACCTGGGTTTTCGAGCGCGATGGGCGTGGATGCGTCGAAGAGCAGCGAGATATAGGTATAGAGGATTTGCGCACCGGCGCCGATGATGATGCAGTTGGGATCGACCTCCATCCCGCGCGCATGGTGGAGATAGCTGGCGATGGCCCTTTGCAGGCGCGGGCTTCCCTGGCAGCCGAGCGTGCAGAAGAGCTCGTCTTGCGGTTCTTGGACGAGCGAGTTCCTCAACGCCTTGCTCCAAAGGTCTGCCGCGAGTTTCTGGCTGCGGGTGGTGTGGCCTGAGAAATCGGCGAGGGCGGGCTGGTTGTCAGTGTCCTTTGCTGTCGCACCGGTTGAGTTTGTAGCAGTAGGCCAGTTTGCGGTCGTTTGGGGCTGCGGCCGGCGCGTTTTCTTTGCGCTTGCTTGGAGATTGCGTACGTCGCGCGATAGCTTGCAGGCGTAGTAGCCACGTCGTGGCTGAGTGTAGATATAGCCCTCTGCGAGGAGCTGGTTATAGGCACCTTCAACGGTGATGAGGCTCACGCCCAGGTGCTGGGCAAGTCGGCGTTTTGAGGGAAGGCGCTCATCGCAGGCGATAGTGCCGAGGAGTATGTCTTGCTTGATGCAGCGGTAGAGATGCTCGTACAAGGGCAGCTGCCCGCGCTGGTTCATGTCATAGCTCAGCATGGTGTGCTCCAGGGTGTGATCGAGGCGAGAGCGTGATGCAACCAGTGTCGCATTGGCGCGGCCGTTTGGGCAACTAAGAGGCGTCTTGGTAAGACCAGATTGTGCTCAGGGCATCGGCAAACGGATATGGCGTTGCCGGCATCAAAGGGCTGCCAGGCAAAGCGCAGAGCTTGCCGTATCATGGGCGCTATGGAAACCAAGAACAACATCAAGCTCAGCCTCAAGCAGGGGCGCGCCGTGGAACAGGACCTGGCTGCAGATAGGTCCTCTGTGGTTCTCGCGTATATCTTGGGGGTAGAGAAGGCGTACTTGCTGCGTCGGGGCATCGACGCACGTAAGCGTAACAAGGTCTGCTTTGTCGCTACGGTAGGCATCGGGGGCGGTGACGATGCCCCGCAGGCAATCGTTCCGCTCGAGCAGCGCCCTTTGCCGCAGGACTACAGCACCGGCAAGAGGCCGGTTGTCGTGGGGATGGGCCCGGCAGGTCTCTTTGCTGCGCTCGAGCTGGCCCAGTGCGGCCTGCGTCCCATCGTCATCGAGCGGGGCGCCCCGGTCGAGGAGCGCTTGCAGGACGTCGCAGCTTACCATAGGACGCGCAAGCTCGACACCGACAGCAATGTGCAGTTTGGCGAAGGCGGGGCCGGTACCTTTAGCGACGGCAAGCTCACCTGCTCCAAGAACTCGCCCTACACTGCCCAGATACTCGACACCTTTGTGGGGGCGGGTGCAAACCCGGAGGTCTTGTGGCAGGGCAAGCCGCATATCGGTACGGATGTCTTGGGCGGGGTGGTGGCGCGCATCCGCGAGCGCATCATCGCCTGTGGCGGCGAGGTGCGCTTCCATACGAAGCTTGCGGGGCTCGTGGTTGCGCAAGGGCGCTTGCGCGGGGTGATCGTGCAGGGCAACCAGGGCGAGGAAGAGCTCCTGGCAGATACCGTGATCATGGCCATGGGGCATTCTGCGCGCGACAGCTTTGCCATGCTCAAAGAGGCCGGCTTGGAGCTTGCCCCCAAGCCCTTCAGCCTGGGCGTGCGCATCGAGCATCCCCAAACCCTCATCGACCGCGCTCAGTACGGCAGTGCTGCAGGGCATCCGGCTCTAGGTGCTGCCGATTACAAGCTCAACGTGCACTTGCCCAACGGGCGCGGCGTGTACACCTTCTGCATGTGCCCGGGTGGCGAGGTCGTTACCGCATCGAGCGAGGAGGGGATGCTCTGCGTCAACGGCATGAGCGTCATGGCACGCGACGGGCGCAACGCCAATGCCGCCGTGCTCGTAGGCGTGACGCCTGAGGATTTTGCACAGTACGGGGAAACGTCCCAGGACCCGCTTGCCGGCGTGGCGTTCCAGCGCCATTGGGAGCGGAAGGCTTTCCATCTGGGCGGCGGCGATTGGCACGCGCCTTCCCAGGCGGTGGGGGATTTCTTGGGGCAGCGTGGCGGGCGCAAGAAGCCCGTGCACGTGGACCCCACCTATGCTCTGGGTGTGCGCGAGGCGGACCTCCATGCATGTCTGCCGGCTTTTGCGGGCGACGCGCTCGCACAGGCACTGCCTTTGCTGGGTCGCAAGCTTGCGGGCTTCGACAACCCCGGGGCGCTGATGACGGGTATCGAGGCACGTAGCAGCTCGCCGGTGCGCATCGTGCGCGATGCCCAGACGCTCATGGCGACGCGCGTGAGCGGCCTGTACCCTTGCGGTGAGGGCGCGGGATATGCCGGCGGCATCATGTCTGCCGCTATCGACGGCATCAAAGTGGCCAGAAAGGTCATCGAGTCGCTGTAGCTTTTGCGCGCAGTGAAAACGTGCGGCATGGGGTGTTCCCTCGTGCCGCACGCTGTCGTTCTGGGTCGTCAATCAGCCGGCTGGCGAGCCGCCTGTCGCCTGTCTGCCTGCCTGTCGCCGTTGGGCGCGCTTACTCCCCGATGGTCTTGAACGCGTAGGCAGCCGATATCGCCGAGCATGCGCAGTCTGCGAACAGCTGCAGGTACTCGCTGTCGTTGTCCTTGAGGCGGACGTAGACGGCGCGGCGGCCGCGGCTCGCAAGCGCGCTGAAGTCGCCCAAGGCCTGGGCGCTTTCGACCCCGCCCAAGGTGAAGTCCTCGTTGGGGACGGTGATGTCGAAGGGCTCGCGGCTGCTCACCAGGAGGAACGCGCCGGTATCGGGGCCGCCCTTGTGCAGCTGGCCGGTGGAGTGCAGGTAGCGGGGCCCGATCTCGAGGCAGGAGCATGTGGCGAGGCGGTCTGCGACGCGGTGGCGGATGCGTTCGAGCGTCTCGCGCCTACCTACGCCCCTGAAGGGCAGAAACGCGTTGAACGAGAAGTAGTCGCCGTCTTGGATCGAGTAGAAGAGCGTGCGCAGCGCGCGGGAGATATCGACCTTGTCCGTGCGGCGCATGCGGTCGAGCAGGGCGCTGCTCACGTAGACGGACTCTGCGAACTGGCCGTTCTCGATGGGGTACTCGACATAGGCGGGGCGCCCCTGCGGGTCAAGCGGCACCTCGAAGTCGCCGCCGTCCTTGTAGAGGATCTGCTTGGTCGCGATCTTGGTGCTTTCGACATCGGGCTGGTCAAACGGGTCGAGCTGCATGAGCCATCCCAGGAACGCGACGGCGTACTCCCAGACGAGGAAGTGTTCTGCGATATCGCCGCTGTCGAGGATGTCGAGGCGCATGGCCGGGATGCTGGGGTGCAGGCAAGTGCGCGAGTGCTCGTAGGCGCGGTCGTTGCCCGTGTTGCACAAGATGACGCAGCGGTCCTTGTGAGGCTGGCTCAAGACGCCGGCATCGACCTCTACGTTGGGGAGTATGCCGCATCCGTGCTTGCCCAGGCTCTCTGCAACGAGCTGCTCGATCCACAGACCGAACACCTGGCTGTGCGGAGGCATGAGCAACGAGAATTTATCGCGGCCCTTGGTGTAGTTGTCGAAGAGGAAGGACGCGAGCTGCAAAGCGGGGTTGTCGGGCGTGTTGCTTGCGCAGAGGCGCTCTGTTGCGGAGGCGTCCTTGAGGACCTGCTCGACGTTGATGCCCACACAGGCCATGGGCAGAAGCCCGAAGACGCTCAAGGCGCTGTAGCGGCCGCCTACGTTGGGCTCGCCGTGGATGACAACGCGCCAACCATGCTCGCGCGCGATGGCCTCGAGCTGGCTGCCCGGGTCCGTGATGGCGATGAAGCGCCTGCCGGCGCGGTCCTCACCGAGGTGGGCGCAGACGTACTTCCAGGCGACATGGGACAAGACGGTCGGCTCGAGCGTGGAGCCGCTCTTGCTCGACACGATGTAAAGCGTGCGCGCGGGATCGGAGCTACCCAGGATATGGTTGACGTAGACCGGGCTCATGGAGTCCATGGTCTTGAAGGGAATCTCATCGGGGACCTCGAGCGAGTGCAGCTTGGTGATGGTCTGCGGTGCCTGCGTCGAGCCGCCTTGGCCGATGAGGACGACGGCGTCGAGCCCCTCGCAGCGCGCCTGCTGTGCGATGACGGCGATCTGTGACGGATCGGTAGGGGGCATGGAGGCAAGCGTTGCCCAGCCCATGCGGTTCTTGGCAGTCTCGAGCGCCTCGGCCGAGAAGTCGTAGACGCTGGCGTCCTGCGCGCCGACGCGCGAGGGAATCTTGTTGTCGATGAGCTTCTTTGCGATCGCGCTCGTGCCGAGCTCGTCGCGGTTGATGATAGACATAAGCCACAATCCAGATCTAATCGGGTTCGATATGACATGCCGTAGCCACGAGATTATACCCGTGCGCCTATTGTTTAGACAAAAGGCGAAGCTTCCGGCGCCTGCTGCGCTGCGCAGGGAGCCGCTTACCGAGCAAACATGCATAAAAGACGGGCAAAATAAGCTATTTGATTTATGCGAATACTTTGGTATTATTTTGAGTCTATCTGTAGTTTAACTGGAAAAGGCATTATGGACGAAGAAATAATCGAACAGGTTCAGACTGTCGGCTCTATCCACGAGACCCTCGCCGCCTATACGGGCAAGCGCTTGCGCGTCCGCGCCAACATGGGCCGCTCTAAGATCATCGAGCGCGAAGGCGTGCTGACCCAGGCTCATCCGTCCCTCTTCATCGTCGAGACGGTCGAGCGTCGCGGTCGCAAGGCCCGCCAATCGTACCAGTACGTCGATGTTCTCACGGGCATGGTCGAGCTCACGGATCTCGAGACCGACGAGCCTCTCTTCCCAGAGATCAAAGAGGAGAACCTCTAGTCTGCACTCTCAGCACTTTGAAGGCGAGGGCGTCCTGCGGGGCGCCCTCGCTGCATTTGCGGGCGGGGTAGGGCAGGCATCCGCTATCCTTGTCCCCATGAAAACCATCGAAGTAGATACCATCACGCTCAAAGCCCCGGCCAAGGTCAATTTGTGCCTGTCGGTCAAGTACCCGCCTGCCCAAGACGGCTACCATCAGCTCGACTCCGTGTTCTGCGAGCTTGCCCTGCACGATGTGCTGCACGTTGCCGTAGCGCCCGTGGACGACTGCATCGACAGATGCGGCGCCGCATGCACGACGCTGGGTACGACGGTCGCCCTCGAGTGCGGCAAGGTCGATATCGCCACGCAGGACAACCTGGTCTTCAAGGCCGTCGACATGCTCGAGCGGGAGCTGGGCAGCGCACTCGTGAGCTTCGACGAGGCCCTGCACATCACCGTCGACAAGAACATTCCTGCTGGCGGCGGTCTGGGCGGCGGCTCGAGCGATGCCGCCTCGATGTTCAAAGCAGCTTGCCGCTTGGCGGGCGTCGACTGCTTGGATCGTCGCGTTGTGAACGTGGCCCAAAGGCTCGGCGCCGATGTGGCGTTCTTCCTCTACGGTGGCGTGGCCCTGATGGACGGCCGCGGGGATTCGTTTGTGCGCGCCTTGCCAGAGTTCCCATTGCCCATCGTCTTGATGGGGGATAGGACCCCCATGCTCACCCCGTCGATCTACCGCCTGTTCGATGCCTCCCCTCAACCGGCACCTGATGCTTTGGCTCTGGCGAGCACGCTCGATGCGTTTCCCGCTTGGGGGGCAAGCCGCGGCGACAAGCTCGAGCTCGCGCGTATGTGCGCCAACAACCTCGAGCCGGCCGTTGTGGGCCAAAGCGAGCGCCTGCGCATGCGCATCGAGGCTGCCAAGAACGACCCCGACGTGCTCAATGCCATGGTGAGCGGCAGCGGGGCGACGAGCTTTGCCATCTGTGCGGACGAGGGCGCGGCGATGCGCTTCGAGCAGCGCGCTGCGACCTACTGCGATTGGACGTGCATCTGCTAGCTGCGCGCTGTTTGTCTGCCTGCTTGCTTGCTTGCTGCTGCGCTTTGTCTCATGTGCCTGAGACAGGCTGGCGGGCAATCGGGCAAGCAGGCGGCCAAAGCGGACTCTACGACGTCCCCTCTTTGCTGGGCGTCCTCGTGGTCTCAGACGTCATCTTGAGCTGCCTGCCAAAGACGAGCTTGTCGTCGCCAAAACGGTCGCGCACCTTATCGGCCGCGCTTATGAGTTGCGGGTTCGCCTTGCCGGCTGCATCGTCCTCTGCGGCAAAGAGCCCCATCTGCGTATCGCGCCCCTCGAAGCCCGAAACGCCTACGCCCACCAAGCGCACGGCATCTCCCGGGCGCCATATCTGCGAGATCAGCCTCTTTGCGACGGGGATGAAGACGCCCTCGTCGTCTACCTGCGAGCTCAGGCTCTCTTGCGCCGTGCGGATGGAGAGGTCTGCGTAGCGCAGCTTGAGCGTGACGGTGTGCCCCTTGAGGCCCTTCTTGCGCAGGCGCCTGCCCACGAGGCTTCCCACGTAGTCGACAGCGTCCTCGATCTGCGTTCTGCTGTGGAGGTCTTGGGTGAAGGTGCGCTCGTGGCTCACGGATTTGACGTCGCTTTGCGTGATGACCTGCCGGTCATCGATGCCGCGTGCGCGCTCGATCATGACCTGGGCGTTGATGCCGAAGACACCCTTGACGTCTTGCGCGCTTGCCTGTGCGAGCTGCCCCAGGGTCTTGATCCCCATGGCCTTGAGCTTGGCTGCGCTCTGCTTGCCGATGCCCGGCATGGCACGCACGTCCATGGGTGCGAGAAACGCCGCCTCGCCGCCCGGGTAGACCACGGTGAGCCCGCGGGGCTTGTCCATGTCGCTTGCGATCTTGGCGATTGACTTGCCGGTGGCCACGCCGATGCTCGCCGTGATACCCAGCTCGCTTACGCGCTCTTGGATGCGCTTGGCTATGAGTACGGGGTTCTCCTTGCTAAAGCGCCCGGGACTCACATCGCAGAAGGCCTCGTCGATGCTCACGCGCTCGAGCAGGGGGCTTTCGTCGTAGAGGATGCCCATGACCTTGGCAGAGAGCTCGCGGTAGCGGTCGAAGTGGCTCTCTGTCCAGATGGCGTTGGGGCAGAGGCGCTGCGCGGTGACGGATGGCATGGCGCTTCTCACGCCAAAGGCGCGCGCCTCGTAGCTGCAGGTGCTCACGACCCCGCGCTTGCCCGCCTGCCCGCCCACGATGACGGGCTTGCCGCGCCATTGCGGATGGTCGAGCTGCTCGACGCTGGCAAAGAACGCGTCGAGGTCGAGCAAAAGAATCGCCCGCGCGTCCCAGCTGATGTCGAGTATGTCGCCGTTTGCCCTCATGCGCTTATTCTACTTGCCCCATGCGACGCGAGTTCGCGAGCTCCACCCTGCGCTTGGTGCTTGTCTTGCAGATCGCCTGCCTGCGGGGATGCGCAAAGCCCCAAACCGCCGCTACGTGCATCTTTAACCGTCCCGTTGTAATCGGCTGCATACGCCTGCGGTAGAATTTGATGGTCTATGGCAATCAACGCAAGGAGACAAGCATGCCGGGTACTGTTTTGGTGGGAACTCAGTGGGGCGACGAGGGCAAGGGCAAGGTTACAGACTACCTGGCCCCCAACTACGACTACGTCGTCCGCTTTCAAGGCGGCAACAACGCCGGCCATACGGTTATTCACGGTGCGACCAAGCTGGGCCTGCACCTGATCCCCAGCGGCATCATCCATGACGACGTGGTGTCCGTCATCGGCAACGGCGTCGTCGTCGACCCGCGTGTCCTTATCCAGGAGATGAGCGAGCTCGAGGCCCAGGGCATCGACTGCAGCGCTCTCAAGATCAGCGGCAATGCCCACGTCATCATGCCCTACCACCTGCTCTTGGACGGCGCGAGCGAGCGTCGCCTGGGCGCTAACAAGATCGGCACCACCAAGCGTGGCATCGGCCCCTGCTACCAGGACAAATACGAGCGTTGCGGCATCCGCATCCAGGACCTCATGGACGAGAAGATCTTCCGCGAGAAGCTCGAGGCCGTGGTCCCCATCAAGAACGACATCCTCTCCAAGGTCTATGGCTTCGAGGAGTACGAGCTCCCCAGCATCCAGGAGATCTTCGACGAGTACACCGCGCTCGCCCGCGTCATCCGCCCGCACGTGGTGGACTCCGGCCAGCTGCTCAACGCCCAGCTCAACGCTGGCAAGAGCGTGCTCTTCGAGGGCGCGCAGGCCACGCAGCTCGACATCGACCACGGCACCTACCCCTTCGTGACCAGCAGCAGCTGCTCTGCCGGCGGCGCGTGCACGGGCACGGGCGTGGGCCCTACCAAGATTGACCGCGTGCTCGGCATCGCCAAGGCCTACATGACCCGCGTGGGCAGCGGTCCCTTCCCCACGGAGCTCTTCGACGAGGATGGCGACAAGCTGGGCGAGGTCGGGCATGAGTTTGGCGTGACCACGGGCCGCAAGCGTCGCTGCGGTTGGTACGACGCCGTCGTCATCAAGTACGCAGCCGATGTCAACGGTCTCACGGATATCGCGCTTACCAAGCTCGATGTCTTGAGCTGCATGCCCACCATCAAGATCTGCGTCGCCTACGAGGCAGACGGCGTGCGCTATGACACCGTCCCCGGCAGCCAGACCGCCTTCCACCATGCAAAGCCTGTGTACGAGGAGATGCCCGGCTGGAACTGCGACATCAGCGGCTGCAGGTCCTACGACGAGCTCCCCCAGGCGGCTAAGGACTACATCGCCCGCCTCGAAGAGCTCGCAGGCGTGCGCATCAGCATCATCACCGTCGGCCCGGATCGCGACCAGACCATCGTGCATGGCTGGGAGATGTAGAAAGGACTGTCTATGAACATCATCGTCTTGGGCAGCGGCGGCCGTGAGGCCGCTTTGGCGCGCAAGCTCAACGAGTCCCCTAAGTGCGACAAGCTCTTCTGTATCCCCGGCAACGGCGGTACCGGTTCCTTTGCCCAAAACGTCGCCGGCATCGACCCCTGCAACGGCGACCAGGTAACGGCCTTCGCCAAGGAAAACGACGTCGAGCTCGTGGTCGTGGGCCCGGAGGCCCCGTTGGTCGCCGGCGTGGCAGATGTCGTGCGTGCGGCGGGCATCGCCTGTTTTGGCCCGGGTGCCCAGGGCGCCCAGATGGAGGGCTCCAAGGAGTTCGCCAAGAACCTGATGGCCAAGTACGGCATCCCCACGGCTGCCTATGCGGCCTTCAGCGAGCTCAAGCCCGCAGAGGCCTATATCCGCGAGCAGGGCGCGCCCATCGTCATCAAGGCAGACGGCCTTGCGGCGGGCAAGGGCGTTACCGTGGCTGCGACTGTCGAACAGGCGCTCGAGGCGGTTCGCAGCTGCTTTGACGGCGCCTTTGGAGACGCCGGTGCCTCTGTCGTCATCGAGGAGTGCATGGTGGGGCCGGAGTGCTCGATCATGGGCATCACCGACGGCAGCACGGTCCTTTGCTGCGAGCCCGCGCAGGACCACAAGCGCGCTTACGAGGGCGACCGCGGCCCCAACACGGGTGGCATGGGCGTCTACAGCCCCGTGCCCATCGTCACCAGCGACGAGAAAGCCGCCATGGCAAAGATCATGGAGCAGACGGTTGCAGCGCTTGCAGCCGAGGGCATCGACTACCGCGGCTGCCTGTACGGCGGCTTCATGCTCACCCCGACAGGACCGCGCGTGGTCGAGTTCAACGCCCGCTTTGGTGACCCGGAGACCCAGGCTCTCCTGCCGCGTCTTCAAAGCGATCTGGTCGACGTCTTCATGGCAGTTGATGCAAAAGGGCTCGACCGCGTAGAGCTCGAGTGGGACCCGCGCTTCTGCGTGGGCGTTGTGCTCGCAAGCGAGGGCTATCCCGCAAGCTACGAGAAGCGCAAGCCTGTGTCCGGCATCGAGGACGCCGAGGCAAACGGCGCACGCGTCTATCATGCGGGCACCGTGCTCGAAGACGGCCAGCTGCTCACCAACGGCGGCCGCGTCTTCTGTGTGAGCGCTCTGGGCGATACCTTCGAGTCTGCCCGCGACGCCGCCTACGCTGCCTGCGACAAGGTGAGCTTCGAGAATAAGTTCCTGCGCCGAGACATCGGCGCGCGCGCTGCCCGCGGCCGCGAGCATTGGGACGAGGATATGTAGCGTCCTGCCAGGCAGGTTGCGCTTTGGCGGCATCGCAGTAGGCGGTGCGCCGCTATGAGATCTGTGGGGTCGGGCTTGTCCGGCCCCACGTGCATGGAAGGCGGCTTGAGGCTGCGAGAAAGGAGGCCCGCTTTGGGTTTTGAAGACGCGGGCGATGCAAAGGCCCTGCTCGAAGAGCATATCGTGGGAAGCGAGACGGCGTTTAACGGCGGCTTTCTCAAAGTCGACCATGTCGACGTGGTGCTCCCCAACGGCAAGCCGGCTTCCCGCGAGGTCATCCGCCATCCTGGCGCTGTGGCCATCGTCGCCTTGGACGATGCGGGCCGCGTGCTGCTGGTGCACCAGTACCGCACGGCGCTCGAGCGCGTCACGGTAGAGATCCCGGCTGGCAAGCTCGACTTGGGAGAGGACCCTGCCCATGCCGCCCAACGCGAGCTCAAGGAGGAGACCGGCTACACTGCCGGCAGACTCGACTATCTCATGCCCATCGCCTGCGCAGCCGGCTACAGCGACGAGATAATCCATCTCTACATGGCCACGGGCCTCGAGCATGGGATGTCGTGCCCGGACGAGGACGAGTTCGTGGCAGCAAGCTGGGTCCAGCTCGAAGACCTGGTGGACGATGTGCTCGACGGGCGCATCGAGGATAGCAAGACCGTTATCGCCGCGCTCATCTGCGATGCCATGCGGCATCGCATCTAAAGACGCGCTTTATCGTAAGGACCGGGCTGTGCGCCGGCTGGCACAGGTGCCTGTCTGCGTATCTGCCCTATAGGAGAGGAGAAACCCATGAGCAACGAGAAACCTTTGGTCGGCATCATCCTGGGCAGCAAGTCCGATCTGCCTGCAATGGATGGCTGCAAGGAGATGCTGGAGAAGTTCGGCGTGCCCTACGAGCTCGTCGTCCACAGCGCGCATCGCAACCCCGACCAGGTGGCGCAGTGGGCCAAGACCGCCGAGGAGCGTGGCCTCAAGGTGATTATCGGTGGCGCTGGCAAGGCTGCTGCGCTCGCGGGCGTGGTTGCCGCGCATACTCCGCTGCCCGTTGTGGCCATCCCCATGAAGACGAGCGATCTGGGCGGTATGGACTCGCTGTTGTCGACGGTCCAGATGCCCACGGGTGTGCCCCTGGCGACGGTCGCCATCGGTGGCACCAAGAACGCGGCTATCCTGGCCACGCAGATCCTGTCTGTGGGCATGCCGGAGTACCGCGAAAAGATCCGCGCTTACAAAGAGGAGCTCGCGCGCGGTTAAGGGCAGGCGATGAGGCTCGACGTCGAGCATATCGCCGTTGCCAAAGACGGCATAACGCTTGCGGTGCGCTGCGAGCCGCCGCATGCGCGCGTGAGCGCAGCGCAGGCGCAGGAGGCATTGCGCAGGTTACCCAACCTCGCACGCCATGTTTGCGTCAACGAGAACGGTCAGACTTTTGGCGACGATATCGCCGGCACGCAGCCGGCGCATCTGCTCGAGCATGTGGCGATAGAGCTTATGGCACGCGAGCACGGCAGCGGCAGCGGCCTCATGGGGCATACCTCGTATGCGGATGATAAGGGCGTCATGCTGGTCAAGCTCACGTTCAAAGACGACATCGTCGCCTTGCGCTGCATCAAGCGGGCCTGCGATTTCGTGAACGGCCTTTAAGCGCGCTAGCGGCAGTGCCGATGCCATAGACCGCAGGGGTTGCCCCTGCATCAAGAAGGAGAGTATCGATGACATACAAGATCGCGGTTCTGCTCAACGGGGCGCCGGGAGCTGCGCGCCAGGGTGCGCACGAGGTAGCAGACGCCCTCAAGGCGGCAGGACACCAGGTTGCAGCATATGAGTGCGACGATACCCTGGCAGCGACCTTGCGCTCGACCAAGCCGCAGCTGGTCTTCAACGGAGTTGCGGGCAAGCTGGGCGTTGCGATGCAGGAGCTCTGCGTGCTGCTGGGCATTCCCGTTATGGGAAGCGATGCGGCCGCGTGTACCGCAGCGGGGGATGTAAGCGAGCTGGCTTCGAGACTCGACGGCTTCTTCAACGGCTTCGAGACCTGCGCGGCGGGTGTCGACGGTGTGGTGCTCGATCGCCTGATGTTGGAGCATGCGGGCGTCGCGGCTGTGCTTGACGATATCGTCGGCAAGATCGCCGCGGGGTATCCGTTGGCGGTGAGGCCCGCGCATGGCTTTGCGGGCATGGGCGTTGCGCGCGTGGAGGATGCCTCCCAGCTCAAGGCAGCACTTCCCGCAGCTTTTGCCGTGGATAGTCGCGTGGTGATCCAGGAGTGGGTCGAGGGCGTGCATTTGAGCGTTTCTGTTCTGGGAGATATCGACGATCCCTATGCGCTGCCGCCGGTCGAGATCGTCCCCGCGGGCGATGGCACGGCGGATTTCTACGCCCCTGTGCGTTTGGCTAGCTTGAGCGATGACGAGCCCATGGCACAGGCTGTGCGAAGCGAGGTCGAGCGCGCTGCCGTCGAGGCCGTTGCTGCTCTGGGCTGCTGCGACTTCGCCTGCGTGGATATCGTTTGGGACGGTGCCCGTGCCAAGGTCCTGCAGGTGAGCGCCAACCCCAGCCTGGCAGAGGATTCGCTGTTCATGAAGGGCTGCCAGGTGGCGGGCATCGGCCTTGACGCCTTGCTCGCAGAGCTCGTTGAGCAGGTGCTTTACCACGGCTAGCCCGGGGACGCCCGCCCAGTATGCGGGCGAGCATTTAGCGGGCCTGTAACCATGAGCCTGCTATACTCTGCCGATAACGATATCGACAGTTCGAAAGCCTCCTGTCGCTAAACAAAACTAGGCGCTTGCGGCCTGCGGGCTGGCACGCGCGTGCACAAAAGGGGGCTTTCCAGGTAAGGAGGCCCCTTTTGTACGGCTTGAGAACAGAGAGCAGCTTTGATGCTGCGCATTTCCTGTCCGATTACGACGGCAAATGCGAGAACCTCCATGGCCATCGCTGGCGCGTCGTGGCTTACCTCGAGGCAGATGCGCTTTGCGAGTCCGGCCAGGACAAGGACATGGTGCTTGACTTCGGTGACTTCAAGAAGGCGCTGCGCTCGCTCACCGAGGCATGGGACCACTCCTTTATCGTCGAGGAGGGAAGTCTCAGCCCTAAGACCGTTCAGTGCCTCGAGGAGGAGAGCTTCCGGCTCTCCGTCGTGCCCTTTCGCACTACGGCGGAGAACTTCGCGCGCTACTTCTTCGACCAACTTGCGGCACAGGGTTTGCCCGTAAGCCAGGTCGATGTGTACGAGACTCCCAACAACTGCGCTGTCTACCGGGGCGAGCGCTAAGGTGAGCGCGCTTGCGACAATGCCCGTTGCCGAGTGCTTTGTGAGCGTGAACGGCGAGGCTGCCCATGCGGGCCAGTTCTCGACCTTCGTGCGCTTTAGGGGCTGCAACCTGCGTTGCTCCTACTGTGACACCCAGTGGGCTTGCAGCGATGCCTGCTTGGTAGAGGAGCTGGGCATCGATCAGATCTGCGCCTATGTGGCGCAGCAGGAAACCCCCTGCGTCACGCTCACGGGTGGCGAGCCCTTGCTCCAGCCGCTCTTGCCGCAGCTTGTTGCGGCGCTGCTCCAAAACACCGGCTGCTTTGTCGAGGTCGAGACCAACGGTGCCTGCGACATCGAACCTGTCGCCAAGTTGCGTACCCAATGCAGGGCCGCGGGGCGTTTGGGCGTGACGCTTGATGCGAAGTCTCTTTCGAGCGGCATGGCACAGCATATGCTGCGTGGGAACTACCGGCATCTGACGGCTGACGATTGCGTCAAGTTCGTCGTCGGGAGCAAGGAGGACCTCGACGCCGCTGCCGTTGTCATTCGCGAGAACAAGCTCACCGAGCTGTGCCCGGTGTTCGCAAGCCCTGTCTTCGCGCAGATCGAGGCAGCGGATATCGTGAGCTATCTGGCAGACAACAACCTGCGCCAGGTGCGCGTGCAGGTGCAGCTCCATAAGGTTATCTGGCACAACGTAGAGAAAGGCGTCTAGATGAAGAAGAAGCAGGAACGCGTCATGGTGCTTTGCAGCGGCGGCGTGGACTCGACCACGCTGCTCGCCATCGCCGTCGAGCGCTACGGCGCGCAAAACGTGGTCGCCCTGTCGATAAGCTATGGGCAGAAGCACGGCCGCGAGGTCGAAAGCGCCAAGAAGGTCGCTGCCTACTATGGCGTCGAGCAGCGCTTCTTGGACCTCTCCGCCATCTTCGAGGACAGCGACTGCTCGCTTTTGGCGCACTCGACCCAAGAGGTCCCGCATGAGAGCTATGCCTCGCAGCAAGACGAGACCGGCTCCAAGGTGGTGAGCACCTATGTGCCCTTCCGCAACGGGTTGTTCCTCTCGAGCGCGGCGTCGCTGGCGCTGTCGATGGACTGCCATGTGCTCTTCTACGGCGCCCATCACGACGATTGGGCAGGCAACGCCTACCCGGATTGCTCCAAGGAGTTCGTGGACTACATGGCCGCGGCTATCGAGCTGGGCAGCGGAGGCGAGCTCTACATGGAGGCGCCCTTCGTGATGTGGAACAAGGCCAAGATCGTCGAGCAAGGTCTCAAGCTGGGCGTCCCCTACGAGCTCACATGGAGCTGCTACGAGGGTGGTGAGCGCCCCTGCGGCGTATGCGGTACGTGCATCGACCGCGCACGCGCCTTCGAGATGAACGGAACCGTCGACCCGCTGCTCGCGCAGTAGGGCAAAGGGAGGATCTTCATGACAGACACACGCGAGGGCGAGGGCCTGAGCCTTCTGGGCAACCAGCATACGAGCTATCCGCAGGACTACTGCCCGGACGTCTTGGAGACGTTCGAGAACAAACACCCGGGCAACGACTACTTCGTCAAGTTCAACTGCCCCGAGTTCACGAGCCTGTGCCCCATCACCGGCCAGCCAGACTTTGCGACGATCTATATCTCCTATGTGCCCGATATCCGCATGGTCGAGAGCAAGAGCCTCAAGCTCTATCTGTTCTCGTTTCGTAACCACGGGGACTTCCATGAGGACTGCGTCAACAAGATCATGAAGGACCTCGTCGCCTTGATGGATCCCAAGTACATCGAGGTGTGGGGCAAGTTCACCCCGCGCGGTGGTATATCCATCGACCCGTACTGCAACTACGGCAAACCGGGGACCAAATGGGAAGACGTCGCCTGGACGCGCCTTGCCAACCACGACCTCTATCCGGAGAAGGTTGACAACCGCTAGGCGGCCTGCCCCGCTGGTTGCCGCTTGCGGGGCTTTCCATGAAAACTTAATGGTTTTGTGACAATGCTATGAGAGACGCAGGGCTTTCATATATAGTGGGAAAGCTTGTTTCCAAAGGGGGAGCAACCCCCTGGGACTGCAGATAGGGTATCCTATGGCGAGCAAAGATCATGATAGGAGTTTCACCAATGCCTGCACCTTCCCTCAACTACGCTGAGGTTCTCGATTACTACATCGCATCTGATATGGCCAAGTCCAAGAAGCTCGCGGCCAAGGCCTCCAAGCAGTTCGTGGCAGAGATCGGCATCGCTCCGCGCAACATGGGCGAGGAGCTCACCCAGTCGTTCTTTTTGGAGTGGTTCTTGTTCGACTACGAGGTCGAGCCCGGTATGACCCTCGCCAAGATGTACGCGACAAAGCCCCCTGTGGGCGCTGACCCCGCCCTGGTGGCAGAGCTCAAGCAGGTTGTCGACACGCAGTTCTGTGCCATTTTCTGGGTCGACGGCGTCGCCCCGCTGCTCAACATCACCACGCTTGAGGAGGCAGAGACCGGCGATCGCTACGCTGTGCACAACGAGGGCCTTGCGCACTCCGTCGTGCCGGGTGCCAAGGCCGCTATGGGCTGCCGCATCTGCAAGATCGACGGCGAGTGGTACCTGCCGGGAGACCCCGTCTTCTACTTCCTGGTAGAGCCTACCCAGCAGCTCAAGGACAGTTTGCATCTGGACAACGCCCAGCACTCCACCTTCACGAGCCTCATCGTTCAGCATTTTGGACGCGCATAGGCCGCGGCAAGGCAACATCGCAGGTCGCTAGAGCTTGAAAGCCCGCCCTCACGGCGGGCTTTTCTCATGCTGGCAAGGGCAACCTGCGCTGGCGGGCAATGTGGAGCGAGAGCATTGCGTGACGGGGGGCTGTGCTCTTGTGACATCTTTGTCAGGCTTGAGTTTCAACATCGTGTCGCTTGCAACTATCTGTCGCTTGAAAGGCCCCGAGGTGGTAGCCTAAAGCCATAGTCAAAACCCAACAGAAAGGGTGCATCATGGGCAAGCTCAGGTTCCTCCTCGGTGCAGCTACCGGCGCTGCCGCCGCTCTCCTGTTCGCTCCTCGCTCTGGCAAGGAGACGCGCCAGCTTCTCTCCAACAAGATCGAAGACGTGGCAGACCGCGCTCCGGAGCCCATCCGCAACGCGGCAGAGCCTATCGTCGACGCGGCAGAGGACGTCTACTCCAAGGTAAGCGGCAAGACGGCAGACGTCGCGCCCCAGACAGACGACATCAAGGCGAAGATCGCCGCAGCGCGCGATGCCCTGGCAGAGCAGATCACCCGCAACCATGCATCGGCCACCCAGGTCGAGGCGGATGTCGAGGATGTCGATGACCTCGTCGAGGAGATAACGGTCGAGCCCGGCGTCGACACCGCTGCGCAAGAGGCTGCGGCAGATGCCATGCAAGAGGTCGAGGATCCCGCGGCAGAGGCAGCTGCGGCAGACCCTGCAGCGCAGGAGCCCGCAGCAGATGCCGCGCCCAAGAGCTCTGGCTGGTACGATTAGGCCCATCTGATAACCGCATTGCAGCAACGGGGATGCGCTCAGCGTCCCCGTTTGTTTCATGCGCCCAAAAAACAGCAAGGAGTCGCCATGCTGCAGACCAAAGATGCCCATAAGCTCAAGGTTTTCGCCGTGTCCAAGAAGGGCAAGACGAGAAAATACGGCCGTGTGCGCAACGTGATATTCCATCCCTTAAAGCCGCAGGCGGTGGGGCTTATCGTCAAGCGCCCGGATCTGCTCTGGATGATCAAGCGCAAGGACCGCTTCGTCGCACTCGACAAGGTCTCCTATCTCGAGGACGGCAACGTCGTGGTCGAGCTTGCGAACAACGAGGCATGGGATAGCGCCGCGTGCAAGCGCTTGGGTTTCGATCTGGATGATTGCATCATCTGGGACAACATGAGCGTGCGCAACCTGCAGGGTGCGGATCTGGGCGCTATCTCCAACATCGTCTTGGACGATGATCTGCGCATTGCATCGGTGGACGTCTCGAGCGGCGGCATCAACCGCGCAATCCTGGGCTCTGCCGATATCGTGGCCAGCAGGCTGCGCGGCTACGACCTGGCCGCGCAGGCGATTGTTGCCGATGTCGACCCGGATGACGTGGTGGTGAGCGGCGGCGTTGCGGCAAAGGCCGGCGAGGCATGGGCCAAGGGCAGCCACAAGGTAGCCCAGGGCCAAGAGGCCGTGAGCGAGCGCGCAGCCCAGAATATCGAGGACAGCGCCTATGCCGCAGGCGAGGCCATCGCCAGCGTCAAGGAGAAGGCGCAGGCCAAGCTCAAGGAATCCGGCGCGTCGGATAAGGCATCGCAGCTGGGCGCCAAGGCCCAAGATGCCGTCAACGACGGGGCCTACAAACTGGGGCGTGCCATCGGCAACCTCAAGCGCCAGGGGCAAGAGCCCCTCGAGGCCTCTAACGTCGAGGTCAAAACCTCCGCGGCAAGTGACGGCTCTGCAGCCGCCGCGCCTGCGTCTAGCGATAGCGCCAATGCCAGCACCAAGGCGCAGACAAAGGCCCAAGATGCCGATGAGGACGACTTCGATGCCGCGGCCAAGGCCGTCGGCGCGCATCTCAAGAAGGCCGGCGGGATGTTCTCTGCCTTCAAGGAAGAATTCGACAAGGCCTCCAAGTAGATGGCTAAGAAGCACAGGAAGCACGAGAATCGCAAGGGGCGCCGCCATTCGAGCCGTATCGCCGGCAACTGCCCCTTGGGGCGCATCGACATCAGCTACGAGGGCTACGGCTTCGTAGAGACGCAGGAGGGCACCTTCTATATCCCCGCTAACCGCATCGGCGGGGCCATGAACGGCGATATCGTCGAGGTGCGCCCGCGCCAGAACGCACGCGCTGCCGGCAAGCGCCGCGAGGGCGTGGTTATGCGCGTCCATAAGCGCGCGCTCGAGTACGTGGTGGGAGAGCTCGTGGTGCACGACCCCCTCGCTGCCGTCGTGCCGCAGGACCCGCGTATCCAACATGACGTTTTTGTCGACCTGCGCCAAAGCCCGCAGGCAAAAAACGGCGACATCGTCTTGGCGCGCATCGTGGACTATCCCACGCACAAAGCGGCGGCCACGGGTTACATAGTCGAGGTCTTGGGAGATAAGGACCGCCCGGGCATCGACGTCGACATCGTCATCCACGACCATGGCCTTGCTACGGAGTTCTCGCCCCAGGCCTTGGAGCAAGCGCGCTCTATGACGGCCGATATCGAGGGTGCCTTGGCCCAGAAGGGCCGCCATGACCTTCGAGCGCGAGACGTCTTCACCATCGACCCTGCAGACGCCAAGGACTTCGACGACGCTATCAGCATCGACAATGTCGAGGGGCTCACGCGCTTGGGCGTGCATATCGCTGATGTCTCGAGCTACGTGCCATGGGACAGCAGCATCGACATCTGCGCGCGCGACCGAGCGACGAGCGTCTATTTGGTCGACCGCGTCTTGCCCATGCTCCCGGAGGAGCTCAGCAACGACATCTGCTCGCTGCGTCCGGGCGAGGACCGCCGCGCCATGACTTGCGACATGTACTTCGACAGCGACGCCAAGCTCAAGAAGTACCAGATACACCCCAGCGTCATCTGCAGCCACAGGCGCTTCACCTACAGCGAGGCGCAGGGCATCCTCGATGCTGCTAAGGTGGGCGATACGGATGCCCCGCAGGCAAAGGACCCGTACGCGCCCAAGCTCATGCAGCTCCATAGGCTCGCACAGAAGCTCCTCGCTGCGCGCAATGCTCGCGGCGCGCTCGACTTCGACAGCGCGGAGGCAAAGCCCGTGCTCGACGTAGACGGCAAGGTCGAGCGCATCGACCTGCGCACCAAGAACGACGCCACCTCCATGATCGAGGAGGCGATGATCGCTGCCAACGAGTGCGTGGCGGGGCATATGGCGCGCAAGAAGCTGCCCTGCGTGTACCGCATCCACGAAAGCCCGCGCCCCAGGTCGCTCGAGGCGCTGTTGCCCGTGCTCAAAGAGCTGGGCTACAAGATATCCGGCCTCGGCAAGGGCGAGCCCACCGCGTACCAAGCACTGCTCGACCAGGCGCGCACGCGGCCGGAGGGCGACCTGGTGGACAGCATGGTCTTGCGCAGCATGGAGCGCGCCCGCTACAGCACGCTGCCGCAGCGCCATTTTGGCTTGGCGAGCACCCACTACTGCCATTTCACGAGCCCTATCCGCCGCTATCCGGACCTCATGGTCCATCGCCTGCTCAAGGATCCCTTGAGCATGGAGGGGCAGCTCGACTGGCTGGCAGAGCATGCGAGCAAGATGGAGCGCGCGGCGGAGGCGGCAGAGCGCGACAGCGTCACCCTCAAGCTGTGCGACTACCTGGGCGACCATGTGGGCGAGAGCTTTATCGGCACGATATCGACCGTGCATGCGCACGGGTTCTTCGTGCGTCTGGACAATACAGCCGAGGGCTTCGTGCGCTTCGACCCGGTGCGCCACGAGCACTTCCAGTTCGACCCCAAGCTACAGACGCTCATGGGAGAGGAGACCGGGCGCACTTACCGCCTGGGGCAGCGCGTGAAGGTGCGGCTCAAGCAGGTGGACATGCGCGACCGCAGCATCGACTTCGAGCTGTGAGCGCTGCAGCGCGCTTGCTGCGCTGTCTGCTCTTAGTGTGAAGCCGCGCGCTTGCGTCGCTTGCTGGTGGTACTCTTCTCTAGCACGGAAACGTCAATGTGAAAGAGGAAGCACGTCTCTATGAACTTGAACCCCGTTATCGTCATCCCCACGTACTGGTGCTCGCGCCGCGGCTCTTCCAACGCTGCCGCCAGCGCTGCCTTCGATTATGCGACCCCTGTGGACAAGCCCGGCAACCTCGCGCGCTGTCTCGATTCCCTTGCCCGCGTCAATGGTTTGGGCAGGGTCATCGTCTTGGTTGCGGCAGAGGGCGGCGTCGAGAACCAGGCAGCCGAGAAAGTGCGTGACATCCTGTCGCAGTTCCCCAAGATGGACCTCGCCATGGTCGCCGCGCCGGAGCTGCGCCATATACACCGTCGCATGGAGCAGATCGGCATGGGCGCGCTGGCATCCTGCGCCTGCCTCACCGGCTACGGCGCCATCCGCAACCTGGGTATCCTGGCTGCGTCGATCTTCGGGCACGACACGGTGATCTTCATGGACGACGACGTCGTGGTCGACCGTCCGGATTTCTTGGAGCGCGCCCTGTACGGCATCGGCGCCAAGACCCCCAACGGCGGGCTCGTCACCGCCAAGACCGGCTACTACTACGATGACCAGGGCGACCGCCTGGCAAAGCCCGACAAGCGCTGGTACAGGTCTGCCTGGAACAAGGCCGCGAGCTTCAACGCCTATCTCCAGCCCGCGCTCGAGGGTCCGCGCCTGTCGCGCGCCAACACGGCTACCACCAGCTGCATGGTCCTGCACGCAGAGACCTTTGGCAGCGTGAGCTTCGACCCGTGGATCACCCGCGGTGAGGACTTGGACTACGTCATCAACTGCCGCATGTACCATCAAGACGTCTGGCTCGACAACAAGCTGGGCGTGCAGCGCCTGCCGGCCCCGCGCCGCGAGAGCCCCGCGCACTTCGAGCAGGACATCATGCGCTGGTATTACGAGAGCCGCAAGGTCGAGTTCGCCAAGGCCCAGATCGACCTCATGCGCGTGGACCCGTCGTCCATGGCTCCCTACCCGGGCGAGTGGCTCACGGGCAAGGTGAGCCGCAAGGCCTTCGCCACGAGCCTGATGAGCGCTATCGGTGCTCCGGAGCATGGCGAGTACTTCAAGATCTTGAGGTCCGGCCGCAAGGACGCTGCCTCTTACGCGCGCGACAACTGCGGGCGCTACTTCGAGTTCCAGCGCACCTGGCCCATGCTCGTGCGCGGGTTGTGGGCATGCACGCCGCTGGCTACCCAGCTCTCCGGCGCGCGCCATGTGCAAAGCGGCAACCCCGCGTTCACAGGACGCTTCAGCGCGGTGCAGGTGGACTAGCCAACCGGCAAAGGCAGATGCTATAAACTACAGGGAGCGCATCTTAAGGATTGCGCTCCCTTCGTTTGTCTTTGCGCGCTGGGAGGGGCGCCTCATGGATACAGACCCCAAGAAAATCGCCGCCTTCGTCATGATGTGCATCGCCTACGTGGTGCTCGGTGCGACGGTCATCTATTGCGTGTTCTTCTCGAGCAGTATCTCGTCCCCGGCCATAGGCATGGCGGCCATCGTGGGCATGGTGGTCTTGAGCATCGTCGCGCTGGTGGAGTCCGGCCAGGACGTTCATGTGCGCGCCAACACCAACAACCGCACCTTGTCGCTGGCAAGCGAGACGGTCAAATTCATGCGCCAGGGCTTGGGCATGGAGTCAGCCCAGGCTGTTTGCGACCTACTCCTGCCCGCTGTCACTGCCTGCAGCGTGGCCATCACCAACCGCGAGGTAATCTTGGGCTTTAGCGGCGTCGATCGCAAGAACCACGAGCAGGGCACCAGCATCAAGACGCTCGTGACCATGGAGACGCTCGAAGACGGCCAGACGCGCGTGGTAGAGACGGAGAACGCCTTGGGCTTCGAGGGCGACGGCGGCAAGATCAAGGGCGCCATCATCGTCCCGTTGGAGGTACACAAGCACATCGTGGGCACGCTCAAGTTCTACTACACGTCCTCGACGCGCATGGACGAGGCCCAGCTCGCCATGGCCGAGGGCTTCGGGCAGCTCTTGTCCACGCAGCTCTCGCTGAGCTATCTCGAGCAGCAGTCCGAGCTCGCGGCGCGCATGGAGCTTCGCGCCCTGCAGGCTCAGATCAACCCGCATTTCCTCTTCAACACCATCAACACCATCGCCAGCTACACGCGCACCGATCCCAACAAGGCGCGCACCATGCTGCGCGAGTTCGCCGTCTACTACCGCAGGCTCCTCGAGAACAGCGAGGACCTCATCCCCATCGCAAGCGAGGTCGAGCAGACGGAGCGCTATCTCATGTTCCAGCGCGCACGCTTTGGCGAGGAAGCCGTCGAGATGGTGGTCGAGGACGAGGACGACCTGGGGGACCTGCGCGTCCCGGCCTTCATCCTGCAGCCCTTGGTGGAAAACGCCGTGGGGCATGGTAGACGCGAGGACGGCAGCACCCTGCATGTGACCGTCACCCTGCGACGCGAAGGCGACAGCGCGATCATCATCGTCGCTGACGACGGCGTGGGCATCAAGCCGGAGCGTCTCGAGGGCGTGATCACGGGAGGCTCCAAGACGGGCATGGGCATCGCGCTCAAGAACGTCGATGCCCGCCTCAAGGGCTACTTTGGCAACCTGAGCGGCATGCATATCGAGAGCATCTACGGCGAGGGCACCAGCGTGTACCTGAGCCTCTACGATGCACTCAAAGAACCCCCGCAAGAGGAGAAGGTCGAGTCGCTCGAGGCACTGCTCAACATGTAGGCTCCGCTGGCGCACCGGAGACGTGCAACCCTGCTCCAATCTGCGCTTATTCGCCGCTCAGAATTATCCACTGATTGGATAACCACTGTCGCAACAGGCGCTCTTGGTGATAAACTACCCGTTACGAATGCACTTTATCGAATGGAGGCGACAATGCTGCGAGCGATCATCGTCGATGACGAGGCACCTGCACGTTCTGAACTAAGTTATCTTCTGGGCGAGACAGGCAAGGTCGAGGTAGTGGCAGAGGCCGCCAACGTTCGCGAGGCCATCGAGAAGCTCAAAGACGTGGGCGCAGACGTCATGTTCCTCGACGTCAACATGCCCGGCACAGACGGCCTGCAGCTGGCAGAGGCCCTCACACGCCTCAAGTACCCGCCCTATGTGATCTTCGTCACCGCCTACAGCGAGCACGCCGTCAAGGCCTTCGACGTCAACGCGACGGACTACCTGGTCAAGCCGGTCGAGACCGAGCGCCTCAACCAGGCTATCGCCAAGGTCATGCAGCAGATGAGCGGCCAGGGCCATACCCCTACGGGCGAGCGCATCCCCGTGGAGAAGGGCGGCAAGAAGCTCCTCATCCCCACGGACAAGATCCATTTCATCATGGCCAAGGACGACTACTCCTACCTGCACACGGATACAGACCGCTATCTCTCTACGGTGAGTCTGGCCCAGCTCGAGGCAAAGCTCGAGCCCATGGGGTTCTTCCGTGTGCACAGGCGCTACCTGGTCAACCTCGCCTGCATCCGAGAGGTCGACCCTGTGAGCGGCGGCACCTTGCTGCTCACGCTCCAGGGCGAGGAGGAGCAGATCCCCGTCTCGCGTCGCCGCGTTGCATCGCTCAAGAAGGCCCTGGGCCTCTAAGGCGCAAAGCACACGCGCCCCAAACGGCATCTAAAGCCGCGTTCCCCAAAAGGAGCGCGGCTTTCTTGCTGTATGCAGGGCAAAAGCGGGCATAATGTATGGATTGACTTTTGAGCCGCGACGCCGCGGCTTGCCAAGGCAACAAGAGAGGATCGTTGAACATGGCTGATGACCAGATCACGTACAAGGACGCCGGCGTCGACATCGACGAGGGCGCACGCGCCGTACAGGCTATCCGCGGCGCGGTGCAGAGCACCTATCGCAAAGAGGTCATAGGCGATATCGGCGGCTTTGGCGGCCTCTTTAGCGCGGCGGCCTTCAAGGACATGGAAGATCCCATCATGGTGAGCGGCACAGACGGCGTGGGCACCAAGCTGCAGCTCGCGCAGATGATCGACCGCCATAACAGCTGCGGCATCGACCTTGTGGCCATGTGCGTCAACGATGTTCTCGCCTGCGGCGCAGAGCCCCTCTTCTTCTTGGACTACGTGGCCATCGGCAAGCTCAAGGCAGACCAGATGGCCAAGATCGTGGGCGGCATCGCAGAGGGCTGCCGTCAGGCCAACTGCTCGCTCGTGGGCGGAGAGATCGCCGAGCACCCCGGCGTCATGCCCGCAGACGAGTATGACCTCTCCGGCTTCTGCGTGGGTGTGGTCGACCGTCCCAAGATGATCGGGCCGGAGCTCGTCGAGGAGGGCGACGTCATCTTGGGCCTTGCCTCTACGGGCATCCACAGCAACGGCTTCAGCCTGGTGCGCCGCGCCGTGACAGAGAAGAAGAGCCTCGAAGAGCTCACCGCCCCTTGCGAGGAGCTGGGCGGCACGAGCCTTATGGACGCGCTGCTCGCACCGACGCGCATCTACGTCAAGAGCATCGTCAACCTGCTCAAGAAGGGGTTGCCCGTGCATGCGGTGGCGCATATCACCGGCGGCGGCATCACAGAGAACCTCGACCGTGCCCTGCCCAAGACGCTCGACGCGCAGGTGGAGCTTGGCAGCTGGCCGGTGCTGCCCATCATCGACTACGTCATCAAGGCGGCCGGCCTGTCGCAGGAGCAGGCGCTCAAGACCTTCAACATGGGCATCGGTATGTGCGTCATCTGCAAACCGGGCGATGCGGCTGCCATCCAGGCAGAGCTCGAGTCCACGGGCGAGAAGGTCTATACGGTGGGCAAGGTCATCGCCGGCGAGGGAAAGGTCGTGTACAGGTAATGCGCGACCTCGACACCCCGCTCAAGATCGCCGTCCTCATCAGCGGGACGGGAAGCAACATGGTGGCCATCGCACAGGCGATACAGGAAGGCCGCCTCAATGCCCAGATAGTCTACGTGGTGGCAAGCAATCCGCGCGCCAAGGGCATCACCAAGGCCGTGCAGATGGGCATCCCCACCATGGTGTTCGAGCCTGCGGATTACGCCGCGTCTACGGCCGCAGTCGAGCGCAAGATGGTCGACAACTTCCGCAATGCGGGAGTCGACTACGTGATCATGGCGGGTTACATGCGCAAGTGCACCGCAGAGCTGCTCTTGGCCTATCCCAATCGCGTGGTCAACCTACATCCGGCGCTGCTGCCCAAGCACAAGGGCGCCCATGCCATCCAGGATGCCTTCGAGGCCGGCGACAAGGTGACGGGCATCACCATCCATCTGGCTAACATGGAGTACGACGAGGGCCCCATCATCTACCAGCGCGAGGTGCTTGTTTTGGAGGGCGATACGCTCGAGGACCTCGAGACGCGCATCCATGCGGCCGAGCACGAGGCTTACCCCTGGGTCATACAAAAGCTAGCACAGGACAAGGTCCATCTCTGCGGCGACCGCTGCCGCATCGACGATTAAGCATCAAACGCCCTGCTGTGCGGGGCACATGCTCGCCCCTTGGGGTGCGGGTAAGGGCAAGAACATGAAGGAGTGACAAAGACCATGCTCAACGAGCACATGATTGGTTTGGGCAGTGCACCCAACGACATCCGCAGCCTCTTTGCCTACGGGCTTGAGCGCAAGGCGCAGATAGGCGAGGACAAGGTCTTCGACTTCAGCATCGGCAACCCCAGCGTCCCCACACCGCAGGCGGTGACGGATTGCATCCGCCGCCTTACGGACGAGGATCCCGTCGCGCTGCACGGCTACACGCCCAGCCCCGGCTCTGCTACTGCGCGCGAGGCCGTGGCTGCGAGCATCAAGCGCAACTTCGGCGTCGATGCGAGCCCCGCGCAGGTCTATCTCACCCACGGTGCAGCGGCGGCACTCGCCATCTGCCTGTCTGCCGTGGCCTGCCCCGGCGACGAGGTCATCGTGCTCACGCCCTACTTTACGGAGTACAACACCTGGATCGAGCAGGCGGGTGCCAAGATCGTCGAGGTGGCGTGTCCCGCTCCTGCGTTCCAGCTCGATATCGCAGCGATCGAGGCGGCTGTCACGCCCAAGACCGCGGCGATCATCGTCGACAGCCCCAACAACCCCACGGGTGCCATCTACCCGCGCGAGAGCCTCGAGGCGCTGGCGGCTGTGCTCACCAAGAAGGAGGCGGAGTACGGCACCAAGATCTACCTCATCGCAGACGAGCCCTACCGTGCCATCACCTACGGCAAAGAGGTGCCCTATATCCCGCCCATCTACCCGCGCACGCTCGTGTGCAGCAGCTTCTCTAAGACGCTGTCGCTTCCGGGCGAGCGCTTGGGCTACATCTACATCTCCAACCTGATGGACAACGTCGAGCAGACCACCTTCGCCATCCATGGCAGCGGCAGGTCCTTGGGCTACATCTGCTGCAGCGCGCTGTTCCAGCGCGTGCTGCAGGAGTGCATCGACGTCCCCAGCGATGTCGAGGCCTATCGTACCAACCGCGAGATCCTCACCCGCGGTCTCTCCGATCTTGGCTACGAGTACGTGGAGCCCGATGGCGCCTTCTACCTGTGGGTCAAGGCGCTCGAGCCCGATGCCGTGGCGTTCTGCAAGCGCGCCAAGGAGTACGAGCTTCTGCTGTGCCCCAGCGACGGCTTTGGCGGCAAGGGGTACTTCCGCATGAGCTACTGCGTTGCCAAGAGCGTGATCGAGAACTCCATGCCCGCCTTCAAGGCGCTCAAGGAGTCCTACAGCAAGTAAGGCTGCGCGATTGCCCTAGCGCATAGCAGGTATGCGCAACCACCCGGACACGATGAGGCCCCTCGACGCCACGGCGCGTTGCGGGGCCTCGCTTTGCTTGCTAGTGCCAGGCTGATGGATTGCGGCAAGACATCGTGTTTGCCTTGGATTTTGCAGCGGCGTTTATAGAGGCTGCCGTTTATGTCGCATCCTGTATTGATGGCTGTTTAATTTGCGTTACATAGACGCCTTGCACGGGTCGCTGTCGATATACTTAAGAATCGACCGATTGCGTTCGCAGTGCGGTTTAACAGCAGGTCATGCCCTTGCACTAGGGGGCACGGCGCTGCTTTCTCATAGAGATGATGTCAGGCTCCGTTAGATGGGAGATATGTATGGAAAACGACCTCAGGCGTTCCAAGAGTCGCACAGGAGGAGGTATCAGGCTTGCGGCTAAGAAGGCCGTCGCTACGGCGGCGTCTTTGGCCATGGTCGCGACGATGATCCCCGCTGCGGCGCTGACGATGGCATTTGCCAGCGAAGGTAGCAGCTCCACGGCCGTCCAGCACTATGGCGGCACGGAGATCACGTACCAAACTACGGAGATTACCGAGAGCGGCACGTACTATGTGTCTGATTTCGTGGACATCAATCGCAACGATACCGTAAGCGAGTCGTCTGATCTTATCAACGGCATCAAGATCGGCAAGAACCTCGATGTTCTGGTCTATATCCCCAAGAACGCGACTCTCAAGGTCACGGGCAAGAACGCCAACGGCTCTACCGCCGGCGGCGCTGGCATCTACCTGCCGGAGAGCTCCAAGCTCACCATTACGGGCGAGGGCACGCTCGAGGCTACGGGCGGCGATGCCGCCAAGGGCCTGGACGGCTCTGACGGCGCTGCGGCTTCTTACAACGGCGATGGAACCGCCAAGTACTACGGCGGCAAAGGCGGCAAAGGCGGCAACGGCGGCGGCGGTGCCGGCGCAGGCATCGGTACCGATGGCACCGATGGCGGTGCTGGCGGCGAAGGCGGCGCGGGTATCCAAGACGAGGGTACCTACACCAACGACCGCTCTGGCAGCAACGGCGCTGCAGGCGAGTCTGCGGCAGCTGCCGATCAGGCCGGCAAGGTCTATATCGCCGGCAGTGTGAAGGTCAACGCCCAGGGCGGCACGGCCTCGACCGAGCAGGCCAAGGGCGGCAACGGCGGTGCTATGCATAACAGGCGCGCCAACACCTGGAACTACTGCACGGGCGGCGGCGCTGGCGGTGGCGGCGGCGCTAACGGCGAGGCCGCTTATGGCATCGGTACGGG
>CAVCDT010000009.1:0-33700 GCA_963600995.1 Akkermansia muciniphila | reverse complement strand
TACGCAGTGTGCGTTCCTAGACCTGAAGATTTACTCCATGCCCGAATCTTTAGCTGAAGCTCTAAAGCCTGGGAATCCTGCTCGACAAGCTCGCATCGCTGTCGCTTGTCTTCTTGGCCGAGCTCTTCTTGGGAGCGGCTTTCTTGGGTTTGCTCGCGACATCCATAGAGGGAAGGTCCTCTGCCTTGATGGAGCCCTTGCCGCCTTTGCGTCCTGTCTTGCCTTTGGCATTCTGGCCTGCAGCGCCCTTGAGATGCCCGTTGGTTACCGATGCGAAGATCGCCTCGTGTACCTGTGCGGTCACATTGCTCGCAGTATCTGCAGGAGTAGCAGGCGCTTTGGCGGTAGCGGTGGCCTTGCGCGTGCTGCTGGTGCCAGTCGGCGCTGCTTGCTGCGTGCCCTGTTGCGCCGGGGTGCTCTGGTCTTGACTGGCAGCCGATGCCATCTGCTTGCGATGCTTGAGTTCTTTGGTGCTCGCAAAAACGAGAGAGCTTCCCGGGTCCTCGTTCTGGCCGTAATCCCAGCTGCCCTCATGTAGGGGAGGGAGCGTGGTAAGCGCCTGAAGACCCACGACCTCCTCTTGCAACGCAGCGGCCTCGCGTCGCGCAGCGCGGCCCTTGGCGGCCGATCTGATCCAGCCTATCAAGAAGACGACGGCGAGCACTGCTGCGATGATGCAGCAGACGATCCAGCCGTCGCTGATGCCGGTGATTGACATGATGTTGCCCACGAGGGGCACGGATGTGAAGTCGAATGTATTCATGGCGTTATAGTAGCACCCGCGTGCGGGGCATATGAGCGCAGGCGGCTAAGCTCATGTTACGGTTGCCCTAAATAGCGGCTGCTATCGATAGCGTGTTGTTGCCGGACGGGTCTCTGCAAGCTAGCGGGCACGCTATACGGGGGCGCTTTGGGGTCGCGCTGGCGCCTTGGGCATTTGCGCGGCAGCGCGTCCGAGCTGCTTGCCAAGCTCGCACGGTAGCTTGCTGTCTACAGGGCGCAAGGTTGCAAACGCTTGGCGCGCGAGAGCTCCTTGCCAATCTTAGTGATCGGGGTTTTGATAGCTTGCGGCTCTGTTCTGCTGGCTTGCAGACAGCGTTGAAGCTTGGACGGCTTTGCTTGGGTAGCCAGTGGCCCTATCCTGTTGGCTTGCAGGTGAGCGGAGGCTCGGCGAGGTCTGCTCGGCAGCTTTGTGGAGGGTTGCCAAGGTTTTTAGAAAAAACTCGAATTGCGTATTGACGAGTCTTATCTGATTACGTAATATATCAACTCGCGTCACGGCACAGAGCACTTTGCAATGACGCAAATAACGCCAAACTGGGGCGTCGTCTAATGGTAGGACAGCGGATTCTGGTTCCGTCAGTGAGGGTTCGACTCCTTCCGCCCCAGCCAAGCTTATGGCCTGTTCGTCTAGCGGTTTAGGACGCCGCCCTCTCAAGGCGGAGATCACGGGTTCGAATCCCGTACAGGCTGCCACCATCTACGGGCCCTCATCGGGCCCTTTTGATAACGTCGCTTCTGGCGACATCATATGGCCTGTTCGTCTAGCGGTTTAGGACGCCGCCCTCTCAAGGCGGAGATCACGGGTTCGAATCCCGTACAGGCTGCCACAAGCTAAGGCCCTCCATGCGAGGGCCTTTTTGTTTTTGACTCTATGGAAATGTGGTGACGGCGGTCCGGCTCCTTGCAGGCCCCGTGCATTTGCCATGAGCTTTGTCTGCGTCTACCATTATTCCTTACCAGCTCAAAGCTTTATCGTCCAATACGCGGTCTGCAAGCCGCTTTTTGATAGGAGTAGTGCCTGATGTCCAAGAAAGCTGCCAAGAAGGCGCTTGTCAACCAAGAAAAAGAGCTTAAGGCCCAAAGCCCTATGCAATTTATCTTCCCCTTTGTTGTCTCGCTCGTCATCACGTCGTTTGTCTGCAATTTCCTCACCTGGCTGATGAGCGCCACCTACGATATGGGTACGGTATTCACGCTGGCGTCGTCTGTTGTCTTGGCGCTGTGCTACAAGAGAGGACAGGTGAGCACCAAGACCGTTGTCACCATCAGCGTACTCATGGGCGTCTTTATCGGGTTGTTCATGGGGGCGTTCCATATCGGGCACTTCTTTGCCGTCAACGACGGTTCGCTTGCCTTGTTCGAGGACGAGGGCATCAAGGCGGTTGATTTGGGGTCGCGCTTTGGCTTTGTCTCTGCGGCGCGCGCGTTCCTCATGCATCTCTTCTTCAATACCAAGTACGGGATGATCTTCAACATCTCGCTCGCGGGGATCTTCGACCTGTTTATCTCCATCGCCTTCTATGCGTACTTCATGGTCTTCATGGCCAAGCGCCTGCGCAAGTAGGATCCTAGCGTGCAAGAAGGCCGCGACTTGCTTTTGCGCAGCATGGCCCAGGGGTATGAGCTGCCCAGAGAAAGCCCGGTAGAAACTCGATAGGGAATCGAGAGGGCAGGGACTCGTGGGGGCGCCTTGTTGCCAAGCAGAGTGAGGCCATTGCGCTAGTTTTCTTTGGTAGGGGCGGGGCGGCATTAGACGACGGCCCTGGACAACGGCATGCTGATAGCAACAAAAGAAGGCTCCCATTTGGGAGCCTTCTTAGCAAGTGAAAGCGATGGTACTTTGTGGGTCCGCTGAAAGGGGCATCAGGTGCCGATGTTGGACAACGGCATGTTGATAGCAAAAAAGGAGGCTCCCAAACGGGAGCCTCCTTTGCAAGCAACCTGTAGAGGTTTTGCTTAGAAGGTCACGCCCTTGTCATGGACGTGCATGACGCGGCAGCCCTCGACAACGTTGATGATGACGGAGGGATCGGGGTTCTTGTGATGCTGGCGGCAAACCATGCAGTCGCAGCAGTAGTTGCCGTCCTCGTCCTTGGTGACCTTGCCCTGGTCGTAGTACCACTGGATGGTCTCGGGCGCGACACCGCGAGCGTCAACCTGGTCTTTGATCTCATCGAAAGAAACGACAGTAGCCATGATGGCTCCTTTCCTCTTTTTCGAGCCCCCTAAGCTCGAACCTAGGTACAGGATACGCGCCTCAAATCTGTTTGCAAGCTGCTTTGCAAATTTTGTTTGCAAAACCTTTTGCAAACGCCTATTGAGGTTTGCAATTTCATGTTCCAAGAGCGCACTAGCCTCGCGTCTTGCCGATGAGCAACTCTATGATTTTGCTGGGTGCTGGGTGCTGGGTCCGGAATAGGCGCAACCGTTGGGCTTGGTGCTTGGGGATGCCCTCATCTTTGCGCCTCTTGCTTGAGCTCAGTCTCGTCTAGCGGAGGTTTCGCCGTGTATAAGTTACCGATTGCTAACTTATCCCTTGTATTCTGCCCTCGCGGTGGTAGGGTAGGGGCAGATTGACTGACGGAAACGTGGGCAGACGTGTTAACACGCATCGTGCCCGTTGCTTTTTTGGAGGACGAGTATGAACTTCTCGACAGCCGTGGTGCTTGTCATCGTCATCGCGATCGTGGTCTTGGCAGCGAGGTCGGCGTTCAAGAGCCGCTGCGACGGGGGCTGCGGATGCCATGGCGGCTCTGGCTCATCCGCTAAGAGCGCCTGCAACGGGTGCTCGTGCGCTTGCTCGCATAGCAGCGGCGACTCGATGTGCCATCTGGAAGACCTCGAGCGCGACATCAACTCCAAGTAGGGACGTGGGCGTCCTAGCCTGCTTCTTCCTGCTCGCAGTACTTCAAGCGTAGTTGTGCGGCTCCTGTGCTTCCTGGTCTAAAGCGCGTTTAAGCAATACTGTTAGAGGCATTCGCCTCTTCGTGTGCTCTGCAACTCGAGCGCCTTGTCCTGCGATTGCCGCAAAGCGCCCGCTCGCGCTGGCAACGCGATCGGTGCCCGACTCCCTCGCTGCTAGCGCTCATCTTCAGCGCCAAGCCGCCGCCCAAGAGAGCTGCTTTGCTGCTGCCTTTAGCCCCGCCTGCGCCGTCCCATGCCAACGCTATACTCTTGTGACGCCATCAAGAGATAAGGAGCATGCATGAGCGAGTACCGCGAAGACAAGAAGTTTTTGGTAGACACCCTCAACGTCATCGCGAAGGCCGGCGTGGGTGACAACGTCGCGGTCTATGCGCTGCTCGATACTGAGGACCCGGCGTATCCCTTCGACTACCGCTGGGTGCAGAAGCGCGGCGCCTCCACGCGCGAGAACTCGCTTATCAACGAGCGCCTCTTCGAGACGGGCTTCATCGACTTCGGCTTTAGGGAGGTCCGCAACGAGGACAACCTCGAGGGCGCCGTCTACAAGCCCATCGAGGATATGTTTGCGGATCCAAACTGTATCGGCGTGGCGGGCTACGACTTCTTCGAGGGCAGCGAGCGCGTGCGCATGGCGCGAGGCATCGAGGCGGAGGATGAGGAGGAGAACCCGGAGAGCTACAAGTTCTTCACCTTCCTGCAGGGCGTCGACGCCAATATCATCGATGGGGAACCTGCCCAGGGGCTCGATTACGAGGACGTCCCCAAGGTCTTGGGGCTCATCTTCAAGTTTACGGCAGAGGTCGAGGGCAACAAGCGTACCATTGTGGCATTCCAGCGCATTCAGCGCATGTGGATCCAGCAGAAGTCGAGCTACCTGCTCTTCAGCCGCGAGGGCGGCTGCGAGGCCTTTAGCGACCGCAGCCTCAAGATGGGCAACAACTTCGACTTCGTGCTCTTCGAGAGCACGGCGTACTTCAGGTCGCTCAAGACGCTCGAGGGGCTCTTTGGGTTCAGGCGTCTGATGCAGCAGCATGCGCGCGATTATGTGGACGCGCTCGACCATCTCATCGCGGATTACGACAAGCTCGAAGAGCGCATCAACGAGGCCCCGGCGGTAGTCAACAAGCTCCTCAAGATACAGAAGGAAGAGTCGCCGGTGGTCGACTTGTCTGCCCAAGAGCTCGAGTACCGCGTGCGCCGCGTCTCCTACTACAGCGGCAAGATCAACTTCAACCCGGAGAGCAAGGTCATACTGGTTACCAACGGCAACGTCAACGATTTCTTGCGCCTGCTCTCTGACGACATGCTCGTGTCGCCTCTGTCTGAGGCACGCTACCAGTGCCGCAGCAAGAAGCGTATCGACGACGTCGAGCTGTAGCGTGCGACTAGCTGCGGCTGGCTGCGGGCGGCTGCGTGTGGATGGACAAGCATGTAGGCTGCCAATGCCCGTGGAAGTATTGCGCCCGCATGCTGCGGTTGCAGCTGTGTCTGCCTGTATCTTGTATGCAGCAAATCTGATGCATATCGCAAAAACGTATGCGAATACATTGCATGTCTGAATCCGACAAGCATGGTGGGGAATCTCGTTTAGTCGCAGGTGAAGCTTATCTTTTTCTAGATATATCCATCGATAAGGATAATTTTCCTTAACTCTATTCTCATATAAAACTATATGGACTAGGATATGAGGATACGAGTGCAGCGCCTGTTTGGGCCGGTGTTGCATAGGGAATCTCTATCGAGAGGATCAGGCAATGAGGAAATCCAAGAAGATCGTCGCAACCGCGCTCTCTGCAGCTATGGCTGCCTCTATGTGCGTGGCTGTTCCCGCAACGGCAGCTTTCGCGGCCGATGACAACGCCGCCCAGGCGGGCGACAGCGCAACCGCACTCAAAGACCTCAATGAGATCATCAAGGATTGGACTTTGGGCGACCAGTTCTATGCCGATGGCGCAGAGGTCAGGCCCTATGACAGCATCGCTCCCAAGCGCGTCGAGGGTAAGATCAAGCTCGTTGCCGGCAAGGACTACAACGTCGTCTACACCAACAACAAGGAGATCGGTACTGCTACCGCCACGTTGACGGGTATCGAGTCCGCCGGCTACACGGGCACCAAGACCTTCACCTTCAACATCGTTAAGTTCTCCTTCGACGTCTCCTATAACGGCAACACCGTTGGCACGCTGGACCGCGCCGCCATCAACAAGGCCATGAAAGAGTCCACGGATAACGTCGATCCCGTCTACTACCAGTACGGCACCACCGTCGTCTACGTCCCCGCTAAGAAGTACCTCACCGTCAGCTCACTTATGCGCAACGTCAATGTTGGCAGCTGGAGCACGATCTCTGCTACGGCAACGGACGGATTTGGCTCTACGGTGACCTCGCAGGTCAACACCGAGGGCAAGTTCTACCCGGCGCAGACCACGACCTCTTATGCCACTGATGGCGCCTTCAACGTCCCTGCGATCGTTGCCGATAGCTACAGCACGGCAGAGATCACGGGCACGGCCGCCGATGCCGCCGTCAAGGCCGAGGAAGCCTATGAGGCCGGCACCAAGCAGGACGGCGAGAACCGCTTGTTCTCCGGTGCGCTCGAGTCCGATTACACCCAGGGCAGCATCCCCGGCAACCGCTTTGCCACGGGTGTGTGCCGCTTCGAGATCCAGGGCGACTACACCACCCTCAAGGCCAACCCCGTCAAGGTGGGCAAGGCCAAGGTGACGGTCAAGAAGGGCAAGAAGGCCGTAGTGAAGGTCACCAAGGCTCAGGGCAAGGTCACCGTCGTGAGCTCCGCCAAGAAGGTTGCCAAGGTCTCCTATGCTAAGAAGACCGGCAAGATCACCATCAAGGGCGTCAAGAAGGGCACGGCCAAGATCACCGTCACCGCTGCTGGCAATGACAGCTACAAGGCCGGCACCAAGACCATCAAGGTCACCGTCAAGGCTTAGGCATCGCGCCTGCCTGCAGATCTGTTTCGCAGGGGAACCTGGCCTTACCGGCTGGGTTCCTCTGCGGGCTTGAAGGCTCGTCTTCTGCGCCGTATGGCGCAGTAAAGCAAAGGATGCGTCTATGACCGATACCCCCCAAGCCCTCGATCAAGAGCAAGAACAGCTCAAGAAGGAAGCCAACGAGGCATTCAGGTCAAAGGTCTCTCTTACCAAGAAGCTTTTGATCTCAATCGCCTTGCTCGCCATCGTCATCGTGAGCCTGTGCTTGGGGCGCTACTCCTGCAATCCCGCGGACCTGTTTGGGACCATCTGGCATGTCGTGGCAGACCCGGCGGGGGACTGGGACTCCAAGCTCATCACGGCGATCTTCCAGATTCGCATCCCGCGCGTGCTCTGCGTGGTGCTCGTGGGCGCGGCGCTCTCCGTTGCGGGTGCGTCCTACCAGGGCATGTTCAAGAACCCGCTCGTATCGCCGGATCTCTTGGGCGCCAGCGCCGGTGCGAGCCTGGGTGCCTGCATCGCCATCCTCTTCAACTTCCCCAACCTGGGGATCCAGGGCCTGGCCTTTGGCTGCGCGATGCTCGCCGTGGGCCTGGCGGTGTGGCTCACCAAGATCGTCAAGAGCGATGCGCTGCTGGGCCTTGTCCTGGGCGGCATCCTGGTGTCGACCTTGTTCTCATCGGGCACCTCGATCATCAAGCTCGTGGCCGATGCAGACGACAAGCTCCCCCAGATCACGTTTTGGCTCATGGGCACCTTTGCCAACATCACCATGAGCGACTTCCTGCTGGTGATTTTCCCCATGCTCTTGGGCTTTGCCATCCTCATGACGCAGCGCTGGAACCTCAACGTGCTCTCCTTTGGGGAGGAGGAGGCGCGCACGCTGGGCATCAACACCTCGCGCACGCGCTTGCTCGTCATCCTGGCCGCTACGCTCATCACGGCGTGCTCGGTGTCCATATGCGGCATCATCGGCTACGTGGGGCTTGTCGTGCCCCATCTGGCGCGCGCTATCGTGGGCCCCAACTACCGCGTGCTCCTTCCCACCTCCATGGTGATCGGGTCTACGTTCCTGCTGGTTGTGGATAATTTCTCGCGCCTGCTCTTTGCCACCGAGGTGCCCATCGGCATCCTGACGAGCATCATCGGCGTGCCCTTCTTCATCTTCATCTACCGTCGCAACCTGAGGGGATGGTAGGCCATGTTGCAAGTACGCGACCTCAAGTGCGGCTACGACAAGACCCAGATCGTCCATGGCGTGAGCTTCGATGTGCAAGACGGCGAGTTCGCCTGCATCATGGGCGCCAACGGCTGCGGCAAGTCGACCACCATGAAGACCATCCTCGATATCCTGCCGCCCTTTGGCGGCACGGTCACCTTGGACGGCGCGGACGTCTTCGCCATGTCCAACGCCGATAGGGCCAAGAGCTTCGCCTATATCCCGCAAAGCCACACGCCGCCGTTCCCGTTCACGGTGGCAGACGTGGTGCTCCTGGGGCGCACGCCGCATATCGGAGAGTTCGCGCGCGTGCGCGAGAAGGACCGCGTCATCGCCTACCAGGCCATGCAGCAGCTCTCGATCGAGGGCATGGCCGATAAGGTTTACTCCGAGCTATCCGGCGGCCAGCAGCAGCTCGTGCTCATCGCGCGCGCCTTAGCGCAGCAACCCAAGGTCCTGCTCATGGACGAGCCCACGGCCAGCTTGGACTTTGGCAACCAACAGACGGTACTGAGCCGCATGCGCAAGCTCACGCGCGACGGGATGTCCGTCTTGATGATCACGCATGACCCGGGGCATGCGTTCTTCTGCGCAGACAAGGTCGTGATGATGGAGGAGGGCAGCGTCTTGGGCATAGGGACGCCGGCAGACATCATCACAGAGCCCAACTTGAAGAGGATCTACGGCCATGACGTGTGCGTGAGCGAGGTCGTCCTGCCCAACGGCACGACAACGCGCGTTTGCGTGCCCATGCTGGTCTAGGAGGGGGTAACCATGGCATCCAACTACACGCGCCGCGACTTTGCCAAGCTCGCGGCGATGGCGGCGGCAAGCATCGCCGGCGGCTGCACCCTGGTGGGCTGCAGCGTGGCGGACAACGTCATCATGCACAAGCAGACCATCACCGACGACGCCGGGCGCGAGCTCGAGATACCCACGGCAGACGCCATCGAGTCGATCTTCTTCACATCGGGCTTGGCACAGGTCTACATCATCGCGCTCAACCCGGAGAAGCTGGGCGGCTCTGCCGCTAAGTTCAGCGAGGAAGAGCTGCAGTACCTGCCAGAGGGCATCGAGAAGCTGCCCTACATGGGCACGCTGCACAACAACGACGAGATCGACCGAGAGGCCCTGCTCGTCCAAGACATCGACATCATGTTCTCGATATCGGGCGTGGGGCTCACCAGCGCCAACATATCCGAGGCAGAAGAGATCCAAGAGCAGACCAACATCCCCGTCGTGCTCGTGGACGGGTCTTTCGACAAGGTGGGGCATGCCTTCAGGTTCCTGGGTGAGATCTTGGACAAGCAGGAGCGCGCCGAGGAGCTTGCCACCTACGTGGACAAGATCTACGCGGAGGTGCGCGACGTGGTCGCCACTATTCCGCAGGAGGACCGCATTCCCATCTACTATGCCGAGGGTGCCGAGGGTCTGCAGACGGAGCCGGAGAGCTCTCAGCACATGCTCGCCTTCTTGGAGGCCGGCGCGCTCGATGTGGCCACCTGCGAGGAGACCTACGGCGGTGGCATGACGGACGTCTCGCTCGAGCAGGTGCTCAAGTGGGACCCGGAGGTCATCATCTCCTGGGACAGCGAGCTGCGCGGCGGTGCCTACGACGACATCAAGACCAACCCGGACTGGGCGCAGATCACCGCCGTCAAGGACGGGCGCGTCTATGCGATGCCCAACCTGCCCTGGGCTTGGTGCGACCGCCCGCCCGGGGTCAACCGCATCATCGGCTTGGAGTGGGTATGCAACCTGCTCTACCCGGAGATCTACGACATCGACATCGTCGAGCGCACGCAGGAGTTCTTCAAGGTGATGCTCAACGTGGACATAACGCGCGACCAGGCGCTCGACGTGCTGGGCGACTCCTATCCGCCCATCAGCCGCATCAAGCACTAGGGGGCTTACGTGACGGCGAGGATACTACAGGCAGCCTTGCGCATAGCGGCGTCCCTGTCGCTTGCTGTGCTGTGCTGCGTGCCGGCGGGTGCGCCTGCCGCGTGGGCGCAGGGGGCCGGCGCTACGACGTCGCAGCTGCAGCTCATGGCCGCAGGCGATGGGGGCGCGGAGACCTCCGGTGCCGATGCGGACGATGATGCCGGTGCCAAGGACGATGCCGATGAGAGCGGCTCCGGCAAGGCAGATGGCGCCGACGGCTCTGATGACGGCGACGGCAGCGGCGACGACGCTAGGAACTACGTCAAGGAGCTCTTCTTGAAGTGGTCTGCCGATTACAACGGCGAAGACGAGTTCGTGGGCAAGGGGCAGCCCCTCAAAAACGTCAAGATCGAGGATAAAGGCCAGCTGGTCCAGCTCAACGCCTACTACATCGATGCAAGCGGCAGCGGCGTGATGGAGCAGACGGCGGATTCGAGCACCGATCTGGGCGCCATCGACATCGTTTGGAAGTCGAGCGACACCAAGGTCGCCACCGTGAGCCCCGCGGGCCTTGTCACGCCGGTCAAGAACGGCAGCTGCAAGATCACGGCGAGCGTCAAGAATCCGGACAAGTACGGCGAGGCATCTGTGAGCGTCGAGCTCAAGGTGAGCGGGCAGAACGGCAACTACGTGAGCGACGTCCAGATCACGGACAAGAAGGGCAGGGAGATAACCGAGACCATCGTGCTCGCCGGCGACGGCGCCAAGCCCGTCTACTACCAGCTCTATGCGACGATCACCTGGAGCAACGCCGCGGGCAAAGAGGTCAAGACAGAGTCGACCGGCTCTAAGAAGTGCTCTGCATCCTTTAGCTGGGCTTGCGCGGGCAATACGGATATCGTCGCCGTGAACAAGACCACCGGGCGCATGGCGTCTCAGACGAGCGGCATAGGCCAGGTGATGGTCACCGTGGCCGGCGGCAAGGGCGGCAAGAGCGTAAGCGACACCGTTTACGTGCGCGTCGATACGGGTCAGTACGACTACAACCCGGCAGACAGCCTCACCCTCAAGGTGAGCTACGAGAAGTACCCGGACAAGTACGTCCAGACCAAGACCTATACGGCCAAGGAGCTCGAGAAGCTCCTGGGTGCGAGCAAGCAGACCAACAACTACACGGTCATAGGCGGTAGCGGCTATGCGACGATACGCGCCACGGGGTACCAGTTCATCGACGTCTTGCGCTTCCTCAACTGCAGTATCGACGACATCAAGCAGTTCAGATTCGGGACGCAGGACAGCTACGACAGCCCGGTGAGCTACGACTACCTCTTTGGCAAGACGCGCTACTGGTATCCCAACTACGATATCGGCTCGACATCGGAGGCCGAGGTCGTCCCGCCGCTTCTGGCGACGGCCAACTCCATGCACTGGAACGAGTCCTACATCAGCCCGGATGAGAAGCTCGACAAGTCGACGCGCTTCAGGCTGGTTTTTGGCGTGAGCGACAAGGCGGACTCCAACACCTCCAAGCAGATCTACTACATCAACACCATCAACGTCGTCTTGAAGGGCGCGCCCCCTGCAAGCGACGGTGATGGCGACTCGAAGGGCGACGACAGTGGCAGCGGCAGCGGCGGAGCAGGCGATGGCGGCAACGGCAGCGGCAGCCAAGCGGGCAACGGCAGCAGCGGCGACGGGCCGGCGCCCTCGAGCCCGTCGTCCGGGTCGAGCGCCGGTAACGGCAGCGATGCCGCAGCGGGCACCAAGTGGCGTGTCTACCAGATCATGTCCGATGCCAAGAGCACTCCGGGCACGCTCGACTTGGAAAACCCCCTGGCCCCCTTTGCGGTGCCTGCCGTGGTGGGAGCCTTCATCCTAGGCGGATTGTACTTTTACCTCGACTTTAGAAGGAGACGTGTCTAATGAGCATCACCCAGTACCTGCAGGAGATCTTGCGCCAGTTCGCCAACGCGCTCATGGTGCCGGCCATGATCATCTTGGCCGTGCTCATACTCATCGCCGTCTTCTTGCTGGGCTCGCTTATCGTCGAGTTCCTTACAGAGAAGCGCTTGGCCAAGCAGAGTCTCCCCGATGCCATCAACGCGCTCGAGAAGGCGCCGATGGGGGAGGTGCCCGATGTGATCTGCGGCACCAAGCTCCTCTGGAAGCAGAAGGCAGCGCTGCTCATGGTCGCCAACAACGCCGGCCTGCCAGAGGACGCTCTCTTCGCGCTGGCCAAAGGCGAGGTCTCCGGCTTCGAGGCGCGCTACCAGCGCATTGTGGGCTTCACCAACATCATCGCTAAAGTGGCTCCCATGATGGGCCTTGTGTGCACCTTGGTCCCCTTGGGGCCGGGCATCGTGGGCATGGGCAACGGAGACCTCACGACGCTCTCATCGTCATTGGGCGTGGCCTTCGACGGCACTGTGGCCGGCCTTGTGGCCGCGATGGTGGCGATGGTCGTGAGCCATATACGCAACCGCTGGTACGGCGGCTACCAGGTGGCGCTCGAGGCCATGATGACGGCCCTGCTCGAGAAGGCATCCGCAGCGCGCGAGGCGGGCGAGAATCTGCCCAGCGGGTTTAGCGCCGCAGATCTCGCACCTTACCGGCAGAAGGCCGCGCAGGCCGTCAAGGGAGGCAAGTAGCATGAGAGCGCCCAAAAGCTTTGGCAGCGGCGGGTTCTCGAGCTCAAGCTTCAAGGAGCAGGAGGACGTCGACCCGCGCGTGGGCTTGGTCAACCTCGCCGATGTCATGCTGGTCTTTGCCTGCGGGCTCATGCTCGCCTTGGTCGTGCACTGGAACGTCAACGTCTCCAACGTGACCGAGATGGACCAGCAGGACATGACAGAGATCGACCAGAGCAACGTTGAGAACATGGTCGACAACATGAGCGGCAGCGGTAGCAACTACAACGAGCTGGGGCGTGTCTACCAAGACCCCACCACCGGCAAGATGTACCTGCTGCAAGAGGAATCCGGCAGCGGCAAGGCCGATAGCGGCACGTCGGGTTCGAGCAGCAAGTCCGGCAGTACAAGTAGCGATAGCGGCGGCGATAGCAACGCCGGCAGCGGCAACTAGGCGCGCGGCAAGCGCGCTTGAGGAGTAGAGAGGACAAGCGCATGAGACACTCTGCGGCAACGGGCGGGTCCAAGGTCTTGCGTTGCGCTTTGAGCGCGGCGATGGTCTCGACCATGGCAGTGGGCTTGAGCTATCTGGATATCGAGGATGCCTTCGCGGCAACGCCCGACACCAGCTGGTACAGCGCAGGCAGCGACAGCTTCCAGCTCAAGGACGCGCGCGATTTGGCGGGTTTGGCGCAGCTCGTCAACAAGGGAGTCGACTTCAGCGGCAAGACCGTCGAGTTCAAGGCGTCGACCACGCTCAAACTCGACGGCGACTACACGCCCATCGGCACCGAGGGCCATCCCTTCAACGGCACCTTCAAGGGAGAGGGCCTCAAGGTCACGGGCATGAGCATCAGCTCGACTACCTCTTATGCAGGGCTCTTCGGCAACTGCGGTGCCAGCTCGAGCATCAGCGATGTGAGCGTGACGGGTACCATCACGGCCAGCGTCGCAAAGGGCGCCAAGACCATCATCCACCATATAGGCGGCGTGGCGGGCAACAGCGCCGGCAGCTTGGATAACTGCGTAAGCTCCGTCAAGATCACGCTGAGCTCTGCCGCTAAGTCGACCGAGGGAGCCAATGCCGTTATCCATCACGTGGGCGGCGTGGCAGGCCAGGTCACAGGGGATGTGACCGGCTGTAGCACCACCAAGAGCGCAGCGGTGAGCGTGACGAGCACCTCCGCCCCGGCAAGCGACGACGTCACCTGGGTTGCCGGATGGGTGGGCGGCATCGTGGGCGAGCAGGGTCCCGATACCGGCGACCTCGAGGCCCTGGATAATCCCAGCACTATCTCGAGCTGCACCAACAAGGCCACGATCACCATGGTGTCGAGCGCAAGCGGTAAACCCGATCGCTTTGGCAACCCCACATCGGCGTCCACGCGCTTCTTGGGCGGCATCGCCGGGGCATCGAGCGGCAACATCAGCAACTGCACAAACAGCGCTGATATCGATAGCGCCTATCGTGACAAGAAGGGCAAGGCGGCGCTCTCCTACGGCTGCGTGGCCACCGGCGGCATCGTGGGTGGCTACCGCATCGACACCAAGGTCAACACGGCCGGAGACACCGACGACCCCGGCCTGCGCTATCAGAAGAAGTACGGCAAGAGCGTCGAGATCTCCGTATCGGACTGCACCAACAGCGCGCTGGTCTTCGGGTTGGGCCAAACCGGCGGCATCGTGGGACAGGCGGGCAGCTACACGCTGGTGACGCGCAGCAGCAACAGCGGCGCCGTCAAGGGCTCGCGCTACACCAAGCCCTCGCCGGGCGGCATCGCCGGGCGCACCTACGGCAACATCTCGTACTGCTACAACACCGGAGACATCGAGACTACTACGGGCGGCGGCTACTACGCCGCAGGTATCGTGGGCATGCTGCACTCCATAGGCAAGGACGGCAATGACGAGACCATCGTCCCCGAGGTCTGGGCCTGCTACAACGCGGGCTACGTGCTTACCAACGGGGGCTCCTACCGCAGCGGCTCCGTGGTGGGCGAGCTCGACGGCGGCTATATCCATGACACGTACTCGCTCAGCAACCGCGTCGCGACCAACAGCGTGTCCGGCCTGAGCGACTACACGGGCACCATGGTCAACGTCAAGGAGGTCGACGAGAAGCAGATCTCTGCGGCGAGTCTGATCGCGAGGCTCAACGCCTGCTGCGACAAGGAGGGCTGGGCGAGCTACTACACCCTGCCCGCCGGCAAGTCCTACGGGGATGCGACCATGCCCGTGCTCGTCAGCCAGAGCAACGAGGGTGCGACGGATCTAAGCGGCAAGAGCGCAACGGTGAGCAGCAATAACAAGGCAAGCTACTCCGCTTCGATCGATCCCGTGCCCAGCGTGAGCGTCACCTACAACGGCACCAAGCTCGTCCAAAACGCCGACTACCGCGTAGTGGGACAGGAGGGCACCAAGGGCGCCGATGCCGGCCAGACCAGCTACGAGGCCACGATCGTGGGCATAGGCAATTACACGGGCACGCTTGCGACCAAGGCGAGCTACACCATCGGCAAGTCCTCCATCAAGACCTGCACGCTCACGGCGGCGTCCATGTACTACAACTACGAGCCGCAGAAACCCAGCGACGTGATCCTCTACGACGAGGGCGGCAACGTCGTCGACGCAAGCCAATACACTTGGGACGTTGACGCTAGCAAGTTCGGGGTCAAGAGCGGCACGCGCGTGCAGTACCAAGACGCGGTGGACAAGAGCGCCCCTGAGGGCGACCCCATCATCGTCACGGCGGCGAGCAACGGCAACTACACGGGCAGCGCGACCTTCAACGTCTTCAAGATCAAACCCGTCCCGCTGGTCATGGGCAAGAGCGGCGACAGCCCCAATCCCAACCAGGGCACGCTCAGCTTTGGCGATGTGACCTATACGGATGCATCGGGCAAGGTACAGACGTGGAAGTTCAGCGATGTGTGCTCTACCGGCACCAACAACGCCATCGGAAACGCGGATCTGCGCGGCACGCTCAAGGTCAAGTACACCGGCCAGCCCATCAAGCTGGGGCTTACGGGCATCACCTATATGGGGCGCGAGCTCAAGGAGATCAAGGCCGGCGACAAGTGGTACAGCAACACCAAGAGCTGGGGCTACAAGCTGCTCTACGGCAACTCCAACCCAGAGGATGCCGCCACGGCTGCAGACGACCTGTCGCTGGTGACCAATGCGACGCAGGGTAGGACGGATGCCGACGGCAACCCCGTCTACGCGGTGATGACCATACGCTCTGCCCCGTACTCGAACTTCGAGAACTACGTGACCCTGTGGTTCACCATCACCCAGGCAAGCCTCGAAGACGACGTGAGCATCAGCGGGTTCGAGGATACGGTGAGCTATATCTCCGGCAAGCAGGACGCTGCCAAGCTCACTTACAACGGCATGACGCTTGTCGAGGGCACGGATTACACGGCGAGCTACTCCTACAACGGCAGCAACGCGACGGTTACCTATACCGGCATGGGTAATTATGCGGGTACGGTGACCAAGAGCTTCACCTTTGCGGGCAAGGTCGTGGGTGCCCCCAAGAACGTCAAGGCCAAAAGCGCCAAGAAGGGCAAGGTCACGCTTTCTTGGGCGGCGCTCAAAGGCGTGGGCGGCTACCAGGTGAGCTATCAGGTTGCCGGCGGCAAATGGAAGAACGTCAAGGTCAAGGGCGCCAAGAAGAAGGGCGTTACGCTCAAGGTTGCCTCTAAGAAGAAGTGCAAGCTCAAGGTGCGCGCGTACAAGGCCTACGGCAAGGTGACGAGCTATACCCCGTACAGCAAGGTCGCAAGCGTCAAGAGCAAGTAGGAGCGCTATGAGGATCTACATCATGACCGGCCCCATCCAGACGGGCAAGACGAGCTGGGTTGCGCGCATGCTGCCTGCTGCGGCAGCGCGCGGCCTGCGCGTGACGGGCGTCTGGACACCGGCGATCTTCGAAGGCGATGTAAAGACGGGCATCATGGCGCAGCTTCTGCCCAATGGGCAGCAGTTCCAGCTGGCGAGCAAGCGCAGCTTTGCCGCTGGCGAGCGTCCCGACGGTAGAAGGAAGCTCGGGTGGGAGTTCTCCGATGAGGCGATGGAGCGCATCAACGCCCATTTCGACGCTATCCAAGACGACACGGGCGAGTTGTTCTTGGTGGACGAGTTCGGCGCGTTGGAGTTCTACCAGGGCACAGGCTATGTACGCGGCATGGAGATCATGGACGCGGCCCTGCCCTCCAACGTGCTCTTGGTGCTCAGACCGGACCTGGTCGCTGCAGCGCAGGAACGCTGGGGAGAGGCTTGCGTCATGGGCATCGACGCCTCTGTCGAGGACTTTCTCGACCAGATCGCCGGCTAGGGGCTATGGGGGGCGATGCCCGGGCGGGCGTTAAGAGCCCCTGGCGACTCTTCTGGCCTAGGGTAGAGAGCTCTGCCGATAACCGCAGGTTGCATGGTTGTGACCTGCGGTTTTGCTTTCCCTGGAGATCATCGTGGCCATGCCGACGCTTCAATATGCGATGCGATTATCCGATGAGATGCCCAAAACGAGTCTTGTTTCGGTCTTGGTTTGGTCTGATGCCTGTATAGATTCGCCCTCTAGGATTTCTTCTTGCAAGCGCGGGATGCAAGGGAGGTCGCCTGGTGGATCGAGACGTCAAACTCAAGATCAGGAGCCTGGCGCGGCGCGCCGGCCTCATGGATACCCCCAAGCCCGTGCTCGTATGCCTTGGCGCGGTTTCTATCCTCCTTCTCTGCTTTGCGCTTTGGCGTTTCTGGCCGGCGGGCTCTGCGTCTGCCGGCCAAGACTTCCAGGTTTCCATAGGGCAGGAGTCATCTGCGCAAGAGGCGCAGGATGACAGCTCGCAGGCGGGAGATGCGGGTGACGCCACCCAAGGCAAGATAAACGTCGATGTCGAGGGTGCAGTGCGCCATCCGGGACTTTACGAGCTCGATGCCGGCAGCCGCGTGGGGGATGCCATCTGCGCAGCCGGCGGCATGAGCAAGAAGGCCGCACGTGGGCAGGTGAACCTCGCCTCTGTGCTCGAAGACGGCCAGCAGGTGGTGGTTCCCGGCAAGCAGGACCTCGCGTCTTCTGGTGCGCAGGGTTCACAGGCAGCCGGGGGTAGCGGCTCTGGAAGCTCTGGTAGCAGCGGGGGAGGGGCTGGCGGCGATATCGCGGGCAAGATCAACATCAACACGGCGAGCGCAAGCGAGCTTGAGCAGCTCTCCGGCATAGGCGAGTCCCTGTCCCAGCGCATCATTGACTACCGCACGGCTAACGGGCCCTTCGCAAGCGTGGACGAGCTGACCAACGTGTCGGGCATAGGGGATGCGCGCCTCGAGTCGATACGTACGCAGATATGCGTCTAGGGGCATCTGCCTCTGCATCGGCGCGTCCGGGTGCGGGGGCTTCAGGGCACGCGGTGGGCAGGGGCGCGGTGGCTGGCGATGCTGCAGGTTCGACAGCGAGCGCGGCAGAAAGCGCGCTAGGGGGCGCTGCGGAGGCTGTGAGCGGTTCTGTGTCTGGGGGTGCTTCTGCGATAGTCGGCGCGCAACCCAAACGTCCCAGCCTGGGGCCGCTCTTTGCGGCTGCCTGCGCGTCATGGGCCGCAGCTGTGCTTGCCGAGCAGCTCACGTGGAGCGCCTATGCTGGCCAGCCTGCTTTGGACGCGCGTGCAGGTGTGTCCGCTGTCGTGGTTGCGATTGCGTTGGCTGCAGCGTTTGCGTTGGGCAAGCGCGCGCGGCAAGTGCTTATCCGTTGCCTCAAGGGCGGCACTTGCGCCTTGATCGCCTTTACATGCGTCTTTGGGTGCTCGATGCTGCAATGGCATGCGTGGGAGTCAGACGTCGCGGCTGCAGCCACAGCGGCAAGCAGCGGCGCTGCGATAGAGCTCGAGCTTGCAAGCGATCCCTCGCAGCGCGATTACGGTACCGTCTCGGAGGCTGTGGCGTGTCTCGATGGACGCAGCGTGCACCTGCGCCTGTTGTGGCCCGAGGATGCGCAAGCGCTCGGCGCGGGCCATGCCCTCTGCGTAGAGGGGAGCTTTAGCGCCCCTGCTTTGGATGAGGGCGGCCGCTGGAATCATACCCAGGGCTTTGCAGGGATGCTTGCGGCCTCGACGGTGCAGGGCACAGGGTACGCGAGTGGCCCGCGCGGCTGGGTTGCCGGGCTGCGCGACACGGCCACGGGCCATATCGCCAAGCTCGACGCCCGTGCTGCGGGGCTTCTCGCCGGCATCGTGGTGGGGGACCGCACGCTCTATGCGTCCACAGAGCTCGAGCAGGATTTCAGGACCTGCGGGCTTGCGCATCTCATGGCGGTGAGCGGCACGCATCTCGCTGTGGTGACGGCGCTTGCATCCTGGGTGCTCGCGCTATCGCCCCTTAAGAGGCGTACTAGGAGCCTTTTGCTCGCCTTGCTCTTGGGCGCCTATGTCGCGCTCACCTGCTTTGCGCCCAGTGCGCTCAGGGCCTTTGCGATGTGCGCTGCCGTGCTCGCAGCCGCCGGCTTCAAGCGGCGCAACCATGCTCTGAGCGCTTTGGGCGCCTGCGTCGTCTTGTTTCTGGCCTTGTGTCCGAGCCTCGCCTTCTCGCTGGGGTTCGAGCTGTCCGTATTGTGCATGGCGGGGCTGCTGGTGCTCGCTCCCTTGATCGCAGTCTGGGTGGCGCAGGCCCTGCCCCGCAGGCTCGCCGATTTGTCGGAAGCCTTGGCGGCGACCTTTGCCGCCAACCTTGCGACGCTGCCGGTGACCGTGGGGCTCTTTTGCCAGGTGCCCCTCATATCCCCTCTGTCGACCGTGCTCGTCTCGCCCTTCATAACGCTGGCGTTGGGGATAGGCATCCCGGGGGCGCTTCTGTGCTCTGTCGTCCCTGCCGCTGGCGACATTGTGCTCGCGGTGGCGGGGCTTGTGGCGCAGGCGTGTGCGGCGCTCGTCTCGTTTCTGGCGGATATCCCCATGGCCTGCGTGCCTCTAGAGTCCTCTGCCGCCGGTATCGCCGCCGTCCTCTTCTTCGCAGCTGCCGTGGCGCTGTGGGTCCTGTGGCCGTTGCCGCAGCAAGAGCTCGATCTGCAGCGGCGGCGCAAGCGCAGGCGCGGCAACCGCGCTGCCGTGGCCGCATGCGCTTTCTTGCCCGTGGCCTGCTTGCTTCTAAGCGGGCTTTCCGGCGTTGCCGGCAGCGTCAACCTCGTCGCGCCGGGATTGGTCGCATCCCAACCGCAGGTGGTGATGCTTGATGTGGGACAGGGGGATGCCATGCTCGTGACCAGCGGCGATGCGGCCGTGCTCGTCGATACGGGACAGGAGTCCGCCGCGCTTTTGGAGGCCTTGGCGCGCCATGGGGTAACGCGCTTGGACGCTGTGCTGCTCTCGCATAAAGACGCCGACCACACGGGGGCGCTCGGCGCCCTTGCCGGCGTAGTGGAGGTGGGCCATGTCTACATCCATGCAGACCTGCTCGGCTCGCAAGCTTGCGCCGATGTGCTCCAAGCGGCGTCGTGGGTGACCAAGGGTGCCGGTGCGCAGGGGGTGCGTCCTGGCGACGAGCTCTCCATCGGCAACATCTCCTTGAGGCTGCTCGCCCCGCAAAGCGGCGGCGACAGCGGCAACGACGACAGCCTGATCTGGCTTTTGAGCGCGGCCGATAGTCGGGGGCAACCTGTGGTGCGCGGGCTTCTCACGGGGGACGCCGAGCAAGAGGCCCTCGAGGCGGTGGTGGGCCAAGTGGGCGATATCGACTTTCTCAAGGTGGGCCACCATGGCAGCCGTGATGCCGTGAGCGACGAGCAGATGCGCATCTTGCAGCCCCAGCTCGCCCTCATCAGCGTTGGCGCGGACAACAGCTACGGGCACCCCACGAGCCAGACGCTCGACGTCCTGCAGCGAGGCGGCGCTCAGGTCCTGCGCACGGATCTGATGGGGGATATAACGATCGCGTTTGCCGATGGCTGCATGCAGGTGGCAACGCGAAGGCAGTAACCGCATGAGTAGAGAGGAGTTTTGGTCTTCGCTATGCGAGCTAAGGCAGCGGTTGTCGTGCTAGCATCAAAGGCCGCAAGCTATTCGAGGAGGACCATTGGCAGACAACGGGTTGATCGCAGCGTATCTCATGGTGGGCGCAGACGAGCTCAAACGCGAGTTTTTGGTCGACAGACTCACGCAGCGCGTGGCCAAGCTGGGAGACATCGACTTCAACAAGGAGTCCTATCTCGCCTCTGCGACAAACGCGGACGAGGTTATCGGCGCCTGCAACATGCTTCCCTTCATGTGCGAGAAGAGGCTCGTCGTCGTCAAGGACATCGACCATGCTAACAAGGCGCTCACCGAGGCGCTCGTAAGCTATCTGGCAGACCCCAATGAGACGACGGTGCTCGCCTGCACGGCTACCAAGCTCGCCAAGAACACGCGTATCTATAAGGCCTTTGCCAAGCTCGACAAGAAGGCTGTGGTGAGCTGCGAGCCCAAGAGCAAGCGCGACCTGCCTGCCCAGGTCCAGAACTTTGCCTTGAGCCATGGCGTGAGCATTACGCCGGCGGCTTCGCAGCTGCTCGTGGACATGGTGGGCGAGTCCACCGTGCACCTCGACACAGAGGTCAAGAAGATGGCCGCAGCGCTCGGGGCCGGTGCGCGCATCGACACGCGCGAGATAGAGCAGTACGTGACGCGCACAGCAGAGGTCAAGCCCTGGGAGTACGTCGATGCCTTGGCGGCAAGGGATGCTGCCCGCGCGCTGGCGCTCTTCAACCGCCTGGGGGCAGACTCCGTATTCGGGCTGCTCACGATGTCGGCCAACCGCCTGCGCGAGCTTATCGTCGCCAAGGAGGTGGGGGGAGGCCCCGCTCTCGCCGCGGCTTTGGGCATGCCGGATTGGCGCGTGCGCAACCATGCGCGCTGGGCCGGGCGCTTCACACAGGAAGAGCTGGAGCGCGCGCTCATCGGCGCCGCGGACCTCGAGCTCGCCCTCAAGACAGGTGCGGACAAGTCATCGGCTTTCACCAAGTGGACGCTCGACGTCTGCGCCAGCTAGGTAGGTCGCTTGCGCCCGATGCGCTGCAGACGCACGGGGAGCAGTCGTTTTGGGATGCGTTTCCTGGCGAGCGTCACCCTCGTGGTCTCTTGATGCCTCCGCTTTTGCTATGATTCGCTGGATATGCCTTGTTTATTGCGTATTCCGTAAATCTTTAAGGAGCAATACCGTGCTCAAACGATTGACCGCCATCTTGTGCATCGCAGCACTCTGCGCTGTCGCCTTTGGCTGCGCTGCCCCAGGGCAAGGAGGCGATGCTGCTGGCAAGCCCGTGCTCAAGATAGGCTATGACAACTACGAGCCCTATAGCTACTACGATGAGAACGGCCAGCTCACGGGCGTCGATTGCGAGTTGGCGGTCGAGGCTTGCGAGAGGTTGGGCTATACGCCGCAGTTCACAGAGATCGCCTGGGAGCAGAAAAACGACCTGCTCGCATCCGGGCAGATCGACTGCATCTGGTCGTGCTACAGCATGACGGGCCGCGAGGACGACTACCAGTGGGCCGGCCCCTATATGAACAGCTACCAGGCAGCCGTGGTGCGATCGGATAGCGGCATCGAGCATTTGAGCGAGCTTAAGGGCAAGCGCGTCGCTGTCGAGGCGACCACTAAGAGCGAGGAAGCCTGGGTCGAGCATGCGGGCGAAGACGTCCCCAAAGCGGCGAGCATCCTGACGTATTCCTCGATGGCGGAGACCATCGCCGCGGTGCGTATGGGCTATGCAGATGCTCTGAGCGGGCACATCGGTCCCATGAGCGCCCTGGTCGCAAGCTCGGGCGGCACACTTGCCTTGTTGCCGGATGCCTTCTACTCGACCCAGGTGGGCGTGGCCTTCGACAAGGATTTCGCAGATCAGGAGCTCGTGCAGCGCTTGGACGAGGTGCTGGAGGAGATGCACGACGACGGTACTATCGCGCGCGTGGTCAAGGCCTACGGGATGGACCCCGAGCAGGTAGCGGAGGTAAGAGATGACCATTAAGCCCTCATCATCTGCTGCGCCTGCTGCAAAACGTATGGGCGCTTGGCTGGTCTTTGCCATCTGCGCCGTTGTCGGCGTGCTGCTCTTCGCAGGCGCTTATGTCCTGCTCACCAGCCAAGCAGAGAAAAGCGCCTCGCAGACAGCCCAGGACACCGTCGCCTTTGCCAGGGAGAGCGTACAGCGCTACGAGGAGAACGCCACTGCCTCGCGTACCAAGAGTGTCACCGGGGTCTGGGAGAAGGTCGAGGAGTTCGAAGCGTGCTTCGACTTGACCGATGCAACCGATAAGGCGCAGATCGAGGATTACCTGGACAGGATGGGCCTTACTGCAGTGCTCCTCTTGGATGCCGATAGAAACCTCGTAGCCTATGCGGGTGACAAGAAGGCCGCCAAGGCGATCGGCGCGGCCTCTGTGGGTAGTGAGCGCCTCGCGGGCATGGGCACGCATAAGACTAAGTGCTATCTGTCGCGCACGACGCTCGACGGCTCTACCTACGACTGCGCGTCTTGCTCGACCGCCTCTTTGGAACATGGCGTCTTGGTGGGAGCAGAGCGCGTGCAGGAGGGCGACCTGAGCAACGACATCGCGATGTTCAAGACCATGTTCGAGAACTACGGCATCGCCTTGGACGGCGTTATCGCCGTGGCAGACGATGATACTGTCCTCACCTCGAACGACTCCTCGCTGATAGGCCTCGAACGCGCCCAGCTCGAGGAGCGCCTTTCCTACGATGGCAACCAGTTCCAGGGCCTGACGCAGGGCAGCTACGACGGCATTGCCGCATACGGGTTGGAGACAGCCGCCAACAGCTACGAGATCTACGTGTGGTTCCCCGCTCAGTCCCTGCTCTTGCAGCGCAACGTGCAGCTCGTTTCCGGGTTCGTCCTCTATGCCTTGGTCATCTTGGTGATCTTCATCGTCAGGGCCGGCTTGCAGAACGCGCGTCTGCGGCGCGAGCGCGAGTACACGGAAAGCCTCGAGCGGGCCAATATGGCCAAGACGGACTTCCTGCGCCGCATGAGCCACGATGTGCGTACCCCCATCAACGGCATCCGCGGCATGCTGGCCATAGGCGACCATTACTCGCAGGATATGGACAAGCAGGCAGAATGCCGCGCGAAGATGTGGGAGGCCTCGAGCTTTCTGCTCGACTTGGTCAACAGCGCGCTCGACATGAACAAGCTCGAAAGCGGCGAGATGCTCTTCGACAGCAAGGAGTTCGACCTGCGCCGCCTGGTCGCATCCGTGGTCGACGTCTTGCAAGTGCAGGCCGACCAACTTGATATCGCGCTTACCTGCGACGTCGACGTGGAACATAGCCTGCTCATGGGAAGCCCGCTTCATGTGCGCCAGGTGCTGCAGAACATCGGCGGCAACGCGGTCAAGTACAACCGCGCAGGCGGCAGCGTGCACCTGTCGTGCAAGGAGAGCTCGTTTGGGCAGGGGCGCGCCACGATGTGCTTCACGTGCGAGGATACGGGCATCGGCATGAGCGAGGAGTTCCAGGAACATGCCTTCGAGGCCTTCGCGCAGGAGGATACCGATGCGCGCACGGTCTACCAGGGCACGGGTCTGGGCCTTGCCATCAGCCGCGAGATCGTCGAGCAACTGGGCGGGACAATCAAGCTGGAAAGCGTTAAGGGCCAAGGCACCACGTTCACCATCGAGCTTTCCTTCGACGTCGCAGCGGATGCGGGCGCGGATAGCGGCCAAGCCCCTGTTGGCAAGGCAGCGCCCTCGCTGCGCGGCTTGCATGTCCTGCTTGCCGAGGACAACGACCTCAATGCAGAGGTCGCCATCTTCATGCTCGAGCAGGAGGGAATCGTCGTCACCGTGGCCAAAGATGGCCAGGAAGTCGTCCAGAGGTTCGAGGAGTCCCCTGTGGGCTATTACGACGCGGTGCTCATGGACGTCATGATGCCTGTCATGGATGGTTTCGCCGCTTGCCGCGCTATCCGCGACCTCGAGCGTGCGGATGCGGGGACGGTGCCGGTCATCGCTGTGACGGCCAACGCCTTTGCCGACGACCGAGAGCACAGTATCGCCGCGGGCATGAACGCCCATATCTCCAAGCCCCTCGATGCCCAAAAGCTCGTCGAGGCCCTGGGCAGCTGCGTTGCCTAGAGGCACGGTAAGGGCATGGCCGGGGCGCAGGGCGGGGCAGGCGATGGGCCGCCTTGTCGCAGCTTGCTGATTGGCTAAGATTACCCCTATCCAAAGGGCGCTGTGCGTGATATTATCTAACGGTTTCGTCTGCACCCCACTGCAACGAATCATTAGATAGGTATCGAAAGGAATAGTCAAACAATGGCTAACATCAAATCTCAGAAGAAGCGCATCATCACCAACGAGAAGGCTCGCATGCGCAACAAGGCTGTCAAGTCGGAGCTCAAGACTGCAGTCCGTCGCGTCCGCGAGGCTGTCGCTGCTGGTGACAAGGAAGCCGCTCAGGCAGCAGCCACCAAGGCAAGCCGCCTGATGGACAAGGCTGCTTCCAAGGGTGTCATCCACAAGAACCAGGCTGCCAACCGCAAGAGCGGCGTCCAGTCCCTGGTCAACAAGATGGCTTAAGCCCCAAGCTTCTTACTAAGCCTAGATGGAAGCCGCCCTTTCTCACGAGGGCGGCTTTTCTTTATATTCTCCCTGGGTAGCTGCCCTTCATGCACGGGGGCGGCCGTGCCCAGGCTCGTGTAACGTGCAGTAGGAAAGGTGCCCATGGATCCCAAGTTCATACGCAATTTCTCTATCATCGCCCATATCGACCACGGCAAGTCCACCATCGCAGACCGCATCCTCCAGCAGACGGGCACCGTGGCAGAGCGCGACATGACAGAGCAGCTCTTGGATTCCATGGATATCGAGCGCGAGCGCGGCATCACCATCAAATCCCAGGCCGTGCGCGTCATGTACGACGCCGATGATGGCCAGACCTACCAGTTCAACCTCATCGACACCCCGGGCCATGTGGACTTCACCTACGAGGTGAGCCGCTCTCTGGCCGCGTGCGAGGGCGCGGTGCTCGTGGTCGACTCCACCCAGGGCGTCGAGGCCCAGACGGTCGCCAACGCCTTGATGGCGATGAACGCCAACCTGGAGATCATCCCGGCCATCAACAAGGTCGACTTGCCCGCGGCAGACCCGGAGCGCGTCCGCGCAGAGATCGAGGACGGCCTGGCCATCCCGGCAGACGAGGCCGTGCTCACCAGCGGCAAGAGCGGCATCGGCATCCACGAGCTGCTCGAGCAGGTCGTGCGCCAGGTCCCCAGCCCCCAAGGCGACCCCGACGCTCCGCTCAAGGCGCTGGTCTTCGACAGCTACTTCGACTCCTACCGCGGCGTTGTGGCGCTCATCCGCATCGTCGACGGCTCTATCAAGAAGCGCGACAAGATCAAGTTCATGGCCAACGGCGAGCTGTGCGAGGTGCTCGAGGTGGGCGTGCGCCGTCCGGTCGAGATCCCGGTAGACGAGCTCACCATCGGCGAGGTGGGCTATCTGGTTACGGCTATCAAGGACCCCAAGCTCGTCAAGGTGGGCGATACCATCACGCTCGCAAAGAACGGCGCGCTAGAGCCCCTGCCCGGCTACCGCGACGTCAAGCCCATGGTCTACACGGGCATGTTCCCCATCGACGCAGACCAGTACCCGGCCCTGCGCGATGCCCTCGACAAGCTCTCGCTCAACGACCCGGCGCTCATCTACGAGCCTGAGACCTCCCATGCGCTGGGCTTCGGGTTCCGCGTGGGCTTTCTGGGCCTTCTGCACATGGAGGTCATCAAGGAGCGCCTCGAGCGCGAGTTCAACCTCGACCTCATCGCCACGGCGCCCAGCGTCGAGTACCACGTCTTCTTGACGGACGGGACCGATTACATGGTCCACAGCCCGCAGGACATGCCCGATGCCTCCAAGATCGACCATATCGAGGAGCCCTATCTCACGGCCAAGATCATCATCCCGCCCGATTACGTGGGCCCGGTGATGGAGCTTGGCACAGAGCGCCGCGGCGACTTCAAGAACATGTCGTACCTATCGCAGAACACGGTCGAGATCACCTTCGAGATGCCCTTGTCAGAGCTCATCATGGACTTCTTCGATAGCCTCAAGAGCCGCACCAAGGGCTATGCCTCGCTCGACTACGAGGTCTGCGGCTACAAGACCTCCAAGCTCGTCAAGCTCGACATCCTGCTCGCCGGCAACCCCGTCGACGCGCTGAGCTTCATCGTGCACGAGGACCAGGCCTACAAGCTGGGCCACGACCTGGCGGTCAAGCTCAAGGGCATCATCCCGCAGCAGCTGTTCGAGGTGCCCATCCAGGCGGCCGTGGGCTCGCGCGTGCTCGCGCGCACTAACGTCAAGGCGCGCCGCAAGGACGTCTTGGCCAAGTGCTACGGCGGCGACATCACGCGCAAGAAGAAGCTTCTCGAGAAGCAGAAGGCCGGCAAGAAGCGCATGAAGGCGATCGGCAACGTAGAGGTTCCGCAGGAGGCCTTCATGGCCATCCTCAAGGTGGACGAGTAAGGGAGCGTGCGACATATGTGCGTTGACGAGCAAAGCGTCCGCGCCAGGTACAGCCGGCTCACCCGTGTGCTCATCAGCCGCAAGCTCACCATCACGACGATGGAGAGCGCGACGGCGGGCCAGATCGCGTCGCTTATCACCGATACCCAGGGCGCTTCTGCCGTGCTCAAGGGGGCTTTTATCACCTACAGCAACGAGGCCAAGGTCGCTTGCGGCGTGCCTGCACAGGTTATCGACGAGTACGGCGTCTATTCCCAAGAGACGGCGCTCGCCATGGCACGGGCCTGCAAGCGTGCTTACGCAGCCGATATCGGCTTGGGTGTGACGGGTACCTTTGGCAATACGGATCCCGCAAATGCGGATAGCGTCGCAGGGCAGGTGCATTATGCGATCGTCTACGGCGGCGATGGCAGCGCTTTGGGTGCGCAGCGAGAGCTCGCCAGGACAAGTGACCTCGCGCCGCAAGCAAGTCGCTTGGATTACAAGCTCGCCGTGGCGCAGCTCGTCGTTGTCGAGCTCGAGCGCGTCTTGGGTTAACGTGACGTCATGGCACAGCTAGACCAGGCTTACTTCGACAACCCGCTGTGGCTCGCTCCCATGGCAGGCGTGACAGAGCCCGCCTTCAGGACCTTGTGCATCGAGCACGGGGCGTCGCTCACCTATACGGAGATGATCAGCGCCAAGGCGCTCGAGTACGCCAACGACAAAACGCATGACATGGCCGTCCCCGCCCCGGCAGAGCGCAAGATCGCCATTCAGCTCTTCGGACACGAGCCTGCCGTCATGGCGCGTCAAGCCCGGCTCTTGGCAGACGAGATGGCCGATCGCATCGCGCTCGTGGACGTCAACATGGGCTGCCCGGTGCCCAAGGTCCACAAGAAAGGGGAGGGTGCGGCGCTCATGCGCACGCCCGCTCTGGCCGCCAGCATCGTGAGCGAGATGGTGCAGGCGCTCGACCCCTACGGCATCCCGGTCACGGCCAAGTTCCGCAGCGGGTGGGACGAGCACAGCCTCAACGCCGTGGATTTCGCGCTCGTGCTCGAGGACGCGGGTGCCGCCGCCTTGGGCGTGCATGGGCGCACTGCCGCCCAGCTCTACCGCGGCACGTCGGATCGCAGCGTGATCGCCGATGTCGCCCGTGCCGTGGACGTGCCCGTCATAGGCAGCGGGGACGTGTTCAGCAACAAGGATGCGCGCATGCTCATCGACGAGTGCGGGGCGAGCGCCGTCTTCGTCGCACGCGGGGCGCGCGGCAACCCGTGGATCTTCACGGGGCATGAGCCCACGCAGGCGCAGCGCCTTGCCGCGGCACGCCGCCATCTCGAGCTTTACATCGCCTTCCATGGCAGCGAGCATTTGAGCCCCATGCGCGCGCATCTGAGCTTCTACGTGCACGGGCAGCCCGACGCAGCCCAGCTCAGGCGCGATCTGGGCGCGGCGACAACGGCAGAGGAGTTCTTTGCCATCATCGACCAAGCGGCAAGCCGCTGCTCTGGCTAGTTTGAAGGGGCAGCGTATATTGGCAGAGCCTGTGGCTTCATAGGCTCATCAGATAGTTTCGATTTCTCGATTTTAGGAGCGAGGATAACCATGTCGTCCGTTGACATGTCCAAGCACTTCTCGACAAAAGACCTGCTGCGCTACACGGCGCCGTCCATGGCGATGATGGTGTTCACCAGCATCTACACCATCGTCGACGGCTTCTTCGTGTCCAACTACGCGGGCAAGTCCGCCTTTGCGGCGGTCAACCTCATCATGCCCTTCATCATGATCTTGAGCACCGTGGGCTTCATGGTGGGAAGCGGCGGCGGTGCGCTGGTGGCGCAGGAGCGCGGCCGCGGCGACGACAAGAGGGCCAACGAGTACTTCAGCCTCATCGTCTGGTTCGCGCTCGCGCTGGGCATCGTGTGCGCCGCCATCGGTTTCATCGCGATGGAGTCGGTTGCGCGCGCTTTGGGCGCAAGCGACGAGATGCTCCCCGTCTGCGTGCTCTACGGGCGCATCTCCATGGTGAGCCTGCCCATGTTCGTCTTGCAGTACGCCTTCCAGCCCCTGTTCTCCACGGCGGGCAAGCCCAAGCTGGGCTTGGCAGTCACCGTGATAAGCGGCGTGGCCAACATCGTCTTGGACTTCGTGCTCGTGGGTCTCATGGGCATGGGCGTCGCGGGTGCCGCTTGGGCAACCGTTGTCTCCGAGTACATCGGCGGCCTTGTGCCCCTGGCGTACTTCCTGTCGCCCAACTCGAGCTTTTTGCGCCTGGGTGGCGCTCCTTTGAGGCTCAAGGTCATCGCCAAGACCTGCTCCAACGGCTCGAGCGAGATGATGAGCAACATCGCCATGAGCGTGGTGGCTATGGTCTACAACTGGCAGCTCATCAACTACCTGGGCGAGGACGGTGTTGCGGCCTACGGCGTCATCGAGTACGTGGCGATGATATTCGGTGCCGTTCTCATGGGCTATGCCATGGGCTCGGCCCCGCTCATGAGCTTCCAAAACGGCGCGGGCAACAACGCCGAGAAGCGCAGCCTGCTCAGGCACGGTTTGGTGCTCATGGGCATCGGCGGCGTGCTGGCCTGCGGGGCAGCCCAGCTGCTCGCGCCCGCCGTGGCCTCGATCTTCACGAGCTACGACGCGTCGCTCATGGAGCTCACCGTCCATGCCTTCAGGCTGTATGCGACGGCGTTTCTGCTCATGGGCTTCTCCGTCTTCGGGTCGTCGCTTTTCACGAGCTTGGGCAACGGCTTGGTCTCCGCTGTCATCAGCTTCGCGCGCACCCTGGTGTTCGAGACCGGATCCGTCATCTTGCTGCCCATGCTCTTCGGCATCGACGGCATCTGGTTGTCCGTCCTGGTAGCAGAGCTCGCGTCCTCGGTACTCGTCTTCTGCTGCATCTTCTTCTTGGGACGTTTCTACGGTTTGCGCAAGCCAGCCGCGAGCGGCGCGTAGACGCTCATGTTCAAAGCCCTCTACATCCATATCCCGTTTTGCACGAGTCGCTGCGCCTACTGCGACTTCGCGACTGCGGCCTGCCATGACGACGTCCTCATGGACGCTTATGTGGATGTGCTCTGCCTCCAGCTGCGGCGCGCCTCCAAGGCCGGCCTGCTGGGTGATGTGCGTACCATCTACCTGGGCGGGGGCACGCCCACGCACTTGGGCAGCCGTCGCCTCAACTCGCTTGCCTATATGATCTCTCTGAGCGTGAACCTCGAGCAGGTGGTCGAGTACACGGTGGAGGCTAATCCGGAAAGCCTTACTGCCGCCATGGTCAAGGACCTCTACGCCTTGGGCGTCAACCGGCTGAGCATCGGGGTACAAAGCTTCGACGACGCCGTCTTGCGCGTCTTTGGACGGCCCCACAACGCCTGCGACATCGCCTTGGCCCTGGCCTGCGCCAAGGAGCGCGCTATGAGCATGAGCGTCGACCTCATCTGCGGCGCTCCCGGCCAGAGCCGCGAGAGCTGGCGCGACTCCGTTAAGCGCGCAATCGACGCCGGGGTGGGGCATGTGAGCATCTACCCGCTGACGGTGGAGGAGGGCACTCCCTTAGCCGCGATGGTTGAGGCCGGCCAATGGGGCGGTCCAAGCGATGACGACGAGGCCGCTATGATGGAGGATGCTCAAGAGATCCTCTGTGCTGCGGGTTTTGCGCGCTACGAGGTCGCCAGCTACGCCAAGCCGGGCTGCGAGTCCAAGCACAACAGCGCCTATTGGACAGGCGAGCCCTATCTGGGCTTGGGAGCTGCCGCAGCGAGCATGATGTCGCCCACCTTGTGGGCTGCTTGCACGGACGCGCAGCTCTTTGGTGATCCTGTTGCAGACGAGGACCTCGCAGCCGCACAGGTGCTTGTCGCTGATGCTACCGATAACGGCGATGACGGCGCTTGCGGCAGCAGCGGCCGCATACGCATCCAGGCTGCTGCCGATACGGCAGCTTATATCAGCTCGATGGGGCGGCCTGCATGGAGCGCGGATGTGATGGATGCCCGCGTGGCCGTGCTCGAGGATGTCATGCTCGCCTTCAGGCGCAGCGCCGGCTTGGACCGCGGGTTTGCAGCCCGTGCGCTTAAAGCCGTGCCCCAGCTGGCAGATGTCCTGCGCACGTTGCAGGAGGAGGGCCTCGTGGCCCGCGCCGGTGACGGATCCTATGTGCCCACCCAACGCGGCTGGCTCATGGGCAACAGGGTCTTCGGGGCCATCTGGGACCTGGCTTAGGGGCGATGCCCGCTTTTTACCGTGATACGACGAAGAAGCGCCGGGTGCTGCACCCGGCGCCTCTCGCTTCGCCTTGGCTGTCTGATTAGCCCAAGGCCCCTCGAAGGTTATCAGCACAACGAAAGGGGGACCGCCATAGGAGGGAGTGATGGCGCGCTCGCCTGCTGATGTCAATCTTAAAAATAGATAGCGCGCCTAAAGGTTCCCTAAAGCGCCTGTGTTGGTTTTATGGAGGATGGGCGCAGCCGGTTTCGCGGTGTTTTGCTACCTTGCGCCTAGCAGCCCCTGAGCGCGACCTTAAAGCCGATGACGGAGGGGTTCTCCTTGGTGTAGACGTCGATCTGCGCGCCGATGCTCTCTGCCGTCTCCTTGGCAAGCGATAATCCTATGCCGTGGCCGATCTTGTCGGCACGCTCGGCATCGGCGCGATAGAAGCGCTCGAATACGCGCGAGCAGTCTACCTGGTCGATCTTGGCGTAGCTGTTCTCCACATAGACGCAGGGGTGCTTCCTGTCGTGCGCTCTCACGTCGACGGTGATCGTGCCTGCAGGGTCGCAGTACTTGGTGGCGTTGTCCATCAAGATCACGAGCACCTGCTTGAGGGCAGCGGCATCTGCACGCGCGAAGACGCCGCGCTCTATCGTCCCGCCCACGTCGAGCCCCTTCGCGTGCGCATTCGCGTGCCAGCTGTGCAAGACGCCCTCGACGCAGGCTGTGACGTCCACGCAGGTCATGTCGAGCGGGTGGGCGTCCTCGTCCATGCGCGACAGGACAACCATCTGCGTGATGAGGTCGCTCATGTCGCGGCATTCCGTCTTGATGTCCTCGAGGTACTCGCTGGGGCCGCCCTCCATCAGCGCGAGGTCCGCATCCGTCATGATGAGCGTGAGTGGCGTTTTGAGCTCGTGGCTCGCGTTGGAGATGAAGCGCTTCTGGCGCTCGAAGGAATCCTGCACGGGTTTGGTGGCGTGTTGGTTGTAGAAGAGATTGAGCAGGATGAGCGTGAGCGAGAACAAGGCGAGCAAGGCGATGGAGCCTTGGAACACGGCGTTGTCCTTGACGCGGAGTATATGCGCGTCCACGAAGACGACCATCCTCGAGCTGCCCTCGCCAAAGACGCCGTAGCGGTAATCGTCGGCCCAGCCGCAGCTCTTGCCGCCGCTAAGCGCGCTTTGCGCATACTCAAGGGCCTTCGCGTCGCTTACTGCGGCGATGTGGCTTGTGTCGGCGCTTTGGGCGCCGTCTGCCCCGACGACGGTGAAGTAGCGCGTCGAGTAGGGCGTGTCTAGGCTCACTGCGGGGTTGAGCCCCTGTTCCACCTGCGCTTGCTCTAGGGCATCGAGCTCTTCTTGGCTTTGGGGCATCTCGCCGCCGCCGAGGTAGATGGCGTAGGTGACGGTGTCGATCAGCCTGTCCGTGCGTATGACGACGAGGTCGTAGAGAAACGCCGATGCCGCGCCCGTGAGCAGCGCGATCGAGACCACGGTCGCGATGATGCTCTTGCGCCTAAATCCCGCTAGCATCTGTCTGCTCGAGCACGTAGCCGGCGCCGCGCTCGAAGCGCAGCCTTACAGGGGCCCCGATCTTGGCGATCTTCTTGCGTAGGTTGGAGACCTGCACCCATACCACGCTGGTGTCGACGTCCTTCTCCCAGTTCCAGACCTGCATGAGGATATGGTCGATGGGGAGGATGGTACCGGGCCTTGCCATGAGCATCTCCATGATCTGGAACTCCTTGCCGCCCAAAAGCGCCTGCGCGTCGCCATAGGATATCTTGTGCGACGAGCTGTCCAGCGTAAGTCCTGCGAACTGCGACACCTGCGGTGAGAAGCTGTCGCGTCGCCGCATCATCGCGCGCACGCGGGCTGTGAACTCCGCTAGGTCGAAGGGCTTGGGCAGGTAGTCGTCTGCGCCGGCATCGAGCCCCTCTACGCGCTGGCTTATCTCTGTGAGCGCGGTGAAGAGCATGACCGGGCAGGTGACGCCCTGCGCGCGGGCGCTTTTGAGCACCTCGAGCCCGTCCTTGCCGGGCATCATGACGTCTAAGAGCAGCCCGTCGTAGCTCGTGTTCTCTATGTAGGTCATAGCCGTTGTGCCGTCGCTTACGGCATCGACGGTATAGCCCTCCTTCTCGAGCACCTTTGCCAAGGTCTTGAGCAGGCGGGCGTTGTCCTCTGCGATAAGAAGCTTCAAGGACGTCCCCTCGTTCCCTCGTATGATGCGCCTGCCCGCAGCGGCGGCCAAGCGCGTTGTTTCCCCCTTGAGAAGATAGTAGCGCAAGGCTGCGATGCGAGGGCCTGCGGAGAGCTTTGCTTGCGTTGCTTTAGGCAACTTTAGTCTCGCTTAAGGCTCGCTCTCTAGCATTTCAATCGTGGCAATGGCCAAAGCCCTGGGGCGCGCAAGCGTCTGTGTCTGGGAAACACGGGTATTTGGCCTTTTCTGCACAGGTCTCTTTGGGGCAGATCTGGGGAGCATTCCAAAGGGACCCGTCGGGGCATGCGCAAGTGTACGTCGCTCGAGGCGCATGCATGAAATCTCAGTAAGGAGGGATTTAAATGAGCGAATCCAAAGAGTTCACGGTATCGGAGGTCATCG
>CAVCDT010000008.1:0-34141 GCA_963600995.1 Akkermansia muciniphila | reverse complement strand
AGGGCTTTATCGCTGCGAGCAACTGCAACCTAGCGGGAGAGCTGCGATCTGCGCTGCGCGCATCTCGCGTCGCTCTCCCCTACGCGATTCTGCACCGTTCCCGTTCTCGAAACCGTCCGCTGCCTCAACGCCGTTGATAGCATCCCCTGACCCAAGGGCCGCCCGCCTGCGCACCTAATCTAAGGCGTCGCTGGCGTCCATTTGGAGCAGGTAGACGTCCTCGCGCAGGTCGCGCGCAGCACGGCGGCTCAAGACGCCTGCCTCGCGCAGCTCCTGGATCTTCTCGAGCTCGAGGCGGTAGCCCTCTGCCATGACCTCCTTGACCTTGAGGTTCTCTGCGTTGCGCTCTGCATGGAGCACGCCGCTCAGGCCCTCGAGGGGGTTTGGGTCCGTGGTGAGCAGCGCCGTCGTGGACTGGCGGTACTGGTCCTCGAAATTAGCCAACGCCGTCTTGTGCTCGATAAGCAGCAGCGCCGCGGAGTTGGCGATATCGGGCTGAGAGCTCTTGGCTTGCTCCTCGAGGTACTCGATGGCCTTGTGCTCCGTCTTCGTGATAAGGCAGCGCAGGCTCTCTGCGCGATAATCGTCCGTCTCGCTTTGGACCGCGCGCTCGAGCTCGCCCAGCTTCGCGGCGCTGGCATGGGCCTTGTAGGTATGACCGAGCACCGGGCGCGTGCTGCCGATGACGTAGCGGCGGCGGGCGACGCTCCTACGCTTGCGCTTGAGACGGTCGGCGAAAGCCTGGCCGACGCTCTTATCGACTATCCCCTCGACGATGCAGTCGTGGACAACCTCCTGCTGCTGGGCCAAGACCTCCAAGCGCAGCTCGCGGATGGCCTCCGGCGTCGACTCGCTCGCACGCAGGCGACGCAGGCGCTCGCGGTAGCGCCTTATGACCACCTGGGTGGCCTTCTCGTTGTCCTTGGTCTTGTTCTCCGCCAACTGAGTGAGCGTCCAGCGCAAGATCTTGACCTGGGCCTGCTTGGTTGCCGCCTGGGACTCTGCTGAGTTATCCGCAGAAGGCGCAAGCAAGGGCAAAAGGAAGTTGGCAAGCACCAGCGTGCACAAAATCACGCCTGACGCCAAGAAGATGAGCATGTTGCGAAACGGGAAGCTCGCGCCGCTTTCGATCGTATAGGGGATGGTCATGATGATCGACATGGTGACAGCGCCCTTGGGGCCGGCAAGCGTCGTCACGAGTGCATTGCGGCACTTCTGCGCAAAGCTGTAATCGGGCATCGAGGCCATGGCCTTAAGGCGCTCCGCCTCGGCCTCTTGCAGGATGCGCTGGCGCTCGGCCGGGTCTGCAAAAGGATCGATCGAGGGGTTGGCCATCTGATGGGTGGAGAGCACGATGGTGCCCGTCTGCGCAGCCGATATCTCCTGCTCCGGCTTGGTGACCATCTCCAAGACGAGCATCCAGACAAAGCGGACCGCCGTGATCACAAAGGTGATGAGCAAGATCAGGCAGATGAGCGTCGAGGTAGAGAAGCGCACATCCTCCCAAGTGGGAGAAACGCCACCGGGAAGCTGCATGCCCAGCATCACGAAGAGCAGGCCGTTGATGATGAAGACGAGGACCTCCCAGACGCTGTTCGAGACGATGTTGGTCTTGGCCGTGGCGGCAGAGGCCTTGGCAGGTCCCATGTTCATGAGCAAGCCGCCTGCGACCACAGCGAGGATGCCGCTCGCCTCGAAATGCTCGGCAACGAGATAGAGCACGAAAGGCGCTAGGACCTCGAGCACGACGTTAGAGGTCGTGTTGTCCAAGCCGGTGACGCGCAGTACGCGCTTGACGCCTCTTAGGACAAAACCGATGACAAGGCCCAACGCGATGCCGCCGAAGAACAGCCAGGCAAAGGAGAGCCCGGCATCGAGCGCGCTGAAGGCACCCGTCACCGCAGCAGCGATGGCGAACTGGAAGGACACGACGCCGGATGCGTCGTTGATGAGCGCCTCGCCGGAGAGCAGCGCGTTTTGGCGAGGGCTCAAGTTGACGTCCTTGCCAAGCGCGACGACTGCCGCTGCATCCGTGGGGCCTAAAGCCGCGCCCAACGCGAAGGCAGCTGCAAGGCCGATAGAGGGCTGAACCCAGTGCAAAACGAACCCCACGGCCAAAACGCACACGAGCACGAGCCCGATGGCAAGGGAGATGATGGGCATCTTGTTTCGCCATAAAGCGAGCTTGTCCACATGCTGCGTCTCGTTGAAGAGCAGCGGCGCGATGAACAAGAGCAGAAACACGCTCGCATCCACCTGGACGTTGGCGAGGTTGGGCATGAGCACCGCGATGAGGATGCCCAAGGCGATCTGGAGCAAGGGCAGGCTGAAGAGCGGAAGCGCCTCGTCGAGGACAGACGAGACGAGCACGGCGACCAACAGGAGAATGACAAGCTCTACGAGTTCCAAGAAGCCTCCAAGCAGATAGGTTCCTTAACTTTCTTAATAGCCATTATGGCAGGTCACAGGCGCATATTCCCAAACTGGGATTCAACTGTAACAAGCATGTCCAAATCAACCTGAAAGAAGCGCCGCGCACTTGCCCGCGCATCTTGCGGGCATGAAAAACGAGGCCCGCTCACCAAGAGCGGACCTCGCCTAAGCTACGTTGTATGTCTAGTAAGACCAGTGGTGACCTCGAAGGTGACCTTGTCGCCCTCATCGAGAGTCTTGAAGCCGTCCATCTTGATCTCGGAGAAGTGGACGAACAGGTCGTCGCCATCCTCGCGGGAGATGAAGCCGTAGCCCTTATCGGGGTTGAACCACTTAACAGTACCTTCAGCCATTTGTAACGCCTTTCTGTATGCCCTTACGGGCAGCTAATACACGATGAGCAGGCGGCCAAGCCTTCACATCGCTAAAACAAGACGCTTTACGCGCCGGTTTAACAGTCTATGCCAATCAAACCCCTCCAACAAGGAAAACTTTGTCAGGATTTGGACATATCCGCACCTGAGCCGCGCTTTCGGGCCGCTCTCTCGACGTAAGCCGCCTTACTCGGCGACCTCGACTTCCTGGACCATCTCGTTTTTGATCTTGCCGACCAAAGCCTGCAGACAGTCGACCACATGCGGACGGATATCGCCGCCGATGAGCACGTACATGATGTCGTCGCCCACGTTGAGTGTTCCCTCGTTGAGCCAGCAGCGCACATACTCGATACCGGGCATCTGCAAGGCCTCTTGACGCGCTGTCTCGACGCCGGCCTCATCGTAGGAGAACTTCATCCCCACGACCTTGGTGCCGTCGTCGATACCCTGACGCACCAGCTTCTTGGGCAGCTCGCGCACCGTGCCGTTGTGCGTGAGATACATGCCGCAACGCGGCGCGCTCTCGTCTGCCTTGGCCTCTTTGAGCCACTCGTCGACGCTTGGAGACTCCTTCATAAGATGCTCCCTTCCCCTTTTGCGGATAACAGTCAGATGCCGAGCATTCTCCTACGTGCAAAGGAGTGCTTCAACCTAGCGCAGCAGTAGGTTGCAAAGCTTCAAAGGGCGATACTCTAACATGCTCACAGCAGGTTCGCAGCTCAACTTAAACCAAGGCCGCCTAGTGTTGGATAGGAGTTAGAATAGGCAACCGCGCATCGATTCCGCAGACGAAAGGCCAAACCCACGATGCTTCATTTTGACAGCGACTACATGCAAGGCGCCCATCCCCAGATCCTAAGCAGGCTTGCCTCTGCCAACGATACGCAGTTTGCCGGCTACGGTTGCGACATCGCATGTGACGCAGCGCGCGAGAAGATCCGTGAGGCATGCGACGCACCGCAGGCCAGCGTGCATTTTCTCGTAGGCGGCACACAGGCAAACGTCATCATCCTCGACCAGCTGCTCAAGCCCTGGCAAGGCGTGCTTGCCGCGCAGACGGGCCATATAGGCGTCCACGAGGCGGGCGCTGTAGAATTCACCGGGCACGAGGTCTTGCCCCTGCCGGCCCATGACGGCAAGGTCGCGGCAAAGGATGTCGAGGAGTTCTGCAAGACTTTCTACGCAGACGCCAACCACGAGCACATGGTCGAGCCCGGCGTGCTCTATATCAGCCAGCCGAGCGAGTACGGCACCTTGTACTCCCTGGCAGAGCTCAAGGCGCTGCGCCAAGCATGCGACAAGTTCGACATGAGGCTCTACATCGACGGCGCGCGCCTGGCTTATGCGCTGGGCTGCGACAGCAACGATGCCACGCTCCCCGACATCGCCAACCTTGCAGACGCCTTCTACATCGGCGGCACCAAGTGCGGTGCGCTCATGGGCGAGGCTGCCGTATTCCCCAAACCAGAGCTGGCGGATCATTTCTTCACGCAGGTCAAGCGCCATGGCGGCCTGCTCGCAAAGGGCTGGCTGCTAGGGCTGCAGTTCGATGAGCTCTTTACCGACGGCCTCTACGCGAGCCTCGGCCAGCACGCCGCGACGCAGGCAGAGCGCTTGCGCGGCGCGCTTCGAGCGAAGGGGTGCCGGCTCTACATCGACTCCCCCACTAACCAGACCTTCATCGTCTTAGGCAACGCCAAGCTCGCACAGCTGCAAGAGGACGTCACCATGGGCTTTTGGGAAAAATGCGATGAGGCACATACCGTCATGCGCCTGGCGACGAGCTGGGCTACGAAGCCGGAGGATATCGACGCGCTGATCGAGCTGCTCTAAGCCGCGCAGTCGCGTTGCTGTCAAAGGCATGAAGACAACGCCAGCGCGTAAGCCCCGCCCCGTGCGACCTTCGGGTTAGAGCTCTATCTCGATGCTCACGGGGCAGTGATCGGACCCGAAGACATCCGTATGTATCTCGGCGCTGCTCACGCGCCCGGCGATACAGCTACTCACCAAGAAGTAGTCGATGCGCCATCCCACGTTGCGCTCGCGGGCCTTCATGCGATAGCTCCACCAGGAGTAGACCTGGTCTTGCGGGTGCAGCTCGCGGAAGGTGTCGACAAAGCCCGCATCGAGCAGCTCGTTGAACTTGCCGCGCTCCTCATCGGAGAAACCAGCGTTGCCCACGTTCTCTTTGGGACGCGCGAGGTCTATGGGGTTGTGCGCGACGTTCATGTCGCCGCACACGACAACGGGCTTGCCCTTGGCAAGGGCGCTCAAATACGTGCGGAAGGCATCCTCGAACGCACAGCGGAACTCGATGCGCGCCAAGCCGTTTTGGGCATTGGGCGTGTAGACGCACACGAAGAAGCACTTCTCGAACTCGAGGGTGATCACGCGGCCCTCATGGTCGAACTCGTCGACCCCGATGCCGTAGCGCACGTCCATAGGCTCGACCTTGCTGAAAACCGCCGTGCCGCTGTAGCCCTTCTTATCGGCATAGTTCCAATATTCGTGCCAACCGGCAAAATCCACAGGGTTCTGGCCCTCTTGGAGCTTGGTCTCCTGTAAGGCGAAGACATCGGCGTCGAAGCTGGCGAAGATATCGTCGAAGCCCTTCTTAGCGACAGCGCGCAAGCCGTTGACGTTCCAAGAGACAAACTTCATAAGGGGCAACCTTTCGAATGTTGTTGAGCTAGGGCGCCATTATGACATGAGCGCCACAAGGCAAAGCGCAAGGATGGGGCGTCTGCTGCAGCATCGAGCTTAGGCTTTGCCACCGCCCGCGAACTTGTCTTTGAGCTCGCCGTGCTCGATGCGGGCAAGGCGCCTCATCTCCCAGACGAGGAACCCGGAGCTCGTGAAGATGGAGAGGAAGTCCGCAAAGGGCCACGACAGGAACAAACCATTGAGGCCGTCCATGCTCGTGAAGACCATGGGGGCAACGACGGGCATGAAGAACAACGCCGGCAGCAGGAAGAGGATCTGGCGCGTAAGCGACAAGACGATCGACTTGAGGGGCTGCCCGGTTGCCTGGAAGTAGTTGGACGTGACGATCTGCAAACCCACGATGGGGATGAAGAGCATCTGCACCTTGAGCGCGTAGACGGTGAGGTCGACAAGCTCGTCGCTGACGCCGAAGAGCGCCACTATCTGCGTGGGCCACAGGTGCGTGACACCCCAGAGCACCGTGCCGATGACGATCGCATAGAGAATCGCAAAGCGGACGGTCTTCTTGACGCGCTGGATGAAGCCCGCACCATAGTTGAAGCCCAGAAGCGGCTGTGCGGCGATCGCCACGCCGATGATGGGCATAACGGCGAGCGCGGCGATGCGGTTCACGACGCCGATGGCGGCCATGGCGTTTTGCGCACCCAAGGGGTTGAGGGCACCGTATTTGACGAGCTGCATATTGACCACCGTGGTCGAGATGCAGGCCGCCACCTGCAGCAGGAAGCTCGCCGTGCCCAAGCCTAAAATATCCTTGACCGCGCTGCCGTCGAGCCTCATGAAGCGCACATGCAACCTCAAAGGCACACCGGGTGTCTTGATGAAATACCACAGAACGCTTATGAAGGAGAGTGCCTGGCCCGCAAGCGTCGCCGCGGCAGAGCCGGGGATACCCCAACGCAGAACCATGACGAAGAGGAAGTTGAAGCCGATGCAGCCCACCGCGCCGACGACCATCGTGAGCAGCGCGCGGTTGGGGGCACCTGCCGTGCGGATGAAGTTGTTAACGCCCATGCCGATGATCTGGAAGATCACGCCCATCGACAAGATCCAGATATACGTGCGCGTGCAGTCATGGATCTCTTGGGACGCCGTCGCACTCGAGAGCGTGAGCAAAGCCTCCATGCAGGGGTTGATGTTGACCAGCACCGCCGCAACGACGGCGATGATGATGGCGAGCGTCACCGTATTGCCCAAGGCGAGCTCTGCGCCGTCTCGGCGCCCTTGGCCCAGCCTGAGCGCAGCCAGGGCGTTGCCGCCGTTGCCGACGAGCATCGCAAACGCCATGAAGACGATGGAGATGGGAAACGCCGCCGTGGTCACGGCAAGACCCAGCTCCCCTACCGCCTGCCCCAAAAAGGCAGCGGATATGACGCTGTAGGCGCCGTTGACCAGCATGCCGACGATAGAGGGGATAGCGAACTCAAGCAGCAGCTTGGGCACGGACGCACTGCCCATGCGCATGGTGCGCTCGTTGCCGTGGCTGGCAACCTCTTTCTCCGTATAGATGTTGTCATGGCCTTCTATGGGCGCGACTTCTTCCTCGATCATCTTTGCCCTCTCTTGTTTCTCTGTTTTTTTGCAACACACAAGTGTGAGCGCCTTAAAGCACGTATGCAAGCAGAGAGGGTATGCCGTCGGCAAAAAGACACTTTGAGGCAGCGGTGCCTAGCGGCAGGCGCCGCCAAAGAAGCCACAGACGACCGGCACGCTGCCAATCGCTCTGTCGGCCCCTCTAGAAAAGACCCAGGTAGGCCATGAGGACAGCAGGACCAAAGAGAAGGACAAGCCAGGTGCTCAACGCAATCGAGGGCCCAAAGGGGAACTGACGGTCCTTGCCCGCCACGAGAGCGAACGAAAGCCCTATCACGCAGCTGAGGAACATGTTGATGAAGGCGCAACCCAAACCCAAGTACAGGCCGACGACAAAGAAGAGCTTGACGTCGCCCATGCCCATGCCGCTTTTACCCGCGACCTTGGAAAAGACCACGCCCACGACCAAGACGAGGAGTGCAACGCCAAGCGCACCGGCAAGGGCGTCTGCAATGCAGGCCGCCAGAACATTGCCGCCAAGGGCATCGAGCCATAGCGTGCCCAAGCAGCCCTGCGGGCCGCTCGCGAGCGTGCCCGTAGCCCACTGCGCCGCCATCATCGCCACCCAGACCACGATAGCAGCGATGATAAAGCCGTTGGGGATGATCATCGAATCAAGATCGACCAAGGACAGGCCCAAAAGCAGGCAGCCCAAAACGAGCAGCCCCGCCATCTGGACGCTGATGCCAAAGACGACGAATATGCAGACGAAATACGCCCCCAAGACGAGCTCTGCCACGGTATAGCGCACGGATATTGGCTCGCCGCAGTAACGGCAGCGCCCCCTCAAGGCAAGCCAGCTTACAACGGGGACGAGGTCAAGCGCCCCTAGCTCATGGTTGCAGAGCGGGCAATGGCTGCGCCCATGCGTCCAGCTCTCGCCATGGACGATGCGCCATGCCATGCAGTTCATGAAACTGCCCATGCAGCACCCGAGCACAAAAACAAGGGCAGTCGCAAAGACTGCCCAGATAGGCATAAGGGTGGCGAGTTCTGCAAAGCTCATCTGCAAAGGCCGCCTAGGCTACTTGCTCTCGAAGTAAACGATCGTAGCCGTGCCCGTGGCCGCGCCGTCGTCATCGGAGGTGGTGATGGCGAAGTCTGTGACGAGGCTCGTGTACTTGTTGTTGACGAGCTCGTCCACAACGCGCTTGGCGCTTGCATAGTTCTTGGTGCTGAAGCTCACGCCCACGCTGCAGCGGATCGCGTTGCCGTCCTCTGACTCCTCTGCATCGGCAAAGCTCAGAGTGTAGGTCTTAGTACCGGCCATGATGTTGTTGAGCTCGCGCATGATGACCGGAGAGGCATCGTAGCTGAGCGTCTCTTTGGCTTGCTCGCCGCTGGACTTCTTCTGGTCGAGCTCGTTTTGCATATTGCTAACCTGGATGGCCTTGGCCTGTTGGATGGTGAGCTCGCTTTCGAGCTGAGACACCTGCGACTGAGAGCTGACGATGGCGTCTTTGGACGGGGCGAACACCAGCAGGTAGTATGCGCTTGCCAAGATGATGAGGGCCAAGATGACCATCAGGACTTTCTCACGGGTGGTAAAAGCGCGATCCATGGGCTACTCCTCCCCTTCTTCGCTCGCATCGCTTGCAGTGCCGCTATCGCCTGAGGCACCGGCCTCAACAGCGGAGGGCACGAGCTCGACGGTGATGGTAGCGGTGACCTTCTTGGAGTCCTCGCTGTTGCCAGCCGTGTTGGGCTGGGCGCTTTGGACCCATTTGTTCTTTTTGATCTTGGCGACGACGTCTGTCACGGTCGAAAGCGTCGTATCGCCCAGCTGGATCTGCAAGGTGTTGCCGGAAAGCGAGATAGACTCGAGCTGGCCGCCCAAGCCAGAGACCGCCTGCGCGACCTCGAGTGCCTGCTCACGGCTTGCGAAGGAGGATTCCTCCTCCGTCGCACCAGGGACAGCGTATTTATCGAGCTCTTCTTTGAGGGCGTCGTAGCTCGCGTTGGTCTGCTGCAGCTGCGTGACCTGCCCCTGCAGGGATGAGACCTCGTTGTTTGCGCTGCTAGCGGCACCGAGCATATCGACTACGCCAAACTTGGCGAAGAGGATGACGAGCACCAAGACAACGGCGAAGGAGCCGATGGCAACCGGTGCCGGCGTCGTTGACTCATCGTCTACCTGGGCCAGGTTGATGACGGTTTTAGTGGGGTACTCGGGCTTGGCGTTGGAGACTTTGCGCGAAAGCGACTTGGCCTTGCCTGTTATGGAATCAAACATCGCCTTGCCTCCTTACGCCAACGTCATTCCGGCTGCAACGGGGCAGCGCAAGAGAACATCATGGTCGACATCGGGCGCACAGTCGAACAGAGTGCTCACGCCGTGCAGGGGCACGCTCACGTTGTTGGCGAGCACGTCGATGAGCTGTGTGACGCCGCAGGCAGTGCCGCCGTAGTAGATGCGCTCGAGCGAGCTTTCACGGTAGTTGAAGTCGAAGAAGTTGACGATGCGCTGGATCTCTGTCGCGAAAGCATCGTAGACGTCGATGGTCTCCGGCATGTCGAGGCAGCCCTCATGGTTAGAAGCCAGATAGGTGCGCGCCAGATTGGGCTCGATGTTTTTGGTCCTGGCGATGGCGGCGGCGATGCGGTCGCTACCGAACTCGATATTGCGCACAACCTCGAAGCGCCCCTTGGGGAACAAATAGACCCGCGTGCTCGAAGAGCCGATGTTGACAAAGCAGAAATCGTCCTGCGGGAAAGGCGAGTTGCGGATGATATTCACGAAAGCCATGACGTCCGGCGCAGCAGACTTGAGGCGCAGGCCCGCTTTCTTGAAGCACTGCGTGAACTGCTCGATCACGTTGTTGGTGACCATGGCAGCGAGGAGATCCATCTCCTTGGGGTTGCCGGCCTCGTCGTTGATCATCTCGAGCAACGCATAGTCGAAGCGGTAGTCGTCACCGTTATCGCGTACAAAGTCCTGGAACTCATACGGAAGATTGAGCTTGAGCTCTTTGACGCTCATGGCGGGCATGAGCACGCGGCGCGCATAGCAGATAGACGAGTAGAGCATAAGCGCGCAATCCTTGTGAGCGGGCTTTGCGTCGCGCAGGACCTGCGAGAGCATCTCTGAGGAGACGATATGCCCCTCGCGCATCATGTTGTCCGGCATGGGGACAACGCGGGCAGCGGTGATCTTGGAGCCGTCGTAATCGACCAGCTTGAGAAGGCTGGTGCCGATATCGACGCCGGTTATGGGTTTGACGCGCCTAGCGCGCGATTCGTTTCTTGCCATCGAGCTTGCCTTTCTTTAGGTAATCTCAGATTCTACCACCCTGCTTGCATCTGCCCCGAGAGCACGTGCGCCCTCTTTATCCCATTGGGGCATATGCAACCCTTAAGTACCATTTTCTACCCATCTAGACCTAACATCAGCTTTACTGAGAGTAATTGAGAGCCTTAACCGTAAACTGCTTGCCATCGATAATGGGGCTCGCGGTATCAGATGACCGGGCAACAGAGAGCTTGATCACAAAGCAATCAAAGTCAGGGTCGTAAGAGAAGCTGTCAACGCGCGCCACAAGGCCGTTGTTGTAAGCTCCGCGACCAAGCAAACGACTGATAGTCGATCCATCCTCCGTGCAAAGAGCCAGTTGACCGTACTCATGCATATCTTGGATGTTGCCGTCATCTGTGAGCGTCTTGAGATAAAGGCGGTCAGGGATCTCTGCACCGTGTGTCTCAGAGTAATAGTGAACACCTTTGTCTTTGTCGCTATTGTCGAACTCACCTGTGTAACGCAAATCGTTATCGAGGGTCTGTACGAGCGTAGAGTAAAGCTCCTGTGCTTGGGATCGCGCCATTGACGACGAGAACTGCTTGTTGGCAAGCATCACGCCGCCTGCAAGCATAGCAGAGACAAGGCCCACGATGATAACCGTGGCAAGGACCTCCGTGAGGGTGAAGCCGTTGGCAGATCGCAAGGTCTTCAAAGCACCGCATTGAGCCGAGCCCCGCGCAGAGCCTTTGGCAGCACAACCCCCGTTGCCCTTGGAGGCGATAAACCTGACGAGCATATCGCCGATAACGTTACGCATGCCTAGTCACCCGCCTCGAAGTAGTAATAGGTATGGGCATCATCGCCTTCGTCATCGGTGATGGTGTAGCTTTTTCCCCGTATATTGCTAACAGACTTGCCGGCAGTGGTGTAAGGGGCCGTATAGGTCACACTTACACCGCTGTCATCCTTCGCTTGCGTCTCATCGACAACAGAGACGTTGCGCTGAGCCTTCGCGTTGATGTTGGCTGCCGTGACGATGGCAGTGGAGAGCATGAGCACGGATGCGGCAACAATGAGCACCGATATCAGCGATTCGACGAGCGTCTCACCGCGATCATCGGCAGTCAAACGACCTATGCGCTGCACGATGGAGAGGCGTCTCATCACTCATCACCGCCAACGCGCTTATACGTAGGGGCTTTCCAAGAATAAGAGCTGGTAGAGATTCTCGATACCAAAACCTCGTTGCCCTTCTTGTCAGTTGCCTTTTTATCATCTGGAGCAGAGGTGACAGATGACGGTTCGGGGAAATCCACGACCAAGCTATGGAGAATGCCGTTATTGGATCCTTTGGTCGAGAGCGTGAAGATAAGGTGCTCTACTCTATCCGAATCTGCGCCGGTGGTTGCAGAAGCAGGCTGCTTGTAGACGAAAGAGATCTCGACTTCCTGGCTAAAGTCACCCTCGGAGATCGTCACCTTAGATGTACCGGACATGTAGTCAGATGCAGGCTCGCTGCCAAGAGGATAGATGGCCTCGACCGCATCGCGAATCTGAGAGGCAAACAACCCGGTGCTCGATGTAGTAACCGACCTGGTTGTTTCCTTCGGGACGTTGTTCTCATAGCTTGTGGTATCAGCTACCTTGACCGTAGTACCAAGAACCTCCTTCTCGATGAGCTTGCCTACAGACTGCAGGACAAGAAGGTCTTGCTGGTTCTGCTGGTCCTGCTTGACCTGGCGCAGCGAGGTCGTAGCCGCAGCCAAGATGACAGCAGCTACCATGGCAGCGACCATGAAGGCGAAGAGCGCCATGAGGATGGTCGCCCCCCTCTCGTCGCGCAGCTTATGTCTGATCGATGTGTTCATCTAGTGTTTATCCCAAGAGTAGATGGTTTTGGAGTCGCCTTCGCCCAGCTTCTTGAAGAAGACGAACTTAGCTGGTGAGGGCGAATAGCTGCCAACTTTTGCAGGAGAATACCAGATAGAGGAGCGCTCGTCCGATCCGTTCCAGACCGCAGATTTCAGAACTATATAGCGATATCTACGCTTCTCGTCATTCCAATTAAGCAGAAACGTGCCATCGACGATGCTCCAGAGATAGCCGTCGTTTGTCGTTGTGAGCTCAATGCTTTTATTTGATTTGATATCGAGGTACTCGGTGCCGTTGTCATGGGTTTTGGTCTCGATGCTCAGGTAGTCGCCGTTTTTCTTAAGCGTCCAGACTGCCCCAGAGCCGCTTTGCAAGGCGATGTCCTCGATGCAGTCGTCGGTACTTGCGACACTAGTCAAAGCGCTTATCGTGCTGCTCTTAGTGGCATACTGCAGCATCGTGTACGTGCCGTCACTGCCCTTAACGCCCAACAGGTAGTCGCCGTCCTCGATATCGGTAACTTTCTGATAACCGCTGGTGATGGTCTTTGCCCACTTTGCGTAGAGCGTGGTATCTGCAGTGAGCACGAGTTTGCCACCAGAGATACTGCCGCCACCAAAGCTCAGCGAACTCGAAGCAAAGGAGCCATCAGCATTAAGGACTTTGGCGGCACTCTCGCTTGTGGAGTCATACCAGCCATCCAAGGTCCAACCATCGGTAGCTGTAGGGGCGGTATAGCCCGCCAACGAGGCAATACCGCTCATCGCGACAGTTGCGGTTAGCGACGCGGCCGAGCTGCTACCGTTTTTAAGGGCAAGTGTATGGTCCGTAAGGTTGTTGGGGTTAAAGGTGACCTGCTCTCCGTAAGGATAGAGAGCGTTGCCAAAGTTCTCGTAATAACTGGGATAGGCATTCGAGCCAAAGCCAAGGTAGAGATGGTTTCCAACGGAAGCCGAGCTGTTCCAGTTGATTTTGTTGTACGAGCGAAGCAGATACCAATAACCAGAAGAGTACTCGAGGCAGAAGTACGAGCGCGCTGCCTTATCATGCGCAGTGCCATAGCTCTCGCACTTATCGATATCCTCGATGCCCGCAGTCTTGCTATCAACCCCGCTGTCGGTTAGGTAGTAGCCATACTCTTGGTCTTGCAAGGTGTAATAGGTCCCGTCGAAGGAGATCTTGTTCCGCGAGCTGTTGTACTGGGTAACGCTTACACCAGAAACCTTCTTCTCGCCGGCGAGCCAGATAGCGCTATCGCTCACCTGCGAGACAATGGTGGAAACGCTATTGACGTTTTGGATAGTCACCTTCTCGCTTAACGTGTTGTAAAGGGTCGCACCGTTGTCGTTGGATTGTTTGAGGACCGTGTTTGCCATTGCGGCAACCATTCTTGATCCCGCGTTCCTGTTCTCAGAGAAGACATAGCGCTTGCCGTCCTCCAAGGCACTTGCAGGCTGCCAACGGTTCCACTTGGCATACAGGGTCACATCGGCAGAGAGCACGAGCTTGCCGCCGTTTGCCTGATAGCCCGTACCCTGGACATCCTTGGAGACCACGTTGCCGTTGGCATCAATGACCTTCTTTGCCGACTTCTCATTGGTGCTGTCGTACCAGCCGTCGAATGCCCAGTTGGCAACCGACGTGTAGTTCTCGATCTGGCTGTAGCCATCGACCTCGGAAATACCATCGGCAGAAACACTTGCCGTCATGGAGTGGTAGGAGTCGCTTGCGCAGGAAAGCGTGAGCACATGCTTCCAAACAGCCTTGAAGGTTGCGTCACCTGTTGCCTTGTAGCTGGTCTGTGCCTTGTAGGTTGCATTGCTTCCTTGGAGCTGCCAGTAGTCGAAGCTCCCATCGAGAGCCTCTGCCGTAGCGCCGCTTGCAAGATCGAAGACCTTGGAGGGTGCCTGCAGCGTGCAGTTGGTATTGGCTACGATCTTCTTGGTTACCGTCTTGCCCGTAGAGCTCACAAGGTTGCTGCCATTGGAGTCGAAGGTGATGGTCACGAGTTTGGTTGGCGGAACCATATCCTTGGCAAGGGTCGTGGTGAGGACATGACCGTCTTCGAAGGTCAGCTCGACCTTTACGTCACCTGCAGGCGCGCTTTTGTTATACGACAACAGTCCGGGCAGATAGTTGAAGTCCCCGGCAGTATCGCTAGTGACGTCCCCGCCAAAGCTCACATAGAAGTCCTTATCGGCGTCGTATGCGCCGTTTGCGTAATCCTCGCCGTTGATCTTGATGCTGGCAATGGCATAACCGGTATCCCCTGCCGCGAGCTTGCTCAGGTAGTTGGACGTGCCGGAGACATACAGGAACATATTGGCCGCATCGCCATCAAGGGAGTAGCTCGGCTCCGTGCCCTTGGTGTAAGTCGCATCCTGGCCCGTCTTGCTGCTGCCAGAGACGAGCGCCTGATTGTAGCTCGTGCCGTTGGACAAGCCCATGACATCGGCAGCGGTGACGTTGACGATGAGGTCGCTCGTGTACTTCTTGCCGCCTTGGTCTGCATCGGAATGGTAATCGTAAGTAGCCGTCGTGCTCACAAGCACCGCACCGCTCTCGTTGCGCTCGACCTTGAGCTTGGAGACATCGGCTGTTGTATTGGGACTCAAAGTCAGGGTGAGCAGGCCCTCCTCGTCTGCCACAGGATCGCTCCACAAGGCGGGGGTGCTCAGGTCCTTGGCGTCTTTCCCGTTAGAGGCCTTGGAGCTGAGGAGCAGCTTGAGAGTCTGATTCTGCTCTTTCTCGAGTTTGAGGGTATTGGTACTGCTGTCGTAAACGGCATCATCCACACTGCCATCAAGCGCGGCGCTTGCCTGCAGCTCTGCGGTTATCTGCAAGGTGAAGGTGGCGAGATCGCGGTTGTTGAAGCGCACTTTGACGTTGCCGTCCTGCTTGACCTTGAACGTGACATCGTAAGCATCGCTTGAACCGGCAACGGCAGTCATGCTCTGGATATCGACGAGGCTGCTCGAAGCTGCGAAGGCGCTGCCCTCGCCGTCGTTAAACGTAAAGAGGCCGGCTACGGTGCCGTTGTTGAGGGCAGCGGTTATCGCTGCGCGGTCCTCGTCGTTGTCGATAACCAACCTGGAGGTCTTGTAAGTCCAGGTGTCATCGCTCATATCTGCAAAGATATCGACACTGTCGCGCCCTGCAGCCCAATGTGAGCCGCTGATGGGCCAATCGCCGTAATGGACGTTGACCTCGACAGGCGAGGCAAAGGTACCGAAGGTAAGGTCGTTTTGGCGGACAACCGCGGGGAACGGGAAGTTCTTCCCCTCGAGCACAGAGCTAGACGGGAAGCTGTAGCGACCGTCGATGGCGACGCCGTTGCTATCGGTGACCGTCACAGTACCCCAAACCGCGTTGTTGCCCGTACGGCCGTTGTTGAGCGCAGCGGAGAACGCGGAAGCATCTGCCATTTGATCGTAGGTATAAGAAGACGGAGAGCCCTGAGTAGCCCCGTAGGTTTGAGCGAAGTAGCTCTTCTGCGTGGCGTTCTTGCCGTAGTAATAGCAGTTGTCGATGTATGCCTTTTGCCCAAACCCATTGCGGTCGGAAACGCTGGCGATAGCGAAGGACTTGAGATACTTAGTGCTGGTATTGGAGCGATACCCGTTGCCAAAGGCCGCCGCCGGGAACTCGAAGTACGTGTAGGAGTCCTTAACCTTAGGGGAGCCCTCTTGAAGGTCGCTTCTACCCGTGAAGTTCATGAAGTTGCTTGCAAAGCCGCTGCCAGCGATGCCGCCCACATAGATCTCATAGGACCCGTGGTTCGTTGTGTATTGAATCGAGTTGTTCTGCATGGCCTGAGAAATAACGCAGGACCCACCGGAGTAGCTGTCGCTGACAGTTGCCTGCGTGGCACCCGTCAAGCCGCCGACACGAACAAACACGCCGTATTTAGCTTCCTTGCCATTGGCAAAAAGCGCTTCTTGGTTGAGCTTGATATCTGTCACAGCAGAGCACTTGGTGAGGTTGGTGTTAGAGACACCGATCAAGCCGCCGATGTTGATCTCGCCCAAGCCCAGCTTGTTGGAACTCGAGTCATCGATAGTGTAGCCAGAGATCGCGCAGTTCTCGATAGTGGAGGGATTGCTGACATCGTAGTCGTAGGCGACGCCCACCAGGCCGCCGATGCTATAGGCGCCTTGCTCGTTGTTGCTCGTATTCACGCGCCTGATAACAGGTGTGTTCTCGGCATCGCCGTACATGATGACATTGCTCACATTGGCACCGACAGTCGTGCCGAAGAGGCCGACGTTGAAGCTGTCGCTGATGATGCCAAGGTTCTTCACAGCATAGCTCTGACCGTTGTAAGTCGAGCCGAACCACGCATACAGGACAGCGTTATATGAGCCAGTAGAGGACTTAACCGTACCCGCAATCGGCACGAAGCTCGATGCGGAGGCAACGGGCTCGACATCATGCGTTTGAGTCCAGTAACGCTGGTAGCGCGCACTCTTGATATCGGAGTCGACGATACCGTCTATGCTCGAAACGGCCTTAGTGCCCGTGTTGTTGGCATACAGCAGGTAATTGAAACGCTTGTAGTTGGTTGCGGCATTGCTCACCAATGTAGTGGCGTTGCCTGCCTTGCCGTTCCAGTTGATGCACTGGAGCTGGTCGACCGATCGCACCTCGTAAGCGTTGCCGGCCGTCTGCGTGCCGCTGCCATGGCTCACCGTCTGCGACCTGCCCGGCTCCAGCGTGAAATCCGTCTGAGAGCCATCGCTCATCTCGAGGGTGAAGTCACCAGAGCTGATGGTCATGCCGCTGGCAGACTTGATCTGCATCGAGTTAGCAAAAAGCGGCGAGATGGCAAAGCTGTACGTCTTGGTATTGGTTGCGCCCGCCGGGGAGTAGCCGAGCTTCAAGCTGCCGTTTTGCACAACGTCCTTGGCGACGTTGCCGCTGGTACCGTCCTTGAGGCAGATATAGTCTGCGCCATCAGCTGCGCTCTTGGTTCGCGTGGTATAGGCATAGAAGGTGTACTGATGCAGCGCCGCACCATCGCTTGCGGAGGTCTGGTTCATCTGCTTGGCAAGCTCGAGCGATGCGGTGGCGTTGGTCGCGTTGTCGTTGTTGCCGTTATCGCTCACATCGAGGTTGGTCCATGTGCGCGCAACGTTTGCGTCCTCCCCCTTGGCGACGTAGTAGCCGTAACCGTACTCGCTGATGACGCCGTCGTCGTTATGGGCCGTGCACAAGGTGGTGCCGCTCAAAGGTGTGGCCGTGCCATCGGATGCGACCTCAGTGCCGATGTAGGTCATCTTGTAGCCGTTGTTGCTGCCGTTGACCTCGTGTTCCCAATAGAACACGCCTAGGGTACCGAGCGTGGCCTCCTCGAGCCAATCGCCGTAGTGCACCAGATCGCCCGACGCATCCTTGACCACGGCCTTGAAGGGATAGGCGTCCACACCAGAGGTGTTGAGATGGTTGTAGCTATGGGCATTATCGGCCTTTGACCCGTTGGCGAGCTTTTTGAGGTTCGCAAAGGTCATCGCAGAGCCGGAGGTGCTCGCCTGCTCTGACAGGTAAGGGTACATAGTGCCGATGAAAGAATACGTGCCCCCGTAGAGATAATAGGAGCCCTTTACCGCGCCGCCCTTGGGCGCAAAGCCATAAGCGCTTGCAGAGCCGGAAGACGTCAGGGCAACCGCGCAGTAGCTGCCGTTGACGGTACCCGAGTTCTCGCCAGCGAAGCCAGCGATCTGGACGCCGCTCTCCTTGGCGTCGAGTACGGTGATGCTGCCCACCGCATACGAGTTCTTGACGCTGCCGCTGTTGCGACCCGCAAAGCCACCGGCGAACATCGTCGCATAGGTAGCAGACAGATTGAGCTTGGGCGTATCTGCCGAGCAGTTCTTGATGGTGCCGTCGTTAATACCGACCAAGCCGCCGATGCTCACCTTGCTGTTCTCGTAGGCATGCAGCGTGCCATCGGACCCTGCGATGTAGTAGCCGGACACAGCGCAGTTGCTTATGCTGCCTTGGTTCTTGCCGGCCAGAGCACCCAGGGCCCTCTCGTTTTTGCCCTGGTTATGGACGTCGTAGTTGACGAAGTACTTGTTAGAGCCGGACTTCTTGTACCTGGCCGTGAGAACAACGTCCTGCACCTTGCCGGTTTCGCTCACGCAGCCAAAGAGACCAGCGTAATCACCGCTGCCCTTGAAGCTCACATTGGTTATCTCGAAGCCGTTGCCCTGATAGCTGTCCTTGAAAGGAGAGCCGTTGTTGGAGCTATCGCCGATGGGTCCCTGTGTGACGACAGTGCCTTTGCGCGAGACCTTGCTGTTGCCAAAGGAGGACCACTCGTACTCCTCGTAGTCGATGGTGCGACCCTGCGAGAACCTGATCTGCTTGCCCGCTGCCATGCCGCTGTCTTCTGTGATCTTGTAATACGAGCCGTAATACGCGCTCAGGTTCCAGAGCTGACGCGCCGTGCGCACCTCTACCAGCGGGTTCTCGCTGATAACAGGGAAGTCGCTTTGCGATGCGAGCTTTTTGACGGTCTTGGCAAAATGCGGGTTGAAAGCGTAGTAGACCGGGTCGACCGTAGTACCGGACTCCTCGTGCGTGATCTGCGCTTTAAGGTAGTAGCCGTTCTCGTTGACCGTCGACGTGTTGACGATGCTGCTCTGGTCGAGCGGGTAGACCACGTAGTTGCCATCGCTGCCGGCAACCGGATAGCAAGTTGTTGTATCGGGGTCGATCGTCACCGTGCCAACCACACCGTTGCCGTTGGGGTTCGTCACCGTAACGGTGATCTTGGATGTGGGCTTCTGACTTGCCAAGTAGACGACGCCATAGCCGTCACCCGTTACATGGATGGAGCTGCTGTCATCGGATGCCCTGCTGTCGAGGGTAGACTCGACGTTTGCGCCATAGAAGCCGTAGCTCACTGCACCGCCTGTACCACGCTGGTATTTCTCGTAGTAGACGAGCGTACCCTCCTCGAAACCGGCGAGCCAGTCGCCGTAATGGCGTAGGTCGGTGACAGTAGGCCACTCGTAAGAGCTCAGCGCTTGGCCCATCAGGTTGTAGGGGGCGCTTTGCGAGCTTTGGTCGAGCGTGAACTCGCTGCTGCCGTTATTGAGATAGCTCAAGATCGCCTTAGCGTTGCCCTGGTTGGCGATCATGAAGGTGCCGTCGGGCACGCCACTGGCGGTCTTTATGCTGTTTGCGGCCTTGTTCTTGGCAAGCGTGCTCATAGCCGTGTAGCACTTGGCAGAGCTATCAGTCACCTTGCCGCCCACCAAACCCGCGGTCTGGTTGGTAGCGGCCATGAAGCCTGCAGCATAATCGCCGCTGATGGTTACGCTCGAGGAATCTGCCGCAACACCCACGAGACCTGCGACATCCTTGCCATAGAGATAGCAATCAGCGTAGCTCGTGGCGATGGAGACGCTCGCACCAGAGGAGACCTCCCCCACCAAACCACCGGCGACAACGCTGCTCTTGACATCATCGGCATTCGAGGTGACAACATCCGCATCGCCTATAACCGTCGATGCAGAGCTCCTGTTGATGTTGAGCGACCCCGTACCAGCGACGCTGCCTACCAAACCGCCGGCCTTGCCACCGGTAACCCAGACGCTCTTATAAGCGTCTTTATCACCAGAGGTGAAGTCCGTCTGCTGCTGCAGGTAAACCTGGCAGTTATCGATAGAGACGCTGCTGCCGTTGAGCTCTCCCACCAAGACGCCCGCGCTGCCCGAGCCCGCAGCGCTCACCTTGGAGCCCGTGAGCTTGAGATTGGCGATATTAAGCGTGCCCGCACCGGCGCTTGCAAAAAGGCCCGCCGCACCAGAACCCGTGTCTGCATCGGCAGCGGTGTCGATGTTGAGTCCGGCGATAGAACCGTAGACAGACGCATCGTCCGCCTTGGCTAGCGGCCTGCCGTTGAGCGTCGTGAGCGAATCATTGCTGATGGGCTTGAACAACGGCAGCCCGTTTGCATCTGTGCCGTTGAAGTAGCTGTCAGAGGCGCTCCCAGAAGCATCGAAGCTACCATAGGCTATAAGCCAGTCGTTGTCCTCGGCGCTCTTGGCATTGCCGAAGTCAACCCCACTCGAGCTGAGGTATGCGCTCGTGACGCCAGAGCCTACGTTAGAGCTCTGGTCGAGGTTTTGCAGGTGGCGCCCGCAGGAGATGTTGGCTTGGCCTTTGTCCTGCACGACCGTGCCCTCGCCTGCATAGTTGATATGGGTACCGCCGTCGTTGTCGCCGTACAGCGAGTTGTTGGGATAGTTGTTATCCGCTGTCGAGGTGGTACAGGTGGCATGCTTGACCTGCTGATTGCTTGGGCAGAACACCTCTGCCGTGATCTTGAAGTTGGACCCCTCCACAAGGTTGGAGTTGCCAGTCGCAGCATTTTGGTGGTTGCTGTTGGACCCATAGAGCTTGGAGAAACGCAGACCGCTTGCGGCAAGCGAGTCAAGCGTCAAATCCAGCTGATGGACAGCACCGAGCTTGATGGGCACCGCACCGCTCGACACGCGCTCCGAGGGAGTGCGGCCGTAGACGGTGTTGTCGACATCGAACCCGTCAGTGGGCGTATATGCCGTGCCGAAGCTGTAGTACTTGGTATAGGAATGCCCGAACTCGTCCTCGATCGTGATCTTGAAGACAAGGTCACGGGTGCTGAGGCCCGGAGCGGTACATTTGACCTGCGCGGTAAGCTCCTCGCCGTTGGTAACCGTGAGAGTGGGGTTGAGCTCGTAGGAGTTGCTACCCGTAGAGCCAGCCCCGCCATGGTAGCCAACATGTCCGCGCGTCTGGTCGAGGCGGCCCTTGTACTCGCGGTAGCTCGTGTTGTATACGTTGCCATCGTCTGTGCCATAGCCAGTGGCGCAGTTGTAAGTGCCGTCATCCTCGCTGTAGAACACGGCATAGACGGTGAGGCTCTTGTAGTCGTACTCGATGACCCAGTTGTGCCAGAGCAGATCCGGATCGAGGCTGCTGTTATCGAGGTTGCTGTTATAGAACAGTGCGTGCACGGCTGTGCCGTCTGCGTAGAACTGCGTTTGCAGGTCCTGGGATGTCACATAGGCGATGGAGTCCTCCTCCACCGGGTCGCTGCCGTTGAGGCCGCTGTCTGCAGGCACGCCCTCAAAGAGCGTAACGCCGTTGCCGTCTTTGCCGCCCTTTCCCACTGGTTGCAGCAAGCTCTCCTGGCCGGCAGCCATAATGGTGCTCATCTGCTCCTGGGCGGCGACGTAGATGGTCTGAGCCTTGGAGTCCATCTCCTTTTGGCGCAGGCTGACTTGCCAGTTGACGACGTTGATAGCGACGAGAGCGAACAAGATGACGAGGATGGCGACCGTAGCGAGAACCTCTGCCATAGAGAAGCCCTGCTCGGCGCGCAGGCGCGCGGCGCCGCGTTTCAAGCCACCTTTGATCATGTCCGCAAATCTACCCAAACCCAAAACCTCGAGCTATCAAACAAACGCCTTAAGGCGTGAGAATACAAGTACCCATCATTGTATTATTCAACCGGAGATTCAGGCGGCAGATTAAGCACTTTACGGTGCATAGCACGCACGGATTCTTAAACGCACGAAGCACCACGAACCTAGCGTGCCAAGGCGCACGCGGACCCGACGGAGGCGCCGCCACAAGAGGCTGAAGGCCCTGGTTTGCCTTGCGGGTAGGAGCCGAGGGCGTAGCGTACTGGGGCGTACGTGAGCCCGATGGCGACACCGCCACAAGGGGCTAAGACCCTGGTTTGCCTTGTGGGTAGGAGCCGAGGGCGTAGCGTACTGGGGCGTACGTGAGCCCGATGGCGACACCGCCACAAGGCAAACCAGGATTTACATGGCCGAGTACATGGAGAACATGGCGATATACAGCGCCACGACGATGTAGCCGGCAAAAAGCGCGATGAAGACGAGCACGGCGGGCTCGAGCTTGGAGACGGCGTTTTGCGTGAGGCGGTTGGTCTCGTTGTCGTAGAAGGTCCCCATGACGGAGAGCGTCTCCTCGACAGAGCCGGTCTCCTCGCCTACTGCCGCCATATCGACCAGCGTAGAGGGCATCGAGGGGATATCGCGCATGCAATCCGCAAGGCGACGACCCTCCTCCAGACGCTGTACCATGAGATTGGTGGCTGTGGCCATGGCGTAGTTGGGCATGACCTTGCTCGTGACCTCGACCGTCTGCGTCATGGGCAGACCGCAGCTGAGCAGAAGCGACATGGTGTTGGCGAAGATCGCAGAGTTGCTAGCAGCGCTGATCTTGCCCACAACGGGCATCTTGAGCTTCATCTGCGCCCACTTGGAAGCACCGGCGTTGCTGCGCTTCCAGAGCATGAAGATGATGATGATTACAGCAATGACGGCGAGGATCTTGATCCAGTTGGCGCCCATGAAGTCGCTCGCGTCGATGAGTATCTGGGTCATAAGCGGCATCTCGGCGTCCAGGCTGCCCAGAATCTCCTTGAAGGTGGGCACGACGGCGACCATCATCACGATGACCACGACCACAGCCAGGATGCAGACGAATATAGGGTAGATGAGCGCGCTTGCGAGCTTTGCCTTGGTCTGCGACTTCTTGTCGAAGTACTCCTCGAGCGTCTTGAAGCTCTTGTCGAGCGTACCGGCCATCTCGCCTGCGCGCACGGTCTCGTAGAAGATGACGGGCAGCTTGGAGCCGCCCTTGTGCTGGAAGGAATCCGCCAGGCTATGGCCGCTTTGGACATCGGATGCGACCTCTTGGAGGATAGCGGCCAGGTGCTTGTCAGAGGTCTGGATAGCAACGAGTTCGACGCAGTGCGCGATGCTCATACCCGCGGTCATGATGGTGGCGAACTGCGAGCACATCAGCGATATGGACTTGACCTTGATTTTGCCGGAGCCGATCTCTGCCTTGAGGAAACCAGGGGACTCGCGAACCTCTGTGAGCTTCGAGACGACATGGCACTCCTGGCGCGCCTTGCCCAAGGCCTCCATCTCGTCGAAGGCCTCGACGATGCCTGTGGCGAACTGCCCCGATGCGGTGGTTCCCTCGTACTTGAAGACTGGCATGTTGCAAATCCTTAATCGCTCATGGCGCCTGTAGCAGGCGCCTCTTTTAGCAAGCGGCCCTAGAAGCCGCGGGTGTTCTTAGTCACGAAGTCCTGGTCGTGCGCTGCCTCGATCGCGGTCTTGGCGCTGATGACGCGGTCGCGGTACAAGCTGATGAGCGCGTTGTCCATGGTGACCGATCCGGCATCTGCGCTGGTGGCAAGCGAGTTCATGATCTGGGGCGTCTTGCCCTCGCGGATGAGGTTGCGGATGGCGGGCGTCACGACCATGAGCTCTGCCGCAAGCGCGCGGCCAGTGCCGTCCTCGCGCGGGACGAGCTGCTGCGAGAGCACCGCCTTGAGGGTGGTCGAAAGCTGCATGCGAATCTGGCGCTGCAAGCCGGCGGGGAACACGTCCACCATGCGGTCGATGGAGTCTGCCGCAGAGTTGGTATGCAGCGTTGCAAGAACGAAATGCCCGGTCTCGGCTGCGGTAAGCGCCGTTTGGATGGTGTCGAGGTCGCGCATCTCGCCTATGAGGATGATATCGGGGTCCTCGCGCAGGACGGCGCGCAGGGCATCCGAGTAACTCGCGGAGTCCGACCCGATCTGGCGCTGGCTGATCGCACACTTGTCCGGCGTGTAGACGTACTCGATGGGGTCCTCCATCGTAATGATGTTCTCTGCGCGCGTGTGGTTGACGGCGTCGATCAAGGCAGCGAGCGTGGTCGACTTGCCCGATCCGGTCTCGCCCGTGACGAGCACGATGCCGCGCTGGATCTTGGGGAACTCGAGCACGGCAGGCGGCAGGCCCAGAGACGAGAGCGGCGGGATCTTATCGGAAAGAAGGCGCAGGGCCGCGTTGCAGTTGCCCTGGCTCCTAAAGAGGTTGATACGCACGCGGACATCGGCGATGGTGGCAGAGCCGTCCCACTCCCCTATGGTAGAGATGCCGTCGAAGTCGCTGCCAGCAAGCTCGCGCCCGAGCTCCTCGCAATCCTCATGCGTGAGCGGGGCGTCGTCGCAGACACCGCCGTTGACGAGCTGCCCATGGAGACGGAACTTGACGGGCAGGCCGCACACGAAGTGGACGTCGGACGCACCTGCCTGGTGCGCAAGGTCGACGATCTTAGCTGCAGATATCAAGAGGGCATCCTCCCCTAGTCCATAGTGTTGATGATGCGGGCGACCTCTTCGAGCGTGGTGACACCCTCACGCATGAGCTGCATGCACGACTGAGGAAGCGACTGGTAATCGGGCGACTTCTCGAGGCACTCGCGGATAGCGACGCGGTCTGCGCCCTGGCTTATGACGCGGCGCATGGCAGCGTCGACGGTGAGGAACTCGAAGACGGCCGTGCGCCCGCGGTAACCGGTATGGGCGCATGCGGTGCAACCGGCGCCATGGTAGAAGGTCATATCGCTCGCCTTCATGCCTAGCAAGTCGAGCGTGCGCTGATCCGGCGTGTACTCCTCGCGACAGTTGGGGCAGATGGTGCGCACCAGGCGCTGGCCGATGACGCCTCGTAGGCCGGACGCGATGAGGTAGGGCTCGACACCGATGTCGAGCAGGCGGTCGACGGCGCTTGCCGCATCGTAGGTATGGATGGTCGAGAACACCAGATGGCCCGTGATGGCAGCACGCATGGCGATCTCTGCCGTCTCGTTGTCGCGGATCTCTCCCACGGCGATGATATCGGGGTCCTGGCGCAGGATCGAGCGCAAGCCGGAGGCGAAGGTCATGCCAGCCTTCTCGTTGATCTGCACCTGGTTGACGCCGTCGATGTTGTACTCCACAGGGTCCTCGAGCGTGATGAGCTTGATCTCCTCTGTGTTGCGCTCGCGAATCATCGTGTACATGGTGGACGACTTGCCGCTGCCGGTGGGGCCGGTGATGAGGAGCACGCCGTTGGTCGCGCTCACCAGATGGCGGTACTTGTCGTAGTTCTTGCCGGAAAGGCCGATGCCCTGCGGGCTCAAGAGCGCGGCGGACTTGTCAAGCAAGCGGATGACGACGCTCTCGCCATAGATGGTGGGCAGCGTTGAGAGGCGCAGGTCGATGTCCTTATTCTTGAGGCGCACGTTGGCGCGGCCGTCCTGCGGGATGCGGTGCTCTGCGATGTTCATGCTGCCCATAATCTTGAGGCGGCTGATGACGGCGCCCTGCAGGTCGCGCGGAACGGTCAAGACGTTGCGCATGATGCCGTCAACGCGCATGCGCACCTGCATGTCGCCCTCACGCGGCTCGAGGTGGATATCGCTAGCGCGCTCTGTGGTGGCTCGCTCGATGATGGAGTTGACCAAACGGATGGTAGGTGCGGATTGGGCCTCGTCGTCCCCGCCGATGATGTTGGCGGTGACGTTTGCCTGGGCGGCATCGGGGTTGCTGGAGAGCTGCTCGCTGCGCATCTCCTCGATGGCGCGGGCCGCGCCCTCGTTGCCGTAGAGCTGCATGATGGCGCGCTCGATGGCCGTGCGATGCGAGACCATTGGGATGACGCGGCGCCTTGATGCGGCGCGCGCCTCCTCCTGGGCGATGAAGTTCATCGGGTCCGCCATGGCGACGAAGACCTCGTCGCGGGTGGCGCGCACCGGGACCATGTCGAACTTGCGGGCGATGTTCTTGGGAATGACCTGCGTGAGCTCTGCCGGCAGGATGACGTTGGTGAGGTCGATGTAGTCGATGCCCAGCTGCTGGCAGAGGGCCTCGATGAGCTCTGTCTCCGTGATGATGCCCAAGGCGATGAGCTCGTCGCCCAAGCGGCGATGCGACTCGCGCTGCGATACGAGCGCAGAGGAGAGCTGCTCCTCTGTGATGAGGCCGGCCTCCGTCAGAAGGTCGCCGAGTCGTTTATAAGCCATAAGCAAGTGTCCTTTGCATAGCGCCGACAGGCACGCGTGCTGCCCGCTTCAAAACAGTAATAGCCTATTCTAACCCCAAGCTCGCGTTATTCCGAGGTGAGAGCCTCGCGGTAAGTGGCGAGATTCGCCTTCTGCTCCTGGGGCATATCCGGGTACTGCGGGTCGATATCCTCGAGCACCTTGACGATCGCCTCACTCACCAGGTAGCGCGCGTACCATTTCTGGTCTGCCGGGATGACGTACCACGGCGCCACCTTGGTCCCCGTGGCGTTGATCGCCTTCTCGTAGGCGTCTTGGTAGTCGTCCCACAAAGCGCGCTCTTTAACGTCGCTTTCGGCGAACTTCCAGTTCTTGGACTCGTCGTCGATGCGCGCCAGGAAGCGCTTCTTTTGCTCCTCCTTGCCCACGTGCAAGAAGATCTTGACCAAACGCACGCCGTTGTCCCACATGTACTCCTCGAAGGCGTTGATGTGCTCGAGGCGCTTGGTAAAGAACTCATGGGCGGGCATGTCCACGCAGCGCTTGGGCATCGAGTAGCCCTTCTGCATGTTGTGGACGCGCACCACGAGCACGTCCTCGTAGTACGAGCGGTTGAACAGGCCGATGTAACCTCGCGCGGGCATGGCCTTGAAGACGCGCCACATGAAGCTGTGGGCGAGCTCGTCCTTAGTGGGTTGCTTGAAGTTCTCGACCACGCAGCCCTGCGGGTTCACGCCGCTCATCACGCGCTTGATGGTGGAGTCCTTGCCGCCTGCGTCCATAGCTTGGAACAAGACGACCAGGCCCTCCTTGGCCTCTGCATAGAGCTTGTCTTGGAGCTGCGCCATGCGCGCGGTGTTTCGAGCCGTGAGCTCCTCGTACTTCTTGCGCTCAGACTTGTCGATATGGGCGTTGGTGGGGTGACCAGCGATGCGGAACCTGCCCTCGCCGTTGTAGATGCAATCCTCGAGCTTCATGCCCGTCCCTCCTTGCATGCGTTGTTCGAACGTCTGCAACTATACCCCTGCCCTGCGACGCAAGGCAGGGGTACTCGCGGAAACACAGCATGGACACAGCAGCCGGTGCCGCATATCCCCTATGCAGCCACAGTTGCCGCTGCATAGCCCCTATGCCATATATCCCCTAGGCAACAGCAGCGCCAAAGCCCAAAGCCTCGACAGCAGCGACCATAGCAGCGGGGTCGACGTCGCCTGTGACGGTCGCGCTGTTTGATGCGAGGTCGACATCTGCCGCCGTTACGCCGTCGATGCCCTCGAGGGCATCCTTCACGCGGGCGACGCACTTCTCGCAGTGCATGCCCGTGACGTCGAGCTTGGTGGTGGGAAGCGAGCTAAAGAGAGACATGGGTAACTCCTCGGTCTATGGACAGGGGCGCCTCTCGCCCCCGGTTCACGGTCTTGAGCGCAGACGCTTAATACGCTGCAGTTGCATTATCCCCTAGAGGACAGGCGGCTTCCATTTGCGCAAGGTGAGCGCATTGAGCACCACGGTGACGCTCGAAAGGCTCATGCACGCAGCTGCGATCATGGGGTTGAGCATAAAGCCCGCAAAGCTCAAGGCGCCTGCCGCAACGGGTATGCAGATGACGTTGTAGATGAGAGCCCAGAACAAGCCCCATTTGATGCGGCGCAGGGTAGCGCAGGAGAGGTCGATGGCTGCGGGCACATCTGCCAAGTCGCTGCGCATGAGCACCATATCCGCACTCTCGATGGCCACATCCGTACCTGCACCGATCGCGATGCCGATATCGGCCCTTGCAAGCGCCGGCGCGTCGTTGACGCCATCGCCCACCATAGCGACTTTGCCGCCCGCCTCCTGCAGCAGGCGGATCTGCTCCTCCTTGCCCTGCGGCAGGACGCCGGCGATAACGGCATCCACACCCACCTCACGCTGGATGGCGGCTGCCGTGCGCTCGTTGTCTCCCGTGAGCATAACGGTGCGAATGCCCTGCTGCCTGAGCGCGCCGATCGCTGCCGCGCTCGTGGGCTTGACGGCGTCTGCAACCGACACAACGCCCGCAAGGCTTCCCGCGTAGGCGATGAACAGCGGGGTCTTGCCCGCATCGGCCATGCTTTGGGCCTCATCGGCAAAAGAGGAGATATCGACGCCGGCATCGGCCATCATCAAGGCATTGCCCGCAAGCACCGGTTGGCCGGCCAAACGGGCGGCAAGGCCCCTGCCGGGCACCTGCTCGAACCCCTGCACGGCCATGGGCTTTATGCCGCAGCCAGCAGCATAGGCGCATATGGCCTTCGCCAGAGGATGCTCGCTTTTAGCCTCAACGCTCGCCGCGATGGCGACAAGCTCCTCTTGCTCAACGCCGTGAGCCGCTATGGCGTCTATAACCTCGGGCGTCCCCTTGGTGATCGTGCCGGTCTTGTCGAAGACGACGGTAGTGATGGCATGGGCGTTCTCGAGGGTCTCGGCGCTCTTGATGAGGATGCCGCTAGCCGCCCCCCTGCCGGTACCCACCATGATGGCCGTAGGCGTTGCCAGGCCAAGCGCGCATGGGCAGCTGATAACCAGCACGCTAATCCCAAAGTTGACGGCGCGCGACACATCGCCGCCGCTAATGAGCATCCACAGGATGAAGACCGCGACGGCGATGCAGATGACCACCGGCACGAAGACGGAGCTGATCTCATCGGCAAGGCGCTGGATAGGCGGCTTGCTGCCCGTCGCGTCGTCGACGAGCTTGATGATCTGCGCAAGCGCCGTGTCGTCGCCCACACGTGTGACCTGCATGGTGAAGTAACCCGCCGTGTTGACGGTGGCGCCCGTGACCTCGTCGCCAACTGCTTTGTCAACCGGGATGCTCTCGCCCGTGAGCGCGCTCTCGTCCAAGGTGCCGTTTCCGGTGACGATGCGCCCGTCTGCAGGGACGCTCATGCCTGCTTTGACGGCCACCGTATCACCCACCTGCAGCTGCTCGACGGCGACTTCCTCCATCGAGCCGTCGTCACGCACGAGCAGCGCGGTCTTGGGGGCAAGGTCCATCAGCGCCGTGATCGCATCCGTGGTGTGGCCCTTGGCACGGGCCTCGAACCACTTGCCCAGCGTGATGAGCGTGAGTATCATCGCCGCGCTCTCGAAGTAGAGGTCCATAGCCGCCATGTGCGCTGCCGATGAATCCCCCGCTCCCAAAGCGATGCCTATCCTGTACATGGCCGCGATGCCGTACACCGTGCTCGCCGTAGAGCCCAGCGCGATGAGGGTGTCCATGGTAGGCGCGCCATGCAGCAGCGTCTTGAAGCCCACGGTGAAGTACCTGAAGTTCACATAGACCACCGGCAGCAGGAGCAGAAACTCCGTAAGGGCGAGCCCCATGACGCCCGTGTCCTCGTGGACAGCCTGCGGCAGGGGCCAGCCGAACATATGCCCCATCGACAGATAAAACAGCGGGACAGTGAAGATGCAGCTGATGATGAAGCGGTTGCGAATCTGCCTAGCGGCTGCCGCGGCATCGGCAGCAGGGCTCTTGGCGGCAGCAGCACCCGGCGCCTGCGCTTTGGCGGCACCCTGCACGCGAGCGCCGTAACCGGCCTTGTCGATAGCATCACAGACGGCATCGAGCACGGCAGGGTCGCCGTTGTAGTCGAGCTTCATCGAGTTCTTAAGGAGATTGACCGTAGCAGCCTCTACCCCATCGACGGATAGCGCCGCTTTCTCGACACGGGCGCTGCAGGCAGCGCAGGTCATCCCCGTGATATCGAACGACTGAGTGTCCATGTGTTGCTACTCCTTTTTAAAGACCTTGGCCGTATCGCAAAGCACAAGGTCAGCATAAACATATGAATGACTGTTCATATGTAATGCACAAGCCTGCAGCTGTCAAGAAAGCAAGTTGCAAACGGTTAACTCGAAGCCGAACCGTCATGCAAGCAGTACAGGCAAAGCGCCAGGGCGCCCAAGCGTATCGGCCATCCCTCTCCCCTTTGTTCCCCGTCCAATAAATCACCCTGTTATGCATTGATTTCCACCTGCTCGAGCTGCTACATTGCTGTTGAAGACTGCACAGGGCATGTCCTTACGGCACTTGGAGGAACCATGGCGTCAGAGAAGCAAAAGCTCAAGCTCTTCTATCTCCTCAAGATCCTCAAGGAGCACACCGATGCAGACCACGGTCTCACGCGCGATTCGATAACGCGCCTGCTAGAAGAAGAGGATATCCGCGTCGAGCGCAAGACCTTCTACGACGACGTCAACCGCCTGCAGAGCTTTGGGTACGACATCGTATCGTCGCAGGCCGGGGCCAACACCGTTTATGCGCTCGTCTCGCGCGAGTTCGACGACACAGAGCTCATGCTCATGGCCGATGCCGTGCAATCGTCCAAGTTTCTCACGCAGCGCAAATCCAGGGCCCTCATCCAGCAGATAGGCAGGCTGGGCAGCAAGCACCTGGCAGAGGAGCTCAACAAGAAGATCTACGTAGAAGGGCGCATACGCAACCAGAACGAGTCCGTCTTCTACAGCCTCGATGCCATACACCGCGCCCTGACGGCCAAGACGCAGGTGAGCTTCCTCTACTTCAAGTACGACGCAAACATCGATCCCGTGCTCCAACACGGAGGCGAGCGCTACGAGGTCACCCCCGTCCAGCTCATGTACATGGACGATTTCTACTACCTCATCGCTTGGAGCGATTCTCACGAGAGCTTCACCACGTATAGGCTCGACCGCATGAAATCGATAGAGAACAGCGCCAAGCGCGCAGTGAGTAACAAGCAGATCAAGGGCTTCGACGTGTCGAAGTTCCAGCAGCGCGTCTTTGGGATGTTCTCCGGCGAGCCCGTGGATGTCACGCTGCGCGTGGACGCGAGCGTTATGAGCGCCGTGGTCGACCGCTTTGGCAAGGACGTCGAGGCACGGGCCTCACAGGATAAAAGCTACGCGCTCGTGCATGTCACGGTCATGAAGGCACCCACCTTCTACGCATGGCTCACTACCTTTGGGCCCAAAATCGTCATCGAAGAGCCAGCGTCCCTGCGCAAAGACTACATCGCCTACCTCGACCAGATCCGCGCGGCGTACGCCTAACGAAGGGCGGAGAGGGGTTGCCTATCCGAAAAGCTCGTCATGGTTGCCCGTGCGCTCGAAGAAGGCAACTCGGTCATTGGAAGACCAGATCACAAGCCAATCACCGGAATTGGCTACGTGACATTCGCTGCGACCTGCCCAATTACCACTCAAGCGGTGCATATTATGCCGACGCCTGAGAATCTCCATCGACTCGGGAGTATTCTCTAAAACGAGGTCAATCAGCTTTTGCAGCTCATCCAAATCCCACTTACGACGCTTGGCCTTCTTCTTCAAATCACGAGAGAAAGCGGTGGAGAACTCAGCGGTAAGCTTGCCCATTAGAGCATGGCCTCTGCGATGAGATCGGCACCGTTGGTGAAGCGACCTTTTTTGCCTGACGCCAGAAACGCATCACCCTCATGGATAGCCTCCAAGCTCTCTGCGTTTGGCTCCTCGGACACAAAAGTCAACGGAATACAGCGCGTATTTACCATCTGCTTAAAAAACGCACGGGTGACAGAAGACAGATCAAGCCCATAATAGTCGGCGACCTCTGATGCTTGGCGCTTAAGGTCTTCATCTATGCGGATTGTCAGAGTTGAAGCTGCCATCTTTGGCTCCTGTTCTAAAACGTATATACAACCGTACTATATCGCACATACATTACCTCGATGGTAACAAAATAAGCTGCTGCCAATATCCAGCCACACGGCGCTTGCACTCTAATCTTGTAACACCAGCGCCTCCGCGCCACTTGCGCCCTCGCGGCGACAAGCGCACCCGCGTGTGCGCGTAGGGGCGAGCGGATGCGGGCGCAAGCCCGCTAGCTCGCCCGATCGCGCCGATAGGCGCGACGTAATCAGGCGCAGCGAAGCTGCGCGGGACTTGCCGGCAGCAGAGCGCTGCAACCTACCAAGAGACCGCAGCAAAGACAACGCCGCAGGTGTGCCCCTAATCCTCGCTCAGAAGGGCGATGAGCTCGTCGCGGGACAGAGAACCCAAGCTTGCACCATCGGCAGCGAGGACGGCATCGGCCAGGTCGCTTTTCGCCTCCTGCAGTTTGAGGATACGCTCCTCGATGGTACCGTCGGCGATGACCTTGAAAACGCTCACGTCTTGGGTCTGCCCGATGCGATGCGCGCGGTCGGTCGCCTGGTTTTGGGCCGCAGCGTTCCACCATGGGTCCGCATGAATCACCACGCTCGCCCCCACCAGGTTAAGGCCCGTGCCGCCCGCCTTGAGGCTGATCAAGAACACGGGCACGTCGTCTTGGTTGAACCGCTCGACCAGCTTCATGCGCTCGAGCTTGGGCGTAGCGCCCGTGATGGTGTAGTACGCAAGCCCGCGCGCTGCAAGCGCATCTGCGATTAAGCTCAGAAAGCTCGTGAACTGCGAGAACACGAGTACCTTCTGCCCGTTGTCAACGGCGTTTTGCACCAGCTCGCAGATCGCCCCCATCTTGGCTGCATGCTGCTTGTAGCTCGAGTACAGGAGCCTGGGGTCGCAGCAGATCTGCCGCAGCTTGGTGAGCTCTGCCAAAACGGCGATCTTGCCCGTCTTGAGGTCCTCGTCGCTCGTATGCGCAAGCGACTGGCGCAGCCTAGCCTCGTGTGCCTCGTAGAGCTTCGCCTGCTCGCCTTCGAGCTTGGCGTGGATGACCGTCTCGAGCTTGTCCGGCAGATCGCTCAGCACGTCGCCTTTGAGACGGCGCAGGATAAACGGCCCCACCTTGGAGCGCAGGCGGCGCGACATCTCCTCGTCACCGCCGATGATGGGCGTCTCGTAGACCTCCCTGAAGCGCTTGTACGGTCCCAGCATGCCCGGCATCAGATAGTCGAATATGCTCCACAGCTCGCTTAGGCGGTTCTCGATGGGCGTACCGGTCAGCGCGATGCGATGAGCCGCGCGCACGGCCTTGACGGCCTTGGCCGCCTTGGTCGCGTGGTTCTTGATGTACTGCGCCTCGTCTATCACCTCAAACGAGAAGCTGCTCTCTGCTATATCAGCGATATCGATGCGCAGGGTGTCGTAGCTGGTCACCAGCACATCGTAGCCGCCCTTGGCGCGGACCTCGTCTCGCGATGCCTTGGACCCCGCCATGACCTCGACGCGCAGGCTGGGCGCGAACTTGCCGAACTCCGCAAGCCAGTTGTAGACCAGGCTGGCCGGGCAGATGATCAACGCCGGCTGGCTGGCCAGATCCTCTGCGCGCGACAGCAACAGGCTTATGGTCTGCAGCGACTTGCCTAGGCCCATCTCATCGGCCAAGATACCCGCAAGCCCCGTATCCGCAAGCGTGGACAGCCATTCGAAGCCCTCCACCTGGTACGGGCGCAAAACGCCCTCGAGACCCTCGGGCAACTGGTAGTCGCGGCCGCGGCGGTCGTTGAAGTTGTCGATGAAGGCCTTGAAGCTCGCATCCTTCTCCTCGTCTTGGGCAAGCTCGTCGAGCACGAAGGCATTGTAAGCCTCTACGCTCACCTCGCCTTTGGCCAGCTCCTTTGCGTCGATGCCAAGCTCTTGGGCGATAGCTGCGATGCGCTCGAGGTCCGCCAGCTCCTCCTCGCCTGCATCCGCCAGATTGATGAAGCTTCCGTCCTTGAGCTTGTGGTAGCTCTTCTTGTTTTGGTAGCTCGCAAGCAGCGCCGCGATCTCGCCCGGCGTCATCTCGTCTGCGCTCACCGTGAAGTTGATCAGGTTGCTCTCGATGGAAAGCCCCGTGGAAAGCGACGGGCGCCGTTGCGCTTTGCGCTTGTCGAACGCATTCGTGGTGAACACCTCGCCGCAACGGGCGAGCTCGTCCACACCGTAGAAGATCAGACGCGCCATATCGTCGTCGTTTTGGGTATAGGAGACGCCGTCGTCGTCAGTCAGGGCAAAATAGCGGCCCAAGACCGTTGCCGCGATGCCCTCGACTGCCACATCGCGAGCAGGCTTGCCGGGCTCGTTGCCAGGCTTGAGCAAGGAGTACTCGGAGTCGCCATAACAGGCCTTGCTCCTGCATTCCGCCTGGCCGCCA